>NZ_JBWVBR010000013.1:0-147863 GCF_056629255.1 Pseudoalteromonas sp. NFXS53 | reverse complement strand
TGCCCAGATAGCTCAGTCGGTAGAGCAGAGGATTGAAAATCCTCGTGTCGGTGGTTCGATTCCGCCTCTGGGCACCATCATTGAAAAGCCTCGCAATAGCGAGGTTTTTTCATTTCTAGCAAAATAAACCTCAGTCAACTCAAAACCATAGAAAGGTGTTTTCTTTTTAGGCACTTGCAATGTGGCGCTGATCTGAATCAAGTGACATTCTCATTAAAATAAAATTTCTATTTTTTTGCTTGTGAAATCCAATTTTGCCCTCAATACTGTAGTTGAGGTAAACAAAAAAAGGATACCCTATGAAAATAAATCTTTCTGGTCATCACGTAGATGTAACCGACGCCGTAAAACAGCATGTCCAAGAAAAGTTTGCCAAAGTTGCAACCCACTTTCCTTCATTGATCGCCTTAGATATTATTATTAGTAAAGAGCACAACCAGTTTTACACTGAGATTAGCACCAACTATGAAGGCGCACGCGTAGCAGTAAAAGGAGATGGTGATGTTATGTACAAAGCTATATCAGCAGCAGCTAAAAAATTAGATGCCGCCCTAAAGCATAGAAAGGGTCAGTTAAAAGCAGATAGGCACGAAAAACCAGTGAGCACTACACCACCTATCGCCCACGAAATTATTCAAGAGATGAACTTAAGCCAATAAGTTTATTGCAAATACAACGAAACAAGCCCGATTTATCGGGCTTGTTTCGTTTATGACTAATACCTTTTCTCAAAATAGACCACTTAGTTAAGCGGATTGGTATTATTTAAGAGAGTTGCTTGAGAGTTTAGATTTTTGTATTGAATTAATATTGTTAGTTACGAATATCGACTGGTGTTTTGGTGGTTTAACATCGGCTATATTGTGAAAAAAATAATGGTCTTTATTTAGTGCTTGATTATCAAACTTTATTAGAAAAAACATGCCAGCATGTTGAGCCATTCTCTCACCAGGGAGAAGTTGCGACCTATATTCCTGCGTTGGCCGAGCAGAAGAAAGGTCAGTTTGCTATTGCGCTGCAAACCTCTGATGGCAAAGTATACTCGGCTGGAGATGTCAGTAATAAATTTACAGTGCAATCAGTGTCAAAGGCACTCACCTTAACCATGGCATTACAGCGCTATGGGGATGAGTTGTGGCAGCGTGTTGGTAAAGAACCATCTGGAACTGCTTTTAACTCATTGACTCAGCTTGAGTTCGAGCAAGGTAAACCAAGAAACCCTTTTATTAATGCAGGTGCTATCGTTACAGCAGACGCACTTTACTCTCGTTTGAGCGCACCTATTCATGCTGTACTAGAGAAGTTTAGAGCTCAGTCGGGTAACAATAATGTTGTGATAAATCGCACTGTGGCGAACTCTGAATATCAGCATAGGTATCGCAATGCTGCTATGGCTTATTTAATGAAGTCTTTCGGGAACTTTGATAATGACGTCGAAAAAGTGCTTTGGAGTTACTTTAATTACTGTGCCATAGAGGTGAATGTGATTGAGCTTGCTAAGACGTTTTCTTATTTGAGTAATAAAGGGGTTTGTTTGCAAAGTGGTGAGCAAGTGTTATCGGCAAAGCAAACTAAACAACTCAATTCTTTATTATTTACCAGTGGTCTTTATGACGCAGCCGGCGACTTTGCTTATCGCGTTGGTATGCCGGGGAAGTCAGGCGTCTCAGGTACTATTATTGCCGTGTTACCGGGGCAGTTTACAGCTGCTGTGTGGTCTCCAGGTTTAGACAGTTATGGTAACTCGGTCGCGGGAATAGCCGCATTAGAATATCTAGCTGAGCATATTAACCATTAAAACTTACTTAATAATTAATACGTAAGCATAAATACAATAAAGCCGACTGATTTGTCGGCTTTATAAGTTTAATTTGTTTTAGTACAAATCTGCTTATTGTTCCCAATACGCTTGTTCTAATGAATCTTCACGTTCTGGTAAACCTCTCGATAAACGAGGAGAGTGCTGTACTAAAACTTCATAGCTTGCACGATTTGCATACTTACTGATCTGAGCTAATGATGAGTAAGTAACCGCTGTGTGTTCGTGCTTTGCTGAATTTGGCACATTCATTTTATGGTATTCGTTGGCTGATAAGTCATGTAATACCGCAGCTAACGCACAGTCGCCCGCACCATTGGTATTTTTAATTGAATCAGGACCACCCATATAAGGCGCTGTATGTGCGTAAACTTTAATCGGGTTAACACATGCATCTTTGCGCATAGATCGCGAAAATTCATATTGGTTGAATTCAGCGATTGCACCAGGCAGTAGCGGGTATTCTGTTTCACGTTTGAATTCATCATCAACGTAACCTGCCATAACGAGGCCTTTAGGACCAGCAGTACAAATAACAAGGTCAACCCAATCAAGCGCTTTGTCAGCAGCCAATAGCGGATCGCTGAAGCCTGTGATTGCCTCACCTTCTTCTTCGTTCATCGCTAAGATATCGACATGTTTTTCGACAAACTCAGCCCACCACTTAGGATCTTGCTCGATTAAAAACTTGGTACCGAGTGACAAAACAACCGGAACGTTGGCTTCATTCGCGTATTTAACTGCTTGAAGTGTTGCCTCTGTCATCGTCTCATCACCAGATGTGCGCATTAGGTAGGCGCTAATTACCAGTGCTGAAGCATTTGCAATAAGTTGCTCTGGAATTGACTCAGGCTTTAAGTGATTCATTAAGCCAGGGCTGATCGCAAATGTGCGCTCCCCTGTATCGTCAATTAATGTGAAGCAGCGACCAATAGGGCCGTCAACTGGTTGCAAATAATCCAGATCGACTCGGCTAGAGGTATTACATAAAAACTTGTATGCGTAGCTACC
Source organism: Pseudoalteromonas sp. NFXS53 (assembly GCF_056629255.1). NCBI lineage: Bacteria > Pseudomonadati > Pseudomonadota > Gammaproteobacteria > Alteromonadales > Pseudoalteromonadaceae > Pseudoalteromonas > Pseudoalteromonas sp. NFXS53. Next base: position 145,033 of record NZ_JBWVBR010000013.1, on the reverse strand, counting down.
AATCTTTATGTTTTCACTCATTACACCAAGCAGTACTGAGCGATCGTCGGCTAACACCGAGTAATTGTGCATGGTATTACCTATAGTGCCACCTGCAAATTCATAATCGATCATATTTTCGCGTTTAAGACGGTCATATAACGCGTTTGTCACCTCACTTTCGATGACTTGTGACATACCTCGTTGCAGGCCAAATTCATCAAGAAATGCTTGATCAACTTTGGCTTCGATATCGACAACGATTTGGTCAATGCCGCAAATGTAACTGCGCTTAAGCCCATCTTCACTACTGATCTGGTCTAGTAGTGGGTCTTTATCTTCCACCGGAAAATAATGTTTATGCCTGCGGCGTCCCGGAAATTTCATGTGTTACCCGTGTGTGTTGTAGCTCAAGAAATAAAAAAAGCGGCGAATTATAGCCTAAATGCGGGAGCTTGAGCCATGCCAAATCGACAAATATTGCAATTAAATGTGGTATATTTGCGCTTAAACTTTCTAAATAGTAGCAGTAACAGACACTAATGACAGAAATCGAGCAAGATCAATACTGGATGCAAAAGGCCCTAGAATATGCTGATAAAGCTGAGCAACAGAATGAAATTCCTGTTGGGGCCGTGTTAGTGAAAGATGGTGAGCTCGTAGGCGCGGGTTGGAATCAGTCAATTTGTAACCATGATCCATCAGCCCATGCTGAGATGATGGCAGTGCGAGAAGCCGGTAAGAAAATCGAGAATTATCGCCTGATTGATTGCACTTTATATGTCACCCTTGAACCTTGTCCTATGTGCGCTGGTTTACTTGTTCATAGCCGTATTAAGCGCTTAGTATATGGCGCAGCTGATGCAAAAACGGGTTCTGCGGGTTCCATCATGAATATCGTTAGAGAGCCTAAGTTAAATCATCAGTTAGAGGTGACTTCGGGTGTGATGGCTGATCAGTGTGCAGAAAAATTATCGGCTTTTTTTCGTCGCCGCAGAAAAGAAATTAAAGAAGCGAAAAGGTTGGCAAAACAAGCAGCTCAAGAAGGCTGAGCTGCTGCTTCATTTTTTTCTGCCATTTCATCCATTTGCATGATGGCGAACGCTTTTCTTCGATTAAGCACCTTCTTGTGCGAATTTTTAGTCAAAACACGTCTACGATTTGGTGATGTATGAGAAGTGTTTCGTTTAAATTGGTGAGTACGACGTCTGTTAAGCATCGACACCTCCTAATTGTGAGAGATTAAACCATACCAATATCTTTGGTACATATATCAAACAATATAACTCGTTATTTAAGAAAATTGATTGATACTACGATTGGCAGAATTACAGGGAATGATTGCAAATTTGTGACAACGCGACCGAAAGCGTCACTTTTGTCCGTTTTCTGAATTGAGCGCACCGTTTTCATCTAACCAAACCAGTGCATCATAATATCGGCGGATGTTATCAACGTATTGAACTGCCACATCCCCACGTGCATATCCATATCGTGTTTTTCGATAGTAGCGCTTTTTAACCAACAGTGGTAGTCGTTTTTTCACATCTGCCCAGCGGCTTGGATCGCCACCTTGTTGCTTTGTAATTTTACGTGCGTCATTCACATGCCCCCAGCCCACATTGTAAGACGCCATCGCAAACCAAACATTGTCAGGGTGTTGTACGGACTTGGGAACACGTTTGATCAGTTTACTTAAGTAAAGAGCTCCCCCTCTAATATTTTGCTCGGGTTTAAGACGGTTTTTTACACCGACTTGTTTTGCCGTTGGTTGCGTGAGCATCATGATGCCACGCACTCCTGTGGGTGATTTTGCTCGCGGTTTCCACATGGATTCTTGGTAGCTCAATGCGGCAAGTAATCGCCAGTCTAGTTTGTTTTGTTCTGAGTATTTTTCAAACCATGCTTGGTACTTGGGGAGTACTTCTTTCGTGGCTTCTACAAAGGCGAGGGTATTTACATAGTTAAATGTTTCTACATGGCCAAAGTACTTCTCTTCAAGCTCTGCTAATTTTCCGTTTTGATTTACTTTGTCAAAAAAAGGCATCAGAAGTGCGTATAGCGAATCATCGGGATCTTTACGCATTATCCAACTGATCGAATCTTGTTTTGTGACCGAAAAGGCAATACTGACTTCTGGATGGTAGCGGCGAAAAAGGGCAAGAGAATGAGAATCAGCAATTGTGTAGCTAATTTTTTCGTCAATGATGTTTTGTAGTAGTTCTTCTTCATCCACATCTTCAACAACATGTATTTCAATATTGGGATAGGTTTTTTTCGCTTCTTGTAAGCTAATTAAGTGGTTTGAGCCTGCTAATACAGTAATAGGTGCATCGACTTGTTCAAAGTTTCTTGGTCGTCTTGGCCCCTGTTTATAAACTAGCTTTTGGCTAATGGCCCGGTAACTTGGACCAAAGCGATAATGCTCGCCACGTTGCGGGTGGTAACTGAGTCCGGCGGCAATAAAATCTAAATCACCATTGTCCAAACGTTGAAAAAGTTCAGGTAGGCTGTAAAACGGCACGATATTAAGTTTGACGTTAAGTGAGTTTGCAAATGCTTGTGTTAACTCATATTCAAAGCCTTGCTCGCCTTGCTGTGCCTGATAAAAATTGGCAGGTCCTGCTAGCGTGCCCACCTTTAATTCGCGCTTTTGTTGCACGCGCTCAAGCTGTGTCATAGGCGGTTTATCACATCCGACTAAAACCCACATAAAAATGATGAGTGTAAGCAATGGTTTTAACTGCATGAAGACAAAGCGCGAGGTTATTAATAAAACTAAACTATCAAAGTTCTGAGTAGATGCAAAATGAGAAATCTAACACTCTGAAGTAAAGGTGTTTTTTTACTATAATAAAGAACCTAATACGATTTTTGGCAGTTTTATAATTTTACAGTTAAAACTAGCCATGAATTCGACTATAATAGCGGCCCTAAATATCGTTCAATCCTTAACCCCCGGATGAAATAACCTATGTTGATTTTACGTGGTGCGCCAGCACTTTCTGATTTCAAAGTTCAAAAAATCCTTAAAACCTGCTCTGACGCGAATTTACCAGTAACTGGTATTTATGCTGAGTTTATGCATTTTGCAGACTTAACTGCAGAGCTGAGCGACTCGGAATTAGACAAGCTAAATAAACTACTTAAGTACGGCCCAACTATCGCCGAACACGAGCCTCAAGGTGCACTTATTTTAGTAACACCACGTATTGGTACCATTTCTCCGTGGGCATCAAAAGCAACTGACATCGCTAACAACTGTGGCCTAGATAAGGTTCACCGTGTTGAGCGTGGTATTGCTTACTATGTTGAGGGTGAGCTAAGCGCAGAGCAGCTAAATGACGTTGCTAAGCTAGTACACGATCGTATGACTGAGTCTGTTCACAACAGTCTTGAAGATGCAGGTCAGCTATTCCGCGTAGAAGAGCCGCGCCCAATGTCATCAGTAGACATTCTTGGTGGTGGCCGTGAGGCACTTGCAACAGCAAACGTTGAGCAAGGTTTCGCACTAGCAGATGATGAAATTGACTACCTAGTAGAAAACTTTACTAAACTAGGTCGTAACCCGAACGACATCGAGCTATTCATGTTCGCACAGGCGAACTCTGAGCACTGTCGTCACAAAATTTTCAACGCCGATTGGACAATCGACGGTGAAGAGCAGCCTAAGTCGCTGTTCAAAATGATCAAAAATACATTCGAAACGCACCCAGAAAATGTACTGTCTGCTTATAAAGATAATGCAGCGGTAATGAAGGGTTCTAAAGCGGGTCGTTTCTTCCCTAATAAAGAAGGTGAGTACAGCTACAATCAAGAGAACATTGAAATCTTGATGAAGGTTGAAACTCACAACCACCCAACGGCAATTGCACCATTCTCTGGCGCATCGACTGGTTCTGGTGGTGAAATTCGTGACGAAGGTGCAACAGGTCGTGGTTCTAAGCCAAAAGCAGGCCTAGTTGGTTTTACTGTATCTAACCTTCGTATCCCTGGTTTTGAACAGCCGTGGGAAACAAACTTCGGTAAACCTGGTCGTATTGTTGATGCATTAGACATCATGATCGATGGCCCGCTAGGTGGCGCGGCGTTCAACAACGAATTTGGTCGTCCTAACCTACTTGGTTACTTCCGTACTTACGAAGAAAAAGTTAACAGCCATAACGGTGAAGAGGTACGTGGTTACCACAAGCCAATTATGCTTGCAGGTGGTCTAGGTAACATTCGTACTGAGCACGTTCAAAAAGGTGAAATTCCAGTAGGTGCTAAGCTAGTAGCCCTAGGTGGTCCTGCAATGAACATTGGTCTTGGTGGTGGTGCGGCATCATCAATGGCATCTGGTCAGTCAAACGAAGACTTAGACTTTGCTTCTGTACAGCGTGAAAACCCAGAAATGGAACGTCGCTGTCAGGAAGTTATCGACAAATGTTGGCAGCTAGGCGACGAAAACCCAATCGCGTTTATTCACGATGTGGGTGCGGGTGGTCTTTCAAACGCATTCCCTGAGCTTGTAGACGACGGTGGCCGTGGTGGTAAATTCCAACTACGTAACATCCCGAACGATGAGCCGGGCATGGCACCACACGAGATCTGGTGTAACGAATCACAAGAACGTTATGTATTGGCAGTTGCGGCAGAAGACTTCGCACGTTTTGAAGAAATCTGTAAGCGTGAGCGCGCACAGTACGCTGTAATTGGCGAGGCAACAGAAGAACGCCACCTAACAGTTGCGGATAGCCACTTCGATAACAACCCTGTAGATCTTCCGCTTGAAGTACTACTTGGTAAAGCACCTAAGATGCACCGTGACGTTGAGTCAAAGCAGGTATCTGGTGAAGCACTTAAAACAGATAGCATCGATGTAGAAGAAGCGGCTAAGCGTTTACTTCGCCTACCGACTATCGCTGAGAAAACATTCCTTATCACCATTGGTGACCGTACTGTGACAGGTCTTGTGGCACGTGACCAAATGGTTGGCCCTTGGCAGGTACCTGTAGCAAACTGTGCTGTAACAGCAGCTGCGTTTGATACTTACCACGGTGAAGCCATGTCAATGGGTGAACGCACACCTGCAGCACTTCTAAACTACGGCGCATCAGCACGTTTAGCAGTAGCAGAAGCGCTAACTAACATTGCTGGTGCAAACATTGGTGGCCTTGAGAACATCAAGCTATCTGCAAACTGGATGGCAGCAGCAGGTCACCCTGGTGAAGACGCGGGTCTTTACGAAGCAGTTAAGGCTGTGGGTGAAGAGTTATGTCCAGCACTTGGTCTGACTATCCCAGTTGGTAAAGACTCAATGTCGATGAAGACAACATGGCAAGACGACGGTGAAGATAAGGCGGTTACAGCACCTCTTTCTCTAGTAATCACTGCATTTGGTCGTGTAGAAGACATTCGCAAAACAGTAACACCTCAGCTTCGCACTGATAAAGGAGACTCAAGCCTAATCCTAGTTGATTTAGGTGCAGGTCAAAACCGCATGGGTGCATCAAGCCTTGCACAGGTTTATAAGCAGCTTGGTGACAAGACGCCTGACGTTGATAGCCCAGAGCTATTAAAAGGCTTCTACAACGCGATGCAAGCACTTGTAGCTGACGAGAAGCTACTTGCTTACCATGACCGTTCAGATGGTGGTTTATTCACAACCGTTGCTGAAATGGCATTCGCAGGTCGCACTGGTGTGACTGTAAATCTTGATAGCCTGACAGGCTCTGACATCGAAGCGCTTTATAACGAAGAGCTAGGTGCAGTGATTCAGGTTCGCAATGACGACCTTGCAGCCGTTGAAGCTGTGTTAGCTGATAACGGTCTTGCAGCAATCAGCCATACTATTGGTGCACTAAACACGGAAGACAAAGTAATCTTCAACCGTGGCGGTGAAGCAGTCCTTGCAAATACACGTACTGAGCTACGTACTATTTGGGCTGAAACAACTTATAAGATGCAAGCACTTCGTGATAACCCTGAGTGTGCTAAGCAAGAATTTGATGCGAAATTTGACGAAAAAGATCCAGGTCTTAACGTAAAACTAAGCTTCGATCTAAACGAAGACGTAGCAGCACCTTACATTGCTACAGGTGCTAAGCCTAAGATGGCTATCCTTCGTGAGCAAGGTGTTAACTCACACGTTGAAATGGCAGCGGCGTTTAACCGTGCTGGCTTTGCAGCGGTAGACGTACACATGAGTGACATCCTTGAAGGTCGCCTAACGCTAGAAGAGTTCAAAGGCCTTGTAGCATGTGGTGGTTTCTCTTACGGTGACGTACTAGGTGCCGGTGAAGGTTGGGCTAAGTCAATTCTATTCAATGACATGGCACGCGATCAGTTCCAAACATTCTTTGAGCGTCAAGACACGTTCAGCTTAGGTGTATGTAACGGCTGTCAGATGTTATCAACTCTGAAAGAGCTTATCCCAGGTACTGAGCACTGGCCACGTTTTGTAACCAACAAGTCAGAGCGTTTTGAAGCACGTTTCAGCCTTGTTGAAGTACAAGAAAGCCCGTCAGTATTCTTCCAAGGTATGGCTGGCTCTCGTATGCCTATCGCAGTATCTCACGGTGAAGGTCATGCTGAGTTTGCAAACGACGCAGCAGTTAAAGCAGCACTTGAGTCTGGCACAGTAGCCGTTCAGTACGTTGATAACTTTGGTAAGCCTACAACGCAATACCCGAACAACCCGAATGGTTCACCAGAAGGTATTACAGGTATTACATCACTTGATGGTCGTGCAACAGTCATGATGCCACACCCAGAGCGTGTATTCCGTGCAGTAGCTAACTCTTGGCACCCTGATGAGTGGAAAGAAGACAGCCCGTGGATGCGCATGTTCCGCAACGCACGTAAAAACGTGGGTTAATTGAGTGAATATGTAGTTCATTAGAAAAGGTCGCGTAAGCGGCCTTTTTTGTATGTGAAAATTAAGACCGACAAAAATATCGGGAATATTTTTGAACAGCGAAGCTGGCCCGAAGGGCGAAAGGCAGGATGCCTGAAGTCATCGAAGTTTCGCAGGGTGTTTTACGTCAGTCTGCGATGACGATTACTGCGTAACGCACCGGGCCGCAGCTTCAGGACGAATTAGTCTGCACAGCCTCAACTTGATTAATTGAAAGGTCACTTCGGTGGCCTTTTTTGTGTTTAATTGAGTTCAACCCGACATAAAGTCGGTGCTACCGAAGGTTTGGAACGGTAGCAGCGGCTTTATGCCGCGTCATTTTTAATTATCGCTCTCTTTAGTGTCAGTGAGTACCAGCTCATTCAACGTTGAAAATCAAAAATAAGTAACACTTGGGGTAAGTTTATTTCAAGTTAGGATCAATACTTGGCTCTACAACTACGTCAGGTGATTTTACTTCTATCACATCGGGTTTAAGCAGGTTTTTTATCAGTGCTTCTTGTGCTTTTATCTGCTGCTCATTATTTTGGCTTATTTGTAAAAGTGCCGCTTCTAAAATCTCATTTTGCCTTTGTTGTTCAGTGATTAATTGCTGTAAGGCTTTTGCATTTATCGTTTGCGTTTTACTTTGTGCTTGTTGTTGTAGGCTTAACGCGTTGAGATTGGTTTTCTGAGCTTCGAGCAAAGCTTGGGTGCTGGTTTGTAATTGCTGTATAGCGGGGCTTTGTTGAATAGTTTTTTTTGTTTTATAAGTTTCAATTTGTTTTTTTAAACTTGTAATTTTCTTGTCTTTATCACTATCTATGTAAGTCTTTACAGATATAAATGCTGCTACCGCGCTTGCGAAAGCAGCACAGGCTGCAATCAAAAATGCTTTCTTTGCTGTAGCTAAATTAGCGTTCGCAATTTCAATCCCTTGATTGTGGTTATAATATTTGAGGCCTTCATCTGTAATTTCGATGTTATGGAGAAATAGCTTACCTTTTAGTTTGTTATTGTCATATGACCTTTGGTTTAATATTCTAATGAGCGACCGTTTTTCAAGTTGAATTACTAACCATGCTAGTGCTGCAACTTGTCTTACTTTTTCATCTTCATATGAAGTAACTTTAAACTGCTTATAACTATCAAATTTGGTTAAGAAGTTATGCAAATCAGTATCATAGTCGTGACTAGATTCTAAGTTTTCTTTTATGAATTCAGATATTTCATTCTCTTTGCCATCATGAAATATTTTTTCTGTTGGAACTATGGTTTTTGGGTGAGACAGAATATGCTCTAGCAAAAGAAACCGTTGCTTAAAAATAGCTTTCTCTGCGGTTGCTTGTCTTTCTTTATCCTGATCTGAAATAGCCATAACTCTCTCCTTAACTTGCTGATTTTACTTATTCTATTGAAGTTTTATAAGCGGGTCATGTGTTTTGAGGTAAAGTCGGGGGGAACTCACTTAGCCAAAGTGTAAATTGTAAATAGTGCTGCAGTTAATTTTAAAAAGCGTGAAAGACTTAAGGGGTCTTTCACAAGATGGAAGTTAAAACTGATAACCAATATTTACGCTAATGTTTCCTTTTGTATCGGTTTCTCCGTATGCGCCATATGCGCCTCCTAAATCTTCTCGGGTAATACCAATACCGCCACCAACACGCCAGCCAGTATTGTCGCGACCTTGGAAATAATGATTGTACTCAAGCATGACAAAGCCCTTTTCACTGATCATTACTTCAGAGCCAAGTGCCAAGCTTATTGCATTCTTTTCACTCAGTGCATATTCATAACCTATGGCGCCACCAATGAGTCCAACAGCAGCAAATAAACGGCTATTTTCGCCCGTATTCACAGCATATTTTACGCCGAGTGCCCCGCCATATTGAAAGCCAACCCCAGCCGATACTTTATTTTCATCAGCATTTACAAAGCTAGGCAACAATAGCGCTGAAGCTAAAAGCACTTTTTTGATCATGTTAGGTAATCCTTTTTATTATTAAGTTACGAAAATCGTAAATGAGTTTTACTATTATGTATATGACTTAGGCACATCAATTCAGTGAAATAATGTAAAATGAGCGTTTTTAATATCACCTACATATGATTACATTTTTGCTGATACAAACATCACAAAAATAGGTAAAATAACGGGGTTTAATTCTTATTAGTCAGGGTGCTATGTTTAAGAAGGGATTGCTTTGGGTCGGTGTGTTTTTATTCACAGCCCTAATTTGTCTTTATGGATTTAGAAATACATTGGTTGCCAAAGTGGCTTCGCCCTATTTGGTTGATGCCGATGTAGAGCTCAGTTGTATAGATTGGTCGCTTACCGGGTTGCGTTCTATCAGGGTTGAAAGGGTATGCATTGAACACTCTACTGCGTCTATTGAATTAATAAAAGCAGACATTAACCCGTCAAATATTGTTTTAGCAGAGTTGAATATTGCGCTAAAGCCAGCAAAAGAGACAAGCGCTGAAACACCTCAATTTAAACCTCTTAATCTTGTATTACCTGACGAGCGTCCACTGCTAAATGTCAAAAAAATTAGTCTGTCAGGCACTCCATTAATAAAGCCTGTATCAATGAGCCTTAATGAACCAAGCCTCAATCGCTTTGAAGTCAATGGTGATCTCATTGGTCAAGTAAGCATATTTAAAAATAAGCTAACGCTAAACCAAGTTTCATTAGCAAGTAACGCAATACAAGCTTTTAAGCCTGAGCAAGTCAAACTGTTAGAAGGTTCGATGAACGCAGCATTTGACGGTCAACAGCTGAAATTTAATGGTGAGATTGAAGTACTGGCAGAGCACTACTTACCAGAGTGCGCGGTGTCAGCAAATTCATTCGGTAATATTAGCGGTGAAGTCGATTTGTTAAATCGAGCGGCAGTTGCTGATTTGAGCCAGCTTACCAACACGGTAAAGGCCTTAGCATGCATTGAGGTATTGCAAACACACTTGCCACAGGGTGTTCAAGCTGCTGACTTAATGGCCGAGCAGGTTACTTTGCAATTACCTAGCGTGTTGTCTTTACGTAATAATGTCTTGTCGACAGATCAAGTCATACTTTCAAATGGTGCGCTAACCCAGATTCAATTAGATAATGTAGAGGCTGAATTGCTTACCCAGGATTTTAAGTCTCAGTTTAGTTTAAAGCATCAAACAGCATTAATTGGCACATTACAGCTAGATGGGCCTATTGGTATCAGTGGTGAAGCGTTTCAAAGCCAAATATCTGTTAGTTTAATTCAACCTAATATGCCTGCATTTTTTATCGATAACTCACCTATAGAACAAGCGAATATCAAGTTTGATTCAAAGCTTGATGTGAAAGGTAGGCTTGGCGGCGACATATCATTTAAAACAAGTAACCAGCTTGAGCTTCTAAAAGTAGAATTTATCGACGGGCAAGGGCAAGCACTTAAACTGCCCAAGTTAACACTTAATCTTGATGTAGAGGGTGAACTTTCAGAGCATATAAATGCGATAGCAGATGGAGAGCTATCGCTTGTGTCGTTCAATCATCCTTTGGTACAGGGGCGAGACCTCAAAGCAAAGTGGCAATCAAAGCTCATCGATGATGCGATTCAATTTGATGCTGATTGGCAATTAAAAGGCATCAAACAAGCAGAAAATCAAATTCAAGGTATACAACAAAGCTTGAACTTAAAAGGCAGTATGCAAGATTTTATGAATACCAGTGTGCTCGCGCTGACGACACACCTTGATGCGATTGCAACTCCAGAACTGCTCGTAGAAGATATGAATATCACTTCTCAAATTAATTTTAGTGAAGGTATGCGCTTTGAGCATGATATTGATGTGCTCGACATGAACCTATCATTTCGCCATGAATTAACGAATAAAGCGCAGCCTTTTCAACTGGTCATGATTGAACAAGATCTCACAGGTTTACAGCCAGTTTTGGAGGAAGTAGCGCCTAAATTAAAAATAGAAACGGGTAGCTCCAGTGTTGTAGCAAGTGGTGATTTAGTGTCACAGAATGTTAATTTTGATGTGCAATTTGGTGTATCAGCCTTGTTTGATACGCATTATATAAGTAATGCATCAGGCAAAATTACCGGGCAGGTTAATTCAGGTGTGATTAATATTCCAAAAACTACAGTGACAATTGACGAGTTTCGTTCAGGTGCTGTGCTAACAAACATTACCGCAGATCTTCAGGCTCAAGATAATCAGGCGTGGTTGAGTGCTATTACGGCAGAGGCGTTTGATGGTTTACTTACAGCGGATAAGGTCCAACTCACACAAGCGCCACAACGCATTGAAGCAAAAGCTGAAAACTTAGATTTGGCAATTTTAGCTAAAGCGGGTCGTGAAGCCGGCGTTGAGTTAACAGGGCGTGTATCGGGCGAGTTGCCAATTGAAGTGCGCGATGGCAAAGTGAGCATCATTGAAGGTAAGCTCTACAATTTAGGCGCAGGCATGTTGAGTGTGTCAGAAAATGCATCTGTGAATGCACTCAAAGCTCAACAGCCGCAACTGAAGACGGTGATTGGTTTACTGGATAATTTAGATATAGATACGCTGCGCAGTGATGTGGCATTAACAGAAGATGGCTGGTTAACATTGGGTGTGAATATTAAAGGTGAAAATAAAAGCCAAGCACAGCCAGTGAACTTTAATTACACGCATCATGAAAATATTTACACCTTATTTAAGGCGTTGCGATTGAATGATGAAATTAGTCAACAAGTAGAGAAAGCTTTAACTCAATAGGGGAACACCATGAAGTGGATAGCGGCTTTATTCAGTGCCTTAGTGCTTATGGGATGCACGCACAAGGTACAAGTAGAAACCAAAGAACCAATCACCATTAATTTGAATGTAAAAGTAGATCATGAGATCCGCGTGAAAGTAGATAAAGAGCTAGATGACTTATTTAGCGATGACAGTGAGTTATTCTAAGGAGAATGTTATGAAAAAGAGTGTATTTTTATTGCCAGTTTTAGCCTTAAGTTTTGCCTTTTCAGCTTTCGCATTAGATTTAACTGCGGCTAAATCTCAAGGGCTGGTAGGTGAAACTGCATCGGGTTATTTAGGTGTTGTGAAAAACAGTGCTGATGCAAAAAGTTTAGCTGATTCAATCAATGCCAAGCGTAAAGCAAAGTATGAGCAGTTAGCCAAAAAGCATGGCATTACCTTGGCGCAGGTCGAACAACAAGCGGGCAAAAAAGCATTGCAAAAAACGGCGAAAGGCCATTTTGTAAAAGTAAATGGCAAGTGGGTTAAGAAGTAATATTTTGAAAGCTAAAGCTAAAGCTAAAGCTAAAGCTAAAGCTAAAAGCTAAAAGCTAAAAGCTAAAAGCACAGTGAGCAAATAAAATACTCGCCCTGTGCTTTTTTATTGCTTAAATTTTATTTATTCAAACTTTTTTCAAAACCACTGCGACTAACCTTTCAAACACTGATTAACAATGACATCAATAAGAAAGGTGACTGCCATGAAAATTCAAGCCCTCATAACCTTATTAAGCAGCGCAGTTTTAACAGCATGTGTTGCTGCCAATGCTGCACCAGAAAAGCAAGCAGACTCAGATTACCGCATCCAAGTATTTAAAGACTGTGAAAAAGTAAAAGATATGCCTATGTCTAAATCACAGATTTCTGCCTATCAGGCACTGCAAAATATCGAAGACACAATGACACGGCTAGAAAAGCCCGTTCGTGATATGGATGAAGAGCTAGAAGTGTATCAAGAGCAGCTAGAAGAGCTGGCTGATGCGGTGACCTATGAAGATGACAATGTGCTAAAAATAGATAAGCAGAAGTTACGAGAGCAAAAGCAGCTAGCACGCAAAATAGAGCAAATAGTGAGACATCACGAATCCGATATTCGTGCAATTGAAAAAGAAGCGAGAAGAATTGAAGCGGCTTCAATGCGTTTTGAACGTGAAATAAAACCCAGTCTCGAAGGCTTAGAACACGATCAAGTACAAATTATTAATCGTAAGACAGCGAAGCCATATAGGTGCTATCAACATGGCTAAATAACAAGGTATTTGCACAATAAGAAAAGGCCTTACACATTAAATTAAGGCCTTTTACAGTTAGAGCAGGGAGTCTAGTTGCTAGTTTTAAAACTTATGTTTTCAAAGTTATGTTTTCAAGGTTATGTTTTCAAACCTTTTTTTGAACTTTAATTTCTCGGGTTGATTGTCAGCGGTGTTAAGGTGATTCTTGCGTTATTGCTGGCGCCCATATGATTACTGTAGGTTTGACCCTCAAATAGTGTGTAGAACACATCTAGGTAATCATCATCATTACTAAACCAGTGACTTGGCATGGCTTTAATTAACTGGTTAGTTAATTGCGGAATAATCGCATAGCCTTGTACATTCGGATCTGGTATTGCGCGCATCACCTGAGTCACAATATCTAAAAACGTCGTCGCCAAGTCTTGATAGTTAGTATTGTCATCTTGCTCCATCAACAAGACATCAGCAGCCTGCCAGCGGTAACGCTCCCAATGGATCAGAATTTGGTTTGGCGTATAGTCAGTGCCATCATGATCTAGGTAGGGCATATCGACGATGTCTAAGATTGGCTCATCACGAGATGGGCTCACACCTGTCACTACCGCATAGACTTCTGCTTTACCAGAGATCCAAGGCTCTTCATCATCATTTAGACGAATTCTATCAAGCTTTGATGTAGAGATAGATGACGCTTGCATTGTTTGCTGTGCCATAAATTCCGCTGCAGGCTGATTGCGTGCTTGCTCAAAAATAGACTGCATAACAGCAAGGCCTTCTTTTTTAACTTGCTGGCCGTCTAATTCTAAGATCAGAACAGGTTGAGAGGGCATAGTATGCGCATCTAGAAGATGCACATTACCTTGAGCGTCAAATGCTTCAATGTATATCCAATCTTTGTCATCGCCTTTAGGTGCAAACGCAATAAGGGGTTGTTGACCGTCTTGCCATTGCTCAAGCATCTTTTCAGAGGCAAGTCTAAGTTGGTAAAGGTTAGTGCTTTCTTGTTCTAAGCCTTTTAGAGAACGCGTACGAGCGTTGGCGCTTTGCATCAACTGCTGATTGTTTTGGGTTAAATGCAGTTTGCTTAACTTAGCAGTGTGGTTTTCATTAAGCATGTTTAACCAATGCTTATTTTGTGATTTTAAGTCTCTAGCGACATTGCTTGCCAGTACGCGTTTTATATCAGTAACTTGCATTGCACTACTGTTGAACTGGTCAATCATGTCGAGTTCAGGATGCGGAGAGAGCGCATTTGTGGTTTTAACGAGGTCTGCTGAAAAGCTGGAAAAGCTTGCCAATAACGAGCCCATTAAGGCTGATTTAATTAAGTGATTCATAAGATTTCCTTGAAATAATCCGTGTCTATGTTGTTCACAACACCCATCGAGGTGTAACGATAAAATAGAGTAACAACTTTACATCGTCAATTTATTTATAACATTTATTTTACATTGTGCTGTTTTAGGAATAAGGGGTTAGATGGAGTTCTTAATAAGAGTAGGGTTTTTATGGCGATTTCTGAGTTAGGAAAATAAATTTTAAATGTAACAAAATTGTTGTATTTTTATTTTGGGTTTTTTAAGGATAATCAATATGACAACACCAAAGACACTTCTGTTACACAGTATAAGCCTCATTGTGACTTATGCGTTAAGTTCGACCAACCTTATGGCGAATGACTTTGCCGCTTTAGATGAAGCATTGCCCGCTTCGTACGTTATCAATGGTACAGAACCTATCTTCGATTTTGATGGTGATGGTTGCTTGCCGAGCGCAGGTATAAGCCGTACCGGGCAGCAAAATGCCGGGTTGAAAACATCAGGCAGTTTAGGCGGAAACTGCCGAGATACTTGGTTTCTTAATACCTCTAATACCGTACACCGTTATGCGTGCAAAGATACCCCAAGTGGGCAGTATTGCGCGCATTTCTATGCACTTTATTTTAAAAAAGATCAGGTATTTTCATATTTTGGAGGAGGGCATCGTCATGATTGGGAATATGCAGCTGTATGGACCAAAGATGGATTAGTGACGCACGGTAGTTACAGTGCGCATGGAGATTTATTTACTAAGCCTGTATCTGAACTACCTATGGAAAATGGCCATTTAAAAATTGTTTATCACAAGGATGGCATTTTGACTCATGCGCTGCGCTTTGCCAAAAGCAATGAAATTGCTGAAACGGCCTATAACCGCTTTGTAACCCCTTCAATTATCAGTTGGTACGAAATGCAGGGTGATGGCATCGATAACCATGGCTTACGTGAAAAGCTTAACCAGTATGATTATGGCTCTGCCACTCTACCAGTCAAAGATAGCCGGTTTGTTTATAATATAAATCGCTTTAAACCACCAGGTTACCCAGAGTTTATTGAACAGGATGCTTTAAACGCTCAGTAAAGGATGCATTGCGAGAAGCTTGTGCTTCTCGTGAAAATCTACCTCTAATAATAAGATTCATATCACTTTTAGAAATACCATCTACACTTAAATACATCAGTTTTGTTTGTGTATGAACCTATGTATTTCAGAGTCTTACTTATACTTTTTTGCATATTTCTATTGGGCTGTACTGAGCAAGCCCAAACACCATTGAGGATAGGAACCAATACTTGGCCTGGCTATGAGCCTTTATATGTTACTCAAAAGAAATATCCAGAATTTCAAACACAGATAAAGTTTGTAGAGTACAGGAACGCTTCTCAGGTACTTAACGGGATAATAAATAACTCGATTGATGTCGCTGCCGTGACACTTGATGAAGCGGTAAAAATTAAAACCTTAGGTTACGATATCCAAGTAGTTTGGGTTATTGATGAGTCATTTGGTGCTGATGCGTTAATGTCACTGCACTATGACTCTATTTTAGAGCTTAAAGGAAAGAAAATCGGTGTAGAAACCTCAGCGCTAGGGGCCTACTTTTTAAAACGATTTTTAGAAATAAACCAATTAAAAAAATCAGACTTTGAAATTGTTAATTTAGAAGTAAACCGCCATTATTCTGCTGTGATTGAAGAGCAAGTAGATGCTGTTCTCACCTTTGATCCCGTAAAAAGTAAGTTGCTAGCTGCGGGCGCTGCAAACCTGTTTGATAGCACCCAGATCCCGGGTGAAATCATTGATGTTTTAATTGTTAATCGGCATGACTTTAATGCTAATCAGCAAGCTGTCTTGAGCGCTTTTTTAGCCGCTAACTCAAAAACAGTGGCAGCAATAAATCACAATATTACGCCTTACTTTCATTCTTTAAATAATAGACTTAACTTACCAGAAGCGCAGTTTTACTCGTCCTATCAACAGTTACATTTATTTGCACTAGATAAAGTTATTGATTGGTATGCTCAAGTTGAGGCTCAAAAGCAGCTGGTAAGGAGATTTTCTTCGGTATTGAAAGAAGAGCATATAACCACAGAAGATTGTGACTGTGATGATTTAATCAGTTCGGTAATTTTAGATATGGTAAGAAATGAAAAGTAAACTGCTGATATCTGTCGTACTCATTATTATAGCTGTAATGAGTTGTATATTTCTGGCCTATCAATTGGTTATTAAACAGCGCCTAGTTGATAGCATTGCTGAAGATAATTTGGCTCGTTTAAGTTTTAGTGCAGAGGTACTTGCTTACAACTTTAGTCATAATGACATTGAGCAAAGCAAGAACTGGCTTACTTTAAAAAGCGAACTAAGAGATGTCGAAAGAGTAATTCTAGTCACCGCGAATAAAGTTGTGGTGGCATCGAATCAAATTGCTGATGAGGGCAAGCCATTACTGGAAATAGATGCAAATATCTTTAATTTTGTCTCCTCAGATACGCGATTAGATGTGAACGAGAACTGGTTACAGCTGGTTCAACCTATTTATGAATTGGGTTCCAATAAAGCGAGTCATTATCTTTATCTTAAACGTGACATCAGCAACAAGCTTGAGCAGTTGCAACGACAAGTATTCTACTTGTCAGTGATATTAATCAGTCTATTTTTATTTTTCTTTTTTCTATATTTAAAAGTTAAAAGGCAAGAGCTCAAAAGGACCATCTTTGAGATCCAGCGAGTCATTACGCAATTTAATGATGGGGCGCATAGCGCTAGGGTTACCGAAAATAAGCAAAGTGACTTCTTCCCACTGCAATGTACTTTAAACGACTCTTTTGCATTAAATGAATACTTGCAAAGCTACTTAAATGCGCAGGCACAATTTTCCGAATTGGTGAATGGCCTGGTAACGGATGCCATTGTAGAAACAGATGCGCAAGGCATGATCACCCATGTTAATAAAACCGCAGTTACCATGTTTGGTTATAGTCATGAGGCTGAACTATTGGGTAGTAATGTCATTGTATTAATACCGACACAATATCAGCGCAAACACAGCCAAAGCATGATGAATCACTCCGGTAAGAAACACATGGAGCAAGTGCTTAACACGATCCGAAACGTGGCAGCAGTAAAAAAAAATGGCGAAGCTTTCCCAGTCGAAATTGTTATTTCTCAATATAGAGTCAATGAACAGCAGCGATATATTGCCTTTGTCAGAGACTTTAGTGATGTTGCAAGATATGAGCAATCGATAAAAAAGCTCGCGTATTTTGATTCATTAACTGAGCTCCAGAATTTAAATGGCGTTATTCATCAATTAAAAGCGCTTAAATTACCTATGCAACTATCAGTGATTGAGCTTGAAGGGCTGCAAGATTTAAATGATGTTTACGGTCCAAAAGTCGGCGACCAGTATATTTGTGCTTTTGCTAACGCGTTAACAGAGCTTCCTCTACAGGGCATGATAGCTGCGCGAGTGCGCTCTAGCCGGTTTATCGTGCTTCATCAAAGCTCACTTAAAGAAGAGAGTAAGCAGTTTCATAAGCTAAACAAAAAAGAAGTCGAATTAGATGACTTTTATGTGAAGCTAAAATTTGTTCGTTGTACTGCCAAGCTTTTAAGTAGTGAAAGTCTCAGTGATTTACTTGGTCAATGTGATTTGGCTTTACGGGATCTAGATAATAGAAGTTATGGCTCTGTCGTTAAGATTGATGTGGACTTTTTGGAAGAGCTGAAATATCAGGCTTGGCTCAAGCAAGCGCTTGAAAAAGCGATAGAAGAACAAGACCTATACTTCGATTACCAACCAAAATTCGATACAAAAACGTTAAAGCCTTGTGCAGCCGAGGCACTTATAAGATGGCAGTGTGAAGGAGAGGTGATTTCCCCTGGGGTGTTTATCACCTTGGCAGAGAAAAAAGGCATGATGCCTCAGTTAGACAGGTATGTGATCAGAACTGTATGTAAGCAGATCCGTCAATGGCTTGATATGGGGTTAGAAGCCTTGCCAATCTCAATCAATCTATCGGCAAGGCATTTGTTTGAGCAAGAAACCATCGCAGTTATCTTTGAGCATGTTGGGGAGTTTGATATTCCACCACATATGCTTGAAGTAGAAGTCACCGAGTATGGTTTGATAAAAGATTATAAAAAAACAGCCATTAATATGATGCGTTTAGAGAAGGCGGGTATTTCAGTGGCCATTGATGACTATGGTACTGGGCATGCAAATTTAGAAACCGTGTTATCGCTGCCCATTAAGCATTTAAAAATAGATCAAAGCTTTATTCGTTTAGGTATGAAGTCGGTAAAAGGGCAGGCAATTCTAGAAAATATTATTTCATTGGCGAAATCATTAAAGGTGGTTACAACAGCAGAAGGTGTTGAAACACAAGAGCAGCTAGATTATCTAAAAAATGCGAAGTGTGATGCAATTCAAGGCTATTTGTTATCAAAACCTATGAAGTTAAAAGATTTTGAAGTTTTGATGAAGAGGTCAAATAAATCAGTGTAAAGAAGCTATCGCTTCCTTACACTTCAATGAAATAATCGTTGGCTGGCTTGTTGTTCATTTAGCTTAAATATATGCTTCAGATTACTACTCTTATTTGAAGCCATGACTGTTAACTCTTTGCTTTTTTCTGTATCGCCAAATAAAGACGCATTCAATGTTGTGCTATTTGATAATGGTGATAAGAACTTACCAATTACGACTATTTGCTCTACATGCTTTTGTCCCTTTGTATGGCTTTTCTGCGGCGCTAATAGTGCGCCACTCAAATACGTTTTCTTATTTTTTTCTGTTAAATAAATCGATTTGGTGATGAGTGAAATGATCGCTTGTTGTCGCGTTTTTATTTCTTTCATTGTTAATTGATTATCGTTATTTTCATCAAACTTTAAGAATGCAGAGGAAGGTAAAGACAGTACTAAATAGCCCCCAGTCTCATCAAAATTAAGCGTACCTTTATGCGGTGCCATTAAATGTGCATGGCTAGCCGTACTGAAAATAAGACTTAAAAGCCAAGTAAAAAAGACCATGGTGCTTAAATGATTTGTTCTATTCATGGCTCGCGCTCCTTAACTAAAGTATGCCTTTAACACAGCGTTGGAAATACGGGTAAGAATCGGTGGCGTAGTAATGATAAATACCTTCAGGGAATTCAGGCGTTACACCAAAGCGGCCATTGCATTCGTCTAAATCTCCAGACCCTGCTACATATTGCCAGTCTTCGGCAAAAGTGCCCAGTGGATACACTTCAACAGATGGGCGACTGGCGCTGATATTTTCAATCAACTGATAGCTGCCTGCGATTACTTTTATTGGCGAATTAGCATTGCCAGCTTCGCTATAACCATATCGTGCGTAGATAGGAAAGCCGTCAGCCGCCCAGCCAATTAAAGTCATAGTTGTATTATTGCCACCTCTGAGCGTTATAAATCCTTCCGGCATACCATGATAATGATAGGTACCACCTGGTTGCACATGGGCGTTATTGTCGTCGGTGCCGAAGTTGAAACTGGTTTGTCCCAGCGCTTCGATATGCCAATTCCCCTCATTGCCAATTAGACTACAGTTATTACCCGAATCATCACAGGTGCCAGCAGTATTGGCGTCAATCTTTACGCCATTTAAAACATAGCCAGTCGCACCTCGAGGGCCACCTAAAGTACTTGCTGTTGTGCTTTCATTGGGAGTGAGCGTATAGGCTATAGAAACGTTTTGCTCGCTGATTTCATTGGGGTTATTGGCATTGGGGAATTGCCCCGTAGCGTGCTCTGGTAGACCATTGGCAATGAGTGTTCGATTACTGCCATCACATGACCACTGAGCGTTGCTGGTGGCTTGGACAGAAGCTGAATCATTGTATTCATTGTAATAGTAATCACATAGCACACCGTCAGTAGAACCATTTATAGATGCAGTACCATTATCTGCGTCTGTATCGTTATCTGAAGATGCATTGTTACCAGAGTTTGATGAACTATTTGAACTGCTCTCTGTCGAGTCGCTGCTAGCATTGCCATTATTTAAGGTAGTATTGGCAGATGAATTATCAGCTATGATCTCGTCATTATTGCTGTCAGAACTACCGCAACCAAATAGTGTAAAAGTGGTTGCGAATAGAAGGAGATACTTAGGTGTTATGAGATTGGTCAGTTTCATCACAATCACTCCTATAGGTAAAGTGTCGTTTCGATTATGAATTAACTGTAGGTTTTAATTGTGCAGTAAATGTGCACAAAGTGTCAGCCTTTTGCAAAGCCATAGACTGACACTCGGGTTAACATGCTCAACCAAGCTTATCTTTCAACTGTGCGTATTGATAGTACCCCCATTGGCCAACTCGTCTGAGGCTAGGAAATGGCAAATAAGGCAGTGGTGTTCGATATAAAGGTAAATTTGGTACTGTGACTCCCGCGATTTGTTGCGCTAGTCGGTAAGCAGCTTGTGCACTAAAAGAGACGCCCGCACCACAATACCCAAGCGTATAGCCAATATTGCCTTGCACAGTGACGTGAGGCATATCATCGAGCGCAGCCGCAATATAACCATGCCAATAATAGTCGTGACTGATATTACTGAGGGTTGGGAAGCAATCAGCCAGGCCTTTCTTTAGATTATTTAAATAGGTTGGCTTATTTTGGTCTTTGGCAAAAATTGCGCCACGGCCGCCAAACAACAAGCGATTATCGGGCAATAAACGGTAATAATATTTCAGCGTTCTAGTATCCATCGTCACTTGGTGGGTTTTTAGCCCTGAGCTTTCGAGCTGGGCTTGAGTGAGTGGCTTGGTTACCATTATGCTACTGAGGATAGGTAGATAACGATTATTAATAACTGGCGAAGTCACCTTACTGTTATAGGCATTCCCTGAGATCACCAATTTCTTAGCTTTGATATTAAAGCCATTGGCTTTAAGGGTAATATGGCTACCTGTGTCATTAATATCGCTTGCCAGTGTATGCTCATATATTTTAACGCCAGCCTCCATGGCCATTTTTTTATAACCCAGCACAAGCTTAAGTGGATGAATACCAAAGCCATCGGGTAAACGCATCGCACCATAGGCTTGTTGGTTGTGCATATAGTTGGCTTTTAATTCATCAGTAGACAAAAACTCAGCATCACTCGAAAGGTGTTTTTGTAAAAACTCAGCTTGCGCCTTAAGACCTGCAAAGGCCTGTTGATTATGCGCTATTTTTAGATAGCCCTTTGGTTGCGGGTCACACTTGAACTGTTGGCTTTGAATCAGATCTTCTACTCGTTGCACCGCTTCTGTAAATTCGCCATAAATCCCTTGGCAAACATCCATGCCCCATTTATTTGCCATTTGTGGGTAACTCAAACGGCCTGAGCCTTTAAGCACAAAACCTGCATTTCGTGCGCTGGCACCAAAACCGACTTGATTAGCTTCAAGCACGATACACTCTTGTTGATGCTCAGTTGCTAAATAATAGGCGGTGAGCAAACCACTAAAACCGCCGCCAATAATGACGACATCACAATTTGTATCAGATGTAATAGCAGGTAGTAGGTCAGGCAATGCTTGGGTACTTGCCCAATAACTTGGTGCAAAGGCTTGGTTTTGGCAGTGCTGTGCACTAATAGGGTCGTAATATTTGCTCATGATTTATTGTTATTTGAAGAATAAAAGCACTGAGCAGTGTATTACTTGAAAGAAGAGAAGTAAAAGGCCACGCATGTGGCCTTTATTAAATGATTAGTCTAGTGCTGCATCTAAATCTATAAAAACATAATTACTAAATTTATCTTTTGTGATGTGCTTACCTTGAGCCCTTTCTTCTAACAAAGCATCAACGCTTTTCTTATCAGTAGGATTGCCAGCATATCCTGATAAAAAGATATCAAGCTGCTCAAGAGTCGCGTTGCCTGCAGGTTCAGGGAATACAGAGCCAAATGATAAGTCTGGTACTTTACCACTGATATAACCCCTAATATTCATATCAAATCGTGTTTCGGCTGCATCATCAACTAAGAAGCTGAAATCAATTTCAACATTTGTTAGGCGATCATCAACTGAGCTAAAGTCGTAGCTCAAGTCGCTGGCATTTGCAAAAGCCACAATATCGGCGCTTAGATCTGGAGATATGACAGGTAACTCAGTAAGATCAAACGAGCCGTCATTTTTTATTCTACTTCGCGCTTGGCTTATCATGCGAACGTATACATCGCCCACATAACTTTCCTCGTCAAAGTATTGTCGGTAGAAGTTATGCTCGGTTAAGGTCGGGAAAATAAATACAGGTGTAAGTTGTTCGACTTGTCTAAATTGATAGAATTTAAATGTGTTTGTTGCTTCAAAATATCCAGCAGTCGTAATGTACTCAGTTCCTGCGCTGACTTGATGGTCTACCCAGACACCTTGGTCGTTAAAGTCAGCATCAGTGAGCTTGATTGTTTTTGTATCTGTTGGCAAGGCCATGACAGTAGCCTTGGCTTCATTTGAATCGTTTGCGACAACTGAGAAGTAAATGTCTTCATCAGTACATACTCTTAAAGTGTCAGTAACAGAGCTAAAATAACCCGCATAAAGTGAGTAGCCTGTTTCCATATACGAAAGTTCACTGGTGTCTAGCGTGTAAGTTTCACAGCCGCAATCAGATTTGAACTGATTAAAATAAAACTTACCCAAATTGGTTCTGTTATCTATATCTAAAACGGTGCGAATCTTTTTATACTCGCCGTCATCATACTCAACTTCATCACCTAATACTGAAACGTGTTTAGTGTCTTTTGGTACTTCACCTGAAAACACACCTTCAGCATTGGTTTTGGCTGTGCCTACAGGTTTACCTGCTTCGTTATGAAAAACGATGTCGGTTGCATATGGCGTTTCTGTTTGGCAAGAGTATGTGTAGGCCTCTAATGATATTTTTTGAAGTGGTTCAGTAACACCACCACTACCTGTGCCTTGAGATGGTTTATCATCACCAGATGAACCGCCGCCACACGCCGTTAAAGTAAGTGTTAATGCTGCCGCAAGAGGAGTGAGTAAATATTTTTTCATTATTTGTCTTTTATTTTGTTTTTATTGAATAAATTATCTCACTTTCGAATGTCGGGTGAAAGAATGTAGAGATTTTGGAATGTGATGAAATGTAAACAAAGAATGAAAAGGCAAGGTGTTGTGGAGGCTGGTGCGGATAAGAAAAAAATAAGGTGCAGAGTATAGACCTAGGCATACTGCACCTTATTGGATTAACACTCAAAAGTGTTACTTGGGTTAATAGGCGTTAACCAAGCTTTTGCAAAGTAATGCGTTAGCTTATTTGGTTGCGACTGTATCAAGCCAAGCATGAAAGTCAGCGTCCATGCTGGTACCCCAATTTTTTACGATTTTTTGATAGCGCGGGTAATCACCGCGACGCACATGAAATAGCATCTCTTCGACTTTATCGCGCTGTTTTTCCATCATGTAACGCACAGCTAAATAACCCCAGCGATAGATGCGGTCGGTATTCCAGTTTGCGCTGTTGTTATAAAACAATTCGCTCAGTTGATAGGTTTTTTCGCCTGCCAACGCTAGTGCTCGCGGGTTATTGTTCATGTGTGCAACATATTCACCTAGCCCTTCGCCCCACCAAATTAAATAAGGTGGTTCAGCAGCGGGCTCTGGGCAGTATTCCGGGCCATAATGGTTATCATGAGGCGGCGCACAGTAATCACCATACGTATTAAAACGACCATCTAAATAGTGCACAAACTCATGGTTTAAGTTCCATACAGTGCCTTTTTTCAAATAGGCCACATACTCGGCACTGTTGTCTTCTAAATGTGGTAAACCTTCGAGGTACATGCCGCCATTGTTAGACGGTACGTCAAAATGATCTGTGACATACTTTACGTAGTCTTCACGACTGGCGTAAATATTGGCGCGCAACACATCATTGTTGTCATGTAGCAGCGGTTTGCCACGCGTATTAAATAGAGTATGAAAACGCTTTTCTGTTTCTAGCAGTAACTTACAAGAATCTTCGATATTTTGCTGCGACATAGCTTGGAAGCGTAAGACCAAGTTATCAGCACAATAATGTTGATTTGCAAGCACTTGGTTGATTTTCGCTTCATTGCGTTTCCAAGCTGGAATATAGACTTCACCTTCTTTAACGACATTGCCATATGTCAGCTTTACTTTACTGTAATCTACGACAGCGGCTGGTTGCTCAGTGGTTTGACAGCCTGCAAGCACGGCAAGCGATAGAACCGCGGTTATTATTTTTGCTTTCATTGCTTCAAGTATCCAAATGCTTAATGTGAATTTTGTATACATTATACTTACTTTGATTTTGAATACAGCAAAGAAAGTCGATTATTTCGTTTTTTATACTAAATCACTAAATGAAGAGCGTTATTTCGAGGTCTATTTAAAGGCACAAAAAAGCCAACCTAAAAGGTTGGCTTGAGTTTCATAATGCAAGTATGACAACGTGTTATGAATTTTTGAAACTACCTAAATCTTAAATTTTTGCGGGAAAGCTCAGAAATAGACTTACACCCCATTAGGCGCATATCTCGAATGAGCTCTTCCTGCATAAGTCCGAGTGCGCGTTCAACACCTGGTTGACCAGCAGCGGCAAGGGGGTATAAATACATACGACCAATGCCCACGGCTTTTGCACCCAGTGAAAGCGCTTTTAAAACATGGGTACCGCGTTGAATGCCGCTGTCGAAAAGCACATCAATTTTATCGCCGACGGCATCGACGATTTCAGCCAATTGATCGAATGAGCTGCGAGCGCCATCGAGTTGACGACCGCCATGATTGGAGATCACAATACCCGTGCAGCCAATATCAACTGCACGTTTTGCATCTTCAACAGTCATAATGCCTTTTAGGCAGAACTGGCCATCCCAAAACTTAACCATTTCGGCTACGTCGTCCCAGTTCATGGTTGGGTCGAGCATATTTGTGAAGTAGTCACCAATAGAGCTGGTGCTGCTACCCATTTTTATGTGGGCATCAAGTTGCGGCAGGCTGAATTTTTCGTGGAATACATAGTTCAACCCCCACATTGGTTTAATGGCAAACTGGATCAAACCAGCGAGTGTTAAACGAAACGGAATTGAAAACCCTGTGCGCAAATCGCGTTCACGGTTGCCACCTGTGATTGAATCAACAGTTAGCATCATCACTTCGACACCTGCCGCTTTGGCACGCTCCATCATGGCGCGGTTTAGCCCTCGGTCTTTGTGAAAATAGAATTGATATACCTGCGGAGTCGAGGTTTGCTGGGCAATCTCTTCTAAACTGACGGTGCCAAGAGAAGAAACGCCAAACATGGTGCCGTATTTCTCAGCGGCACCCGCAGTTGCGCGTTCGCCCTGATGGTGAAACAGTCTTTGTAATGCGGTGGGTGAGCAATATACTGGCATGTCGAGCTTTTGGCCCATGACAGTAACAGATAAATCAATATCTTCGACTCCCGTCAGTACGCTTGGTAGTAAATCACACCCTTCAAACGCCTCAGTATTGCGACGATAAGTGGTCTCGTCGTCAGCGCCACCATCGATGTAATTAAAGATCGGGCCGGGCAAGCGTTGCTTTGCCAGTTTTCTAAAGTCTTGAAAGTTGTAGCATTGATTAAGGCGCATAACAGGTGTCCTAAGTGTTATCAGAAGTATGAGCACTGCTGTGTTTTGCGAAGTGTATGGCTGAAAACCACAAAGCGTTAATAGCAATAATAGAAAAGCATTTTTGCCAAATTGGCAACCTAACCATGTCAAATGGTTTAACACACAGCTGAATAGAATGCGCGACCTTTACTGAATCTTCGATAAAGACTCGGTTTAATGTTAATGATTTGCTAAACCAGCTCATCAGGAGATTTCTCTATTTTGTTCTTTTTGGAAAAAGTCTTTGGCTTTATGTCCATTTATCGAAAGGTTAGCTGCCCGTAAATTTTCTCCCGACAACAAACATATAACAATAAACCTAAACTGAGGAGTGCGTGGTGAAACAGCTATCAAATAAAGTCGTTTTAGGGTTCGGTGCATGTGCACTGAGCCTGGCATCACAAGTGCAAGCTGTAGAAATACTGAACGTTAAACAGGGTGAAAAGCAAACTAAGGTGGCAATTGGCGGTTACGGTAAGGTCGATATTCGCCATGTCTCTGGTGATGTGGCTTATCAAGATTATTGGTTAGCAAACTTTCCTGGAGGTGCTGCACAAGATACCTCGCATACGGCATTTAATGTTAAAGAGTCTCGAGTGAATTTAACTGTGCAGCATGGCGACATTAAAGGCTTTGTTGAGATGGACTTCTATGGCGGCGGCGGTAATGAAGTGGTTAGTAATTCATCAAATCCACGCCTAAGGCATTTATATATTCAGTATAAGAACTGGATGGCAGGTCAAAACTGGACCACCTTTATGCCACTACACGCACTGCCAGAATCACTTGATTTCGGTGGCCCACATGCTGGTGAGGTCTTTATTCGTCAAACTCAACTTAGATATACGCATGGAGCTTGGCAGTTTGCCATTGAAAACCCTGAGACCAATGGTGACGGTGATGTTGGCAGCAGTGTCAGTGGCGTGGGCGTGACGGGCGCTCAGGCAGATAAAGATGAATCGTTACCAGACTTTATTGCCCGTTATAACCATAAAGCGGATTGGGGCATGATATCTGTCGCTGGCCTGTTACGCCAAGTTGATCAAGGCGGTCTAGATAAAACGGCGACTGCATTTAACATCGCGGCAAAAATTAACACCCATGGTAAAGATGATCTACGTGTTCAGGTAACCAGCGGAGATTCTGGACGCTATGTTGCAGCTGGCATTACTCCTGACATAGTAACCGCAGAGGGTAAGCAGGCAGCCGAAGTTGAAAGTACGGTGGCCTATGCGATTGCATATAGACACTTTTGGACGCCAAAGTTACGTTCATCGGTGTTTTATGGCAGTGCCTCAACAGATGTGCTTGAGCGCAAGCGCAGTCATTCTGGCGTGAACTTGATCACCAGTTACAACGAATATTTAGATTTAGGTGTTGAGCTAGGTAACTTTAGTGTTGACGACGAACGCATGCAGAACATTGACTCAAACTACTTACAATTCAGTGCCAAGCTAAAGTTCTAACTAAAGGTTTTAAGCAAAAGCTCTGTAAGTTTGTTTTAGTAAAAAGAGTATCTTTATTTAATAAAGATACTCTTTTTTTGCTAAATACGCGTCACGCAAATGCTCGACGAGCAAGTTAAGCTTTTTGTCTGGCTGGCGCGATTTTGGATAAACTGCATACACGCCAAGCTCCTTTGCTGTGTAATCGGCCAGCAAAGAAACCAACCTGCCTGACATTAAATCATCATGAACCAGTGCACGGGGCAAATACGCAATACCAAAGCTGGTTGCGGCTGCATCGCGAATGGCCGCGAGGCTATTGGTATAAAAGCGACCTTGTACTTGCACGTTTGCCTCTACACCTTCTTGTTGGAAGAGCCAGTTGTCAGGGCCAACGCCTTCATATTTGTAAATCAAACATTCATGGTTCAGTAGGTCATTGGGTTTATGAGGAATACCATACTGATTTAAGTAGCTAGGGCTGGCACATACAATCCATTGAGAATCTATAAGTCTTCTTGCCACCAGCGAGGAGTCTTCAAGAAAAGCGGTTCTGATGGCTAAATCAAAGCCTTCATCAAGAATATTCACCAATCGATTACTGACATGCAATTCAACCTCAACATCAGGGTAGAGTTGGCAAAATTCAGCAATGGCTTTACTGAGTAATAGATTCGCTGAAACTGATGGCACGGTCACGCGAATTTTACCGCGCACAGCATCACCATAGCCTGTCACTGTGTCTTGTGCATCTTGCAGTGCTTGCTTGGCTAAGCGCGCTTTACCGTAAAGGGCTTGTCCTGCATCGGTTAAGCTGAGTTTGCGGGTAGTGCGATACAATAATTGTACATTTAAGGCTTTTTCCAAGCGGCTGATCCGCTTGCTCACCACAGAATTGGTCATTTCAAGTTTTTCAGCGAGTTTTGAAAACGAACCTTCATCAACGACTTGAACAAACAAGAAAATATCATCCGATTTAACCATAAATACACCTAACAGCCTCTTTCAACAATATTGATTATGTCAAAAAAGGAAAAAAACATTCTCTTTAATGAATATATATTAATAGTTAACAGAGTTGTACATTTCTATAAATTTTGTTTACTCGATGCTTATGTATCAATAATTAAATAAATCACCAATAAGCACGTTGTGGGTAAGTAAAACAATAAAAACTGGACAACAAGAGAAAGTAATATGAACGAATTAACACTAGGTGCATTGGCTTTATTGCCAATTGCATTAGCAGCTTTGTTGCTGGTGGGCCTGAGTTGGCCTGCGAAAAAAGCCATGCCTGTGGTGCTAGCAACGACTGCCGTACTGGCGCTCTTTGTATGGGATATGTCAACTAATCGCGTGTTAGCGTCAATTCTACAAGGCTTAGGGATCACCTTCTCTATCTTGTGGATAGTTTTTGGCGCAATTTTTTTATTGAATATGCTAAAGCATACGGGAGCAATTGGCGTCATCCGTGAAGGCTTTATGCACGTCTCGCCCGATAGACGTGTTCAAGCAATTGTGATTGCATGGTGCTTCGGCACGTTTATAGAAGGCGCCTCTGGCTTTGGTACGCCAGCGGCAATTGCCGCGCCATTATTGGTTGCAATCGGCTTTCCTGCTTTAGCGGCGGTGTTAATGGGTATGATGATCCAAAGTACGCCAGTCTCTTTTGGTGCTGTGGGCACACCTATTATCATCGGTGTAAATAAAGGGTTAGATACCACGGCAATTTCTGCTCAGCTTGCGACCCAAGGCTGGACGTGGGAGCAATATCTGCAGCTCATTACCACCAATGTTTCAATTATTCATGCCATTGTGGGCACTGTGATGCCGTTATTTATGGTGATGATGCTGACACGTTTTTTTGGGCAAAATAAAAGCTGGAAAGAAGGTTTTGAAGTGTTGCCATTTGCTATTTTTGCAGGTTTGGCCTTCACCGTTCCTTATGCATTAACTGGGGTTTTTCTCGGCCCTGAATTTCCATCACTCCTTGGCGGTTTAGTGAGTATTGCCACAGTTGTTACCGCCGCAAAAAAAGGGTTTTTAGTGCCTAAAACACAGTGGGATTTTGCGAATAAAGAGACTTGGCCTAAACAGTGGTTAGGCAATCTAGAGATTAAAGCTGAAAACATCAGCGGTAGTCGTTCAATGTCTATTGTCGTGGCTTGGGTACCTTACCTAATTGTTGCGGCTTTATTGGTATGTTCTCGTG
Source organism: Pseudoalteromonas sp. NFXS53 (assembly GCF_056629255.1). Lineage (NCBI taxonomy): Bacteria > Pseudomonadati > Pseudomonadota > Gammaproteobacteria > Alteromonadales > Pseudoalteromonadaceae > Pseudoalteromonas > Pseudoalteromonas sp. NFXS53. The sequence goes on along the minus strand of NZ_JBWVBR010000013.1, from coordinate 115,560 downwards.
TATTTACAGAGTTTAAAGGGCTTTTAACTGGCTTCAATATCAGCTTCAGTAATATTCTCGGTGAAACTGGGGTAAGCGCTTCTTTTGCCCCTTTATATTTGCCAGGTGGGTTAATGGTGATTGCTGCTTTGGTGGCGCTCATTTTACAAGGTCAGTCGGGTCAAAAAGGCCAAATCGTGCGAAATGCATTTGGTGAATCGACCAAAACCGTGATCAGTGCAGGCTTTGTTTTAATGTTTACCGTGCCTATGGTCCGCCTATTTATAAATTCAGGTGTGAACCTATCCGATTTACCTAGTATGCCAATGGCCAGTGCCCAGATGTTTGCCACTTGGTTTGGTGAGGCTTTTCCCCTTGTAAGCCCAACCATTGGTGCACTAGGTGCCTTTATTGCAGGGTCTAATACCGTATCAAATATGATGTTTAGTCAATTTCAGTTTGAAGCGGCAATGAGTTTAGGGCTATCACCAGCACTAATTATCGCAGCACAAGCTGTGGGTGCTGCGGCAGGTAACATGATTGCGATTCATAATGTGGTCGCGGCAAGTGCAACGGTAGGCTTATTAGGTCAAGAAGGGGCCACACTTAGACGCACAATTGTGCCAACCTTATATTATGTTTTGGCGTCAGGCGCCTTAGTGATGACAGCCTTATATGTTTTGAATATTGCAGGACCGTTAAGTCATTAAAATGGAGAAGAATATGAACAACCAGCAGCTACTGGCCGCTTTGAGCAAAGTGTTAGGCAGCGAGAATGTGCAAACTCAAGCCAATAAAACCGAGCACTATAGAACGGGCTGGCGCTCGGGTGGCGGCTGTGCACTGGCTGTTCTATTTCCGCAAAACTTACTGGCATTTTGGCATGCGTTAGAACTCTGTGTTGAAGCTGACTGCATTATGATCATGCAAGCGGCGAATACCGGTTTAACCGAAGGATCAACCCCTTCGAGTGATGGCTATGATAGAGACATAGTGATCTTCAATACCCTGGCGATGGACGATCTCGTGGTTCTAGAGCAGGGTAAACAAGTGTTGAGCTTTCCCGGCACCACGTTACATAAGTTAGAAAAAACCTTAAAGCCGTTATCAAGAGCACCGCATTCGGTTATAGGTTCTTCTTGTCTAGGGGCATCGATTGTTGGCGGAGTGGCGAACAACTCAGGTGGGGCATTGGTAAAGCGTGGGCCTGCTTACACTGAGTTGTCACTCTTTGCCCGCGTAGATGAAAAAGGCCAATTGCATTTAGTGAATCACTTAGGCATTGAATTGGGTGAAACGCCAGAAGAGATCTTAAAGAACCTGATGTCGGGTAACTTTGCTCACAACAACTTGGTTACCGACAAAAAAGCCAGTGCGACCGATTATGAAGGCTTATTACGCGATGTAGATGCGGATACGCCGAGTCGTTTTAATGCTGATACGTCAAAACTCTACGAGGCCAGTGGCTGTGCAGGTAAAATAGCTGTGTTTGCTGTGCGCCTAGATACCTTTGAAGTACCGAGCCAAGAGCAGACATTTTATGTGGGTACTAATGATCCTAAGACTTTAAGTGATTTACGACGTCACATATTATCTGAATTCAAAAATTTGCCTGAAGTGGGAGAGTATCTGCACCGCGAAATCTTCGATATCGCTGAAAAATATGGCAAAGATACTTTCTTAAGTATTCAGCACTTAGGCACGGATAGATTGCCTAAGTTGTTTGCCCTAAAAGGGCGGTTAGATGCGACTTTTAAAAAGTGGCGCTTTATGCCAAGCAATTTCACCGACAAGGTGATGCAGTTTGCAAGCTACTTATTCCCTCAGCATTTACCTAAGCGCATGATTGAATTTAGAGACAAATATGAGCATCACTTAATTTTAAAAATGAGTGATGCTGGTATTGCCGAAGCCAAACAGTTCCTAAAGTCGTATTTTGCGCAAAACCCAAAAGCGGGCGGGTATTTTGAGTGTACACCCGATGAAGCCAGTAAGGCGTATTTACAACGTTTTGCAGCAGCAGGTGCCGCTATTCGCTATCAAGCATTACATGAAGACAAAGTCGGAGATATTTTGGCGCTCGATATTGCCCTGCGTAGAAATGATTTTGATTGGGTTGAACAGTTGCCAGAAGACATTGCCAATCAGGTTGATAAGCGTCTTTATTATGGGCATTTCTTCTGCCATGTATTTCACCAAGACTATGTGCTGAAAAAAGGCGCTGATGCTAAGAAAGTGAAAGCACAAATGTTGGCACTACTTGATTCTCGTGGCGCTAAGTACCCGGCTGAACACAATGTCGGTCATCTTTATGAAGCCGAAGAAGATGTAAAAGCATTTTATCGCTCATTAGACCCGACCAACCGCTTTAACCCTGGGGTGGGTAAGATGGAAAAGCATAAACGAAATTGTTCATGTTGCTGAACCTTTGAAACACATTATAGGCATATAAATTTTACCCGTTGTTCTCACTAAAGGCAGTCTAGTGCACTAGGCTGCTTTTTTATTATTTAGCCTAAAACTTGGTTTTATCATTCAAGACGTTGATAGTTAGTGTAGCTATCTTTTGAGGTTTCGTTCAGTTCCATAAAGCCGGCGAAGGTGCCGCGCATCGTCATTTCTGCACTTGTCGGCAGAACTTGTTCTGACACTTCGGCGAAGGTCAAAATCATCTTAAATTGCTCTATGTTTGTCATGGCCATTGGGCTGAACACATCTAAATTCGTGATGGTGATTTGCTTAAGTAAGTGATTTTTTGGCGAGACGATTAATGTGCCTTTTAGCTTACCAATGGCGTCATCACCGAGTTTTGGAATGTTGACATCAAAACTTGCCGTAATCGCTTCGTTTACAGAATCGAGTAACAGTAATGAATCTATAGAAATGAGCTGCTCAAGTTTAATACTGAAGGTTTTCTTGTCTTTATTGCGTTGTTTTATAAAAGCGCGCTTTTGCTTGACGGTCGCAGGCTTTTTGTCTTTGGTGAGCAGTTGCCACTTTTGACCGTCGGGAAGCGCACCGTTAAATGCTGCCGTATAGTCTGTGATTTCTCCTTCTTCGTTCTCAAAGCTGTGTAGCTCAAACGCCCACTTTGTTTTGTCGACGTCTTTAATTCGCTGGAGCGCATTCTGAACGACAGATTTTAAGTGTGACGCTTCAGATTGTGCTGCATTGGTTTGATTGCTTAAAAATAACAACCAAATAAGTAGTAAAAGTTGAAAGATAGTTCGCATGGCTTTGCTCCTTAATTTTACTTGATGGTCGCAAGTCAGGTGTGAAAACAATGTGAAAGCAAAATAAGACTAAACTTAATGGCTGTGTAAGACGTAAAAATGAGTGATGAATGCAATAAGGTCGGCATATGAAGAATAATTTAGAGTCAAAGCATATTTTGCGTGTATATGAGCATATTCAACAACATGGTGAGCCATACGAACAAGGCAAGCATTTAGAGGGGATCACGGCATTCTCTGATATTGATGGTTACACCATATACTTGCAGGGTAATGGGGTGTTGCTCCGTTTTGGGTTTCATAACAAATATGACCTTGAATACGAGCACAGTAAATTAAAAGAAGAATTTTTGAAAAAGCTGGATGTAATTGCTAAGCAGTTTCAGTAAAACCACAAAAGGAACATTAAATTGATGAAACATTTTTTACTCATATTTGTATTAGTTCTATTAACTGGGTGTGCAGCCCAATACCCAAACCAAGATGTCACGGGAAAAGCTTTTCCTAGTGTCTCTGGTGGAAGTCTAGAAAAGGAGCGTATAAACCTACCTGATTTCGTTAAAGGTGAAGTTGCGATATTTTTGGTTGGCTACAAGCAGGACAGTCAGTTCGACATTGACCGTTGGTTGATTGGCCTTGATATGAAAGGCGCTGATATTAAAGCGTATGAGTTACCAACCATTGCTGGCATGTTCCCGAGAATGTTTAGCACACAAATCGATGAAGGCATGCGTCGTGGAATTCCTAAAGAGCTATGGGGTGGGGTGATCACCATTTATGAAGACGGTGAAAAAATCCAAGCGTTTACAGGTAATGAAAATCCGAATAACGCCAGAGTGATGCTACTCGATAAAAACGGCAAAATTATCTACTTCTACGACAGAGGGTTTTCGGTTTCGGCATTGAATGAGGTGTTAGCACTGGCCGAAGCTCAATAAAAAGCCCAATAAAAAAGTACAAAAAGAAGTGCAAGACAATAGCAGCCTGAACTTAAAGGTTTTCAGGCTGCTTGCTGTTGTATTAATGCAGTTTCATTTTAGGTCGCACAATTCGTAGTAACTTTTCTGATAACCACAAAGCCGTGGTTTTAATTGGGCCGTGAATGGCGTTTTGATGCATACGATAAAGCGATAAATACATCACCCGCGCTAGATTACCTTCGATAAACATGGTGTTGTTTGTCAGGTTACCCATCAAGCTTCCTACCGCGCTAAAGCGAGAAAGGTTCACCAGTGAACCGTGATCTTTATAAACAAAAGGTTTTGGCGCTTTGCCTGTGAATTTCACTAAAATATTGTGCGCGACATTACTTGCCATCTGGTGTGCAGCTTGCGCGCGAGGTGGCACGAAAGTGCCATCTTCTTGCTCACAGGCACAAGCATCACCCAATACATGGATATGTGAAGTGCCTTTCGCTTGTAAATATTCGTCTACTTTAATTTGATTGTTGCGAGTGAATTCAAAGCAATCGAGGTTTTTAATAAAGTCAGCCACTTTTACGCCCGCCGCCCAAAGCATTAAATCAGCTTGGATCAAGGTATTGTCATCGGTGATAAAGCCCTCAGAAGTTGCTTTGCTCACTTTAGTGCCTTCTAAGATATTGACACCTAAATGACGCAACTCGTCTCGCGCAGAGTTACTTATTCTGCTGGGTAGGGCGGGTAGTATAGTTGGCCCGGCTTCGATTAAATGAATGGTGAGCTTGGTGCTGGTAAACGCACTCATACCATAGTGCTTTAGAAGTTGAGCGACATGAACCAGTTCGGCGCTGAGCTCAACACCGGTTGCCCCACCACCGACAATGGCGATTGAAAGACGGTTTTGTTCTTCAGGTAATTGGCTTGCAGCTTGGTGTACACGTGTAAAGCAGTTAAGTAGCGCATGTTGAAAGCGCTCGGCTTGCTGGTGAGAGTCTAAGAAATAGCAATGCTTACTTACACCAGGCGTATTAAAGTCATTGCTGACACTCCCAATGGCGATGATTAACTCATCATAGTGAACGGTACGTTGCGGCAAAATTAATTCACCATCTGAGTCGTATTGCTCTTTAAGGTATATCGCTTGTTTTTCAGCATCCAAATTGATGAACTCACCAAGAATAAACTGAAATCCATGCCGAGCCGCATGGGCAGAATAAACGACACCGTCTAAGCTAGTGTCAAGCGAGCCTGTCGCCACTTCATGTAGGAGCGGTTTCCAAATGTGGGTACGGTTTTTATCGATTAAAGTAATATTTGCGCGACGAGACTTCCCAAGTTTGTTCCCTAATTTACTTGCCAATTCTAGGCCGCCTGCGCCGCCACCGATGATGACAATATTGGGATGCGTGTTAATCATAGTTGTGCCCTTTAAAAAGTTATAAAGAGCTGAGCACAATCCTTTGTAAATATCAGATTTACTTACATGATGTTCAGGTCGTTATAACCTTGCACAACTTGAGGTTATTGTACGCCTAACTGGCTGCTAGCAATATGGAAAAAGTATTTCTAAATGTTTCAAATTGGGTATGAAAAAGGCTGCAAAAGCAGCCTTTTAATTCTCTTTAATCATTAAGCCAAATTTGGCAAGTAACGTTCATCGGGTAGGTAGGTTTGCTCTAAAGCTGTAGATGAAGCACTGCGCTCGGTTAATGAGAAAAACTCGACCGTTTGGTTCATCATTTGTGCTTGTTCAGCCATCGCTTCACCGGCGGCGGCTGCTTCCTCAACCAGTGCTGCATTTTGCTGGGTCATCTGATCCATCTGAGTAATTGCAGTATTAATCTGCATAATGCTTTCAGACTGGTGTCTTGCTGATTGGGCAATTTCAGCCATCATGACGCGAACCTTGCTGGTGGCTTCAACGATTTCACTTAAGGTATCGCCAGAGCGGTTTACTAAGTCGGTGCCTTCTTCAACTTTAGATTGACTGTCTCTGATCAGATCTTTGATTTCTTTTGCTGCATTTGATGAGCGCTGGGCTAGGTTACGTACTTCACCGGCAACCACAGCAAATCCTCGACCTTGTTCACCCGCCCGGGCTGCCTCTACAGCTGCATTCAAGGCAAGTAAGTTAGTTTGGAATGCAATATCATCAATTACACTGATAATCTCAGTGATCTGTTTGCTCGACTGATTGATTTCGCGCATTGCGCTTACAGCCAATTTCACGACCTCACCGCCATGACTGGCTTTATCTTCAGCCGTCATTGAAAGGGCATTCGCATCTTCGGCTTTTTCAGAGCTTTGACGAACAATTTCGGTGACTTCATCCATACTCGCCGAGGTTTCCTCTAGGCTACTGGCTTGCTCTTCAGTACGCTGGCTTAAATCTGCATTACCTTGAGCGATTTCATTCGCCCCCTGAGAAATGCTGCCAGAGGCATGGGTGATGTTTTCAATGACTTCGGTTAGTTTATCAGCTGTACTGTTGGTATCTTGTTTCAGTTGACCAAAAGAGCCTTCGTAATCGTTGGTGATACGTTTGCTCAAATCGCCCTGAGCTAATGCACTCAGCACTTTTGTAACGTCATCAAGTGCCACTTCCACGGTAGACACTAGGTCATTTAAGCCTGTGCTGAGCTTTTCAAAGAAGCCTGTTTTATCTTGTAAAGATAGCTTCTGACTCAAGTCACCTTGCGCGGCAGATTGCACCAAGTTGTCTATTTCTTTTTCAATATTTACTTCTGCGGTTCTGTCGGTCCACTCGAGTACAGTACCAATACGTTCATTATTAACGAAGATAGGGTTAGAGGTTACCGAGAAGACACGCTCACCAATGTATTCAGTACTGTTGTGGGCATGAGACAAGTTATTAAACAAGACACGTTGTTGTTCTGGTTCTAAGTAGAATTGATCAACAGGGAAGCCAATTAGGTTGTTGGCATCGAACTGGCCTATATGGGCTTGAATATCATGCTCTGCACTTTCTATGGTGCTCTTTAGGGCTTGGTTGGCATAGATAATATTAAGATTTTTATCTGCAATCATGACGTTGCCCGAAACGCTATCAAGTGCATATCTCACTCTGGCATTTTCTGCTGCAATACGTGTCTTTTCACGCTCTTGTGCTAGCCAGTCTGTTCTGTCTTGCCATTCTAATACCGTACCTACACGCTCACCTTCTACACTGACTGGGCTCACGATTACTGTAAATGTTCTGCCAGAAATCACAAACTCAGTTTCAATACTTGCTGCTTGAGTTTTGAATTCTTCTACTTTATTGCTGAAATGCTCAAAAAACGCATCAACTCGATTACTAATAATGGCTTCTTGATTAAAGTGTGGAATGGCTTGTTTAATATCTTGGCTTGCAACTGCAAACATGTCATGAATGGCGTTATTCATGTAAATCACATTTAGGTCTTTGTCAGCAATCATCACCTGACCAGAAGAGCCATCTAGCGCATATTTTACGCGCGCGTTTTCAGAAGCTATACGCGCTTTTTCTTCTGCTGCGGCAAGCTCTTCGGTTCTATCTTGCCACTCGAATACCGTACCAACGCGTTGCGCTTCAACAATGACAGGGCTTGCAACTAATTTAAAAGTTCTGCCTGCAATAACAAATTGCTCTTCAAGGCTGGTGGTTAGGCTGTCAATCTGTGCTAGGTGTTGCTCAAAGTAAGGCATTAAACCATTGATTTTCGCGTTTAGAATATGATGAGCGCTAAAGTTAGGCAGCTCTGTCTGTAATTGCGTTTCAACTTCCTCAAACATGAGTTGGATTGAACTATTTAGATAAATGACTTGGTGCTCAGTATTGGTGATCATCACGTTAGAGTTTGCGTTATCTAATGCACTTTTAATACGGGCATTGACCCTTGCCACGCGACGTTCTTGCTCTTCTTTTTCACGAATGAGTTTTAAGCTCTCTCGCATTTCTAGCATAGATTTGAAGACGCCTTGCGGTGCTCGCTCATCATATTCTTGGTCTAAGTCACCTTCAGATATGGCGGTAGCAATATTGTCTAGTTCACTTGGATCTTTACCAAGTTGTTTCATCACCATTCTAAGTAAGAAAAATATAATAGCTGCACTAATTACAAGCGCTATCATGAACATAACAAAAATTTGTGATACGGCTTGTTCGTTAGCGGCTTTTAATTGTGGACCTAGAATGTCTTGATCAGATTTCACTGAGTTACTTAAATCTGTTACTAAAGCGGCAAATCGTGGACCTATCACATCTAATACATTGGTTACTTTGTCATTTCTATCAATAATAAGGTTTTGAACTTGATTAAAGGCGCTTGTGTAATCAAGGAACATGCTATTAATGTTGTTTAGCCTAGTTTGATTTTCTGTACTCAAACTAAAAGTGCTTAAATTTATGAGTTGGTCTTCGAAGCGAGAGAATTCTTGATTGACTCGCTCAGACGCTGATACTTGATTATTTTCAAGGTATTTCACAACATATAATCGGCCAAGTAATAAGTTACGCATAGCCTCACCTGCGACATAAGCCAGCTGCGTATTATTTGATTGTGCGGCACTTTGCATGACTAGCGTTAGCTCACGCTCCATTCTAGGGCCAATAACATCTAATTGGTTTAACACCAACTCATTGCGCTCAACCCGATACGCTTTAATAACTTCGAACGTCGCATTGTATTGCTCAATTTCTTTAATGAGTTTAGTCACCATCTGTGCCCGTTCGGGCTTATTAATTTCTTGTTTGGCGTCGAGAATGAGCTTATCAACTTGTTCAAAGTACTGGTTGTATTCACGAAGGTCTTTCTCACTACCTGTGAGAAGAAAGTCTTTTACATTCATGCGTACCATCAACATATTCGATTGTAAGGTGCTCGCAAGGTTAGAGTCTCTTGCTAGCTCTCGGTAGCTTTTGAATCCTTCATCTGCTGATGTCAATGCCAAATACGCGGTCAATCCGATTGCCGCAAGAATACACAATATTAAAGTAAAGGCTGAAATGAGTTTTGCTTTGAGTGTGCTGAAAATGCCAAAAGAGGGGGTTGCTGTGTCCATGCTTAGCTTCCTAAAATGTACCAATAAAAGATGCAATACTAAGTGATAGCCTAGTATTTATACAAAATCAAAGTGTAAAACTTTCTTTATATAACCAAAATACATAGATTGTTCCGGTTTTGGAAATGATCTATTTCAATAATGTGGCGATTATATTTAATATTTCTTAAATCTACCCTGTTTTGTTTTTTTAAATTCCTTCCTATTAACAGTATCTAAATCAAAAATATTTATTATTTTTTAAAATTGTAACTGTCCCCTTTATTGCAATATACATCTTGTTTCATAAGGTTTTTAAGCGTTTTATTTGGCGGGTTTTTTAATTGGTTATTTTTTAAAGTTTTTAAGTTGTTGATTTTAAATAGTTTGGTTGTTTTTTGCTTTGGTTTGTTTGCGTGCGTTTTCTGCAATAATAATATTTTAAATAAGTGTTTTCTTATTTTTTGTGGTCTTGACTGTGCATATTTATATGCATATTTTTATGCTTGTTAACAGGTTTGTATCGCTTCTGTTAATCCTTCTCTTCCTCAGGGGTGGGTGTATGCGTTTTATAAAAACTATAAGTTAAGATGGATGAAATAATGCAAAACAATAAAGTAGCTAAAGCAGTAAAATATGCGATTGCTTGTTCAGTGATCTCTACAGGACTGTCTACCGGTGTTGCTATCGCAAATGAAGATACTGAAGGCAAAAATGTTGAAAGAATCGAAGTAACAGGTTCACGTATTCAACGTGCTGAGTTTGAATCAGCAAGTCCAGTTGCAAGTTTTGATGCAAATGATATCGCTAAATCAGGTGTGACAAGTGTTGATGAATTCTTAAAGTTCATTCCTGCGACATCTGGTTTCCAACTTGGTGCGACAACTAACAATGGTAACGATGGTGCAAAGAAAATAGACCTTCGTGGTATGGGTTTTAACCGTACTCTGATCCTCATCAACGGTAAACGTTCTATTGGTGATGTTAACTCTGACGGCGCAGTAGATTTAAACCAAGTGCCTATGTCAATGGTTAAGCGTATTGACGTTTTAAAAGATGGTGCTTCAACTATCTATGGTACTGATGCAATTGCAGGTGTTGTAAATATTATTCTGCAAGATGATTTCGAGGGTGTACGCGTTTCGGGTAGTGCTGGTGCAGGTACATCTGAATGGGATGCAAAGCAAAAAACCTTCTCTGTCTTAATGGGTACAGCCAGTGACAAAGGCTCAATCACTGTTGCATTAGAATATAACTCTCAAGAAGAGTTAAAGCAGGGGGAGCGTGACTGGGCACATGATGCACTTTTCCCTTCAGCGATCCGTGATGAAAATACAGATGAAGTTTTAGGTTTCGAAGCTGTCGCCAGTGGTAGTTCAAACTCAAGAACCATTCGTTTAACCGGTGACCAAAGGGCTGCAATCGCAGCCGCAGGTGGTCCTGACAAAGCAAGCTGGGTTGTAGATGCAGACACTGGTGAAGTTAGACCATATGACAACACTAAAGATGTTTATAACTATGCGCCAGTCAATGCGTTAATCACGCCAAATGATCGTTTTCAAATTGCTTTAAATGGTAAATACGAAGTGGCTGATGGCACCAATGCGTATGTTGACGCATTTTATACGCAACGTGAATCTCTGCAACGTCTAGCGCCTGATGCTTCATTTGGTCGTGGACAATTACAGTATGTGTGGGATAACCCGAATAACCCATTTGGTGCTGCAGATCGTAACCCTTGGGGCGTAGATTTCTCAGCATCTGACTTAACTGAGGCGCAAACTGATGATATGAAGGGTATTCATATTAACCGTCGTTTCACAGAGTCTGGTGGTCGTATCTTTACTCAAAAGGCACATACTTACAGAATTTTAGCTGGCCTTGAAGGTGAGGTCGGTGATGGCATGTTTTACGATGTGTCTTTCACACATGGTTACAATGAACAATTAGATAATACCAAAAACTATCACCGTTTTGACCGTTGGCAAACTATTACAAATGCAGAAAATTGTGCGGCAAATGCCGACTGTAAAGCTGCGGGTGTATTAGACCCATTTGCTGACTTTGGCGCAATCACGCCTGAGCAAATGGCATACCTAAGTGCGAATTCACTGAAAGATTTCAGCTATGGTGAACTTCGTCACATCATCGCGACTATATCTGGCGAAATAGAAACAGATTTTGGTGGCGGTTTTATCGGTTGGGCTGCTGGTTTTGAAAACCGCAAAGAAAAAGGTGAGTCAATTCCAGATGAGTTCTCATCAGAAGGTTTAACAACCAGTGGGGCGAGCGATCCTCAACTTGGTAGTTTTACAGCTGACGAAATTTACCTTGAGACCTTTATCCCAGTTGCAGATTCATTATCGATTGAAGCGGCAATTCGTTATTCTGACTATGAGAATAATAAAGGCGTAACTTTCGATTCGACAAACTTTAAGGTATCAGTTGATTGGCGTCCACTAGATTCACTTAAAGTACGTGGTGGTATTTCAACAGGCTTTAGGGCGCCAAATATTTCAGAAATGAACCAAAACCAGTCAACAGGCTTCCCTACTGTTGATAATATTTGTGAGTTTGAAGACATTCGTAATGATATCACCGATCAGCAAAGAGCTAATTGTATTGCGGATGCTGATACGGCTGAGTTAGGTTTTGCATGGCAACCAGCTTATACAACAGAAGCACCAGAGAAAAGCCTGATCCCTGAAGAATCTGTTACCACAAACATCGGCTTTGTATACACAGTGCCAATGGACGATAACTTAGTATTCAGTGTTGATTATTGGAGGATCAGTATTGAAGACTTAATTGGTTCTACGCCATATCAGTTACTGTTCAATAGTTGTATGGATTCAAAAGATTACTCAGCCTCTTCATGTTCGGCTTTCCCGAAAGATGATAACGGTAGAGCGATGCCAATCGCATCTTTTGGTCTTCCTAATGATGCAACGTTTGCATTCGGTAACGTTGGTGAGCTAGACACGTCTGGTATCGACTTTGAATTAGACTACTCGACAGAAGCTGACTTAGGTTTCACTGACCGCATTGGTGTACGTGTAAGTGGTACGTATAACATCGAGCGTGTTGAAACATGGGTTGAGCTAGGCCTTGAGCGTGACATGGTAGGTAATGCTTACCCGTTCGAAATCTACCCAGAGCTTAAGTTCACAACCTCATTCATCTTTGGTGGTGATAACTGGGATGCGAACTATGACCTTCGCTATATCAGTGAAACGACTGATGCATTACGTCCAGCATCAATTACTGATGATCATATCGCTGATGCGGTACTTTATCACGACGTAAGCGCAAGCTATAGCATGGATAATGCTCGCTTTAGTGTGGGTATTAGTAACTTGTTAGATAAAGATGCACCGCGTTATCACAGTGGCTTTAACGCAAATACGGCACCAGGTACATACGACACAATCGGTCGTCGTCTATTTGCAAGCTTCAAGCTTGATTTCTAATCAGACCTAGTCTGACTAGAGCATCAAATGGGCTTCCCTGGCCCACTTTATTTTAGCGCCCAATTTGGGCGCTTTTTTGTGTTAACAAACTTACCTTTACTCACTCTTATTTTGTTATATATTACTGATGTAATTATTAAAATATAAACACCAAGATCACTAGCTTATGAAACCTAAACTCTTATTGTATCCAAATATTCAGGTTGAAAATGTATTTGCAAAAGAAACGGAAGTCTTAGGTCAATTGCAAAGAGGGGAGTTAAATGAAGCTTTGATTTTGTGGCAACCAGATAAGCCAACATTGGTTTTGCCGTCAGGTAATAAATGGCAAAGCTCAGAAGGACTAAATCAACAGCTTATGCAAATGGGCTGGCAGTTGTTTAGTCGCAAAACAGGTGGTGCGCCGGTACCGCAAGTACCTGGTGTGATTAATGTTTCTCATATGTATGTTTGGGATGAGCAAACACCTTATTCGATACCAAAAGCCTATCAAGATTTTTGTGACAAGCTATCTCGGTTTTTTGCGTTATATGATGTAAAAGTAGATGTTCATGCCACTGAGTTTTCTTACTGTGATGGTGACTACAATCTCAATATCTCAGGCAAAAAAGTCGTGGGAACAGCACAGCGAGTGGTGCTTAAAAATGGTGGTGGTAAGGTGGTACTTGCTCAGGCTTGTATATTAATCAATACGGATATTAGCACGATCATTAACCCAGTAAATACCTGTTATGAATACCATCAACAAGTTGAACGCGTGCGTTCAGAGGTACATACCTGTTTGGTTCAACATACTGCTCAACAAGACTCTGTTGAAGGTTACTTTCAAAGTTTATTAAAAGCCTTTTCATAATTTTATAATTTTAGGTAACTTACTCAAAGTGCTGACGAAATGGGATTTCATTGAAGTGCATATAAATACATATGCCTTTACCTTCAATACTTTGTAATTCAACATGGCCACCTAGCCGCTGGGTGACTAAGTTATACACTATGCTTAGGCCTAGGCCAGTTCCGCCTTCACCTCGTTTTGTCGTCACGAAGGGTTCAAACACCTTTTCAAGTAGCTCTTCTTTTATACCTGCACCGTCATCGCTAAACCTGAAGTGGATAGCTCCGCTGACAAATTTGCACGAAATTTCAATGTTGAGTTTATTATGTGCAACTTGACCATGGCGTAGGCTGTTTACGATAAAAATAGTGAATATTTGCCCAAAAGCCCCAAGATAGCTTTTTATAATCATTCCTTTTGGAATATCGAGAGAGATACATGCATCATGTTTATCAATTTCGTGTCTTAGGCTGATGACAAGATTGTCTAAAAATTCGTGTATATCAAACTCGACGAGCTCATCATATTCTTGGTGAGACGCAACCTGCTTAAAGCTGCTTATGAGTTCAGCAGAGCGAGTTAAGTTACTTTCTATTAAATTAAGCGAGTCATCAAATTCTTGTAGCAAAACTTGTAGATTTGCTTTAGATATCTTGCCATGTTTGAAGTCATCTTTAAGCTTGCCCACCTTCTCCCTAAGGAAAGATTCACTGGTTATTGCCACGCCTAATGGTGTGTTTAATTCGTGTGCAAAACCTTTTACAAGACCGCCTAAGCTGGCCATTTTTGCGTCTTCGATAAGCCTATTTTGGGCTAGTGAGAGTCTCTCGATAAGTGTTTCAATATGGCTTAATAATATGCCTAGATCATCGCTAAATTGAGATAGCTCGTCATTACCTCCAAGTTCTAATCGCTCACTAAAATCATCACTGTTAGACAGTTTTCTGATAAATGTGGTGACAGCAATCAGTGAAAAAGTCACTCTGCGGTTAATCACAAATGAAATGGAAAGACTGATTATGGTGGTTGCTAAAATAAGTAAAAAAATCTTTCTAAGGTAATTTTGCGACGTTGCAGCTTGTTGCTCATTGAGGTGCTGGTATAGCGTATCAAAACGTTCTTCCAGCTCTACTGATAGAGCGTTATTTTTACCTTTTAATCCTTGCGAAGCGTGCTGCCCCTGGGTTTCTAAATGATAAATATATTGATTAAAACCTTGAATATATTCATTGAGTCTTAAATTTAAATCAGCATTCTTTAAGGGATAACGGGTATTAATTAACTGCTGTGTCTGTGCAATCAGTTGAGTGTGTAGTTTGAGATATTTAGGGTCCCAACGAAGTAGATAGTCTTTTTCTCTGCGTCTCAGTTCTAAAATTAGAATTTCAAACTCGGCATCTTCTAACTTTCCAGTAATGGCCTGTAGCTCATGGGCGGCATGACGAAAAAAACCTCTTAATCCTCTGTCTTCATTGAACCCTAAACGCCTTTGAAGTTTTATTTGTTCGAGTAAATTTTTTTCAAACTCACCAACCCCCACCTGAATTTGGTTAAGTAGTAGTAGGGCAATGCTGTCATCTTCAATGTGCTGTTTGAGAGACATTATGGCTAATGCATAATCGTTTTTATGTTTTTTTAAGTCGCTTTCAATGTCTTTCGAGCGATACAGGCTAAATGCGGGTTGTAGGTAAAGAAAGTGGGAGAATGCATTTTTATATTGGAGAAGGTGTTGATCTATTTGTTTATTAAGCTGTGATTGTTGATATAAAAAAAGCCCACCAACAAGGGTCACAATTAGGCTAATAATAATACTGGCTTGGGAAATGATAAACCCAGTCTTTAATTTCATAGCACCCTTAAGGAGATTTCCACAGCATGTAATGACAGTAAGATATGCTTTAAGTGTAGAACATGGCAGTAAATGTGTGAAAAACTCAACAGTGTACGACGCACTTTTATTATTCGACTAAGATTTCGAAGCGAGTTTATGAAAAGCCTATATTAGTTTCATAACATCGTAGAAGCTATAAAAAATCTAAAGTGATTGTATTTAAAGGTTAAATAGCGGGAGAAAAATTTTTTAGAAAAATAATAAGATTAAAAATTGTGTACTCACTATTGTTTGCTCAACAACAAAACAGGTGTAAACGGAGCACACAATGGTAAAAAAGATCCTTTCAATAGTCATTGCTTTGAGTTGTACTCAAGCATTCGCAAAATCCCAGTCAGTGACATATTTCGAACCGCCTACAGCCAGTATTCCTGCGGGTAGCTTTATGGCAAAAGACCATGCAGGGGAAGGACGATATAAAGTTTCTATGCAGCCATTTCAAATGGCAAAGTATGAGCTCACGGTGGCAGAGTTTAGAAAATTCATTGAAGATACAGGTTATGAAGCACCAAAAAATTGTATGCACGAAATTGGCCCAGGATGGTTTGGTGCGGGTGAACGAGATGGTTCGTGGGATAACAATTTTTTTAATCTTTCTGAATATCATCCAGTGGTATGTATTGGGACAAAGGGCGCGGAAGAGTATGCCAAATGGCTTTCTGATAAAACGGGTAAGCAGTATCGACTTATGTCAGAAGCTCAGTGGTTATATGTGATGCGAACCGGGGGGTATGACGAGTATATTTCTGAAAATGGTAAAAAGCGTCATCAAGTATGTGAAATAGCCAACTTAGCTGATCAACACGCAAATGCGATGACAGGCAAAGTGTATCAAGCCCCATATTCATCTGCTTATACCATTGAGGATTGTAACGACAAAGAAATACTTTCTTCTACCGTAGGCTTATATAAAGCCGATAAATATGGGGTGCATGACCTGCTTGGTAACATTCAAGAGGTAGTTGCTGATTGTTATGTTGATGGTAAACAACGATTCCCTCAAGGGGGAGGACCTGTTACCCAAGCTAACTGTACTTCACGTATTGCTAAAGGCAGTAGTTGGCATTGGGAGGTACCTGATCTAGACCGAAGAGGTGAAATGGCTGATGATTTTATCGCGGCTATAGAAGGTTTTCGTTTGGTACTTGATACAAAAGGTAAAGCCTTACCTGCTCAGACCGGTAGTGATCAATTTGTGACGGGGTTAGCGAAAGCACAAAAGCAAGCCAAAATAGTGCATGCGCAAATAGCGGATTATCCAAGTAAAGTATCTAAGCTTTCTTTGAAAGACAAAGGCCGAGAAGTGGCTTTATCCTGGCAACATCAACAAGATATTACTGGTATAACTTATAAAGTGACTCGCTTAGATTTAGTCTCAAATGAAGAACAAGTGATTGCAGAAGGCGTGTCAGGACTAAAATATGTCGATACTAAGGCAAGCAAGAATAAAGCTCGTTATAAAGTGACGCCTCAGATTGGAGAACGAGAGGGACTCGCTTCAAATACAGCGGATTCAAATGCCGTTTATACCCATACCTTACCAGCTCGTATTCAAGCTGAGGCATTTAGTCAAGGTACTGAAGTGAGTGTTCGAAACTCATCTCAAGAGCCAAAACACGATTTGGTGTTTGCGAATATGCGTAATACTAGCGCTGATTACCAAGTAAAGGTAAACAAAGCAGGTAAGTACACACTTGAACCAAGGGTGTTTCATAGCGGCGACAAACAAACATTTTCAGTGCTATTAAATGGCAAGTTGTTGAAAGACATCACCACAACGGGTGAAAACGGTTGGCAAACGGCCAGTGCAGTGCCAGTGACTTTACCTAAAGGCACACACACACTCACAATTCAACCTGTCGGCGAGCGAACACGCCTTTCAATTAATTGGTTAGATGTGAAAAAACTTTAGTCTTTCTCAGTTTTATAAGCGATTGAAAACACCTTAGATTGAATTCGGCCCTGATTGTCGTACACTGAGCAGGGCCGTGTTTTCGACACTGACAAAATAATAATACCAAAGGTTGTGCGCTGTATGATCCAGTTTCTAGATTTTGAGTTTGATGAGAGTCAGTCTGTCTTATATAAAGCTGGAGAAGTTATTCCACTAAACAGTACTCAATCTAATCTACTGGCGTTGTTTATTTCCAACCCTCAAAAAATATTCAGTAAAGAAGATATCCTCACGGCAATCTGGCATTCAAAGGTGGTATCTGAGCAAGTCGTTTTTCAGAATATCAGCCAATTGCGCTCAATTTTAGGCGAAGATGCAATCAAAACTTTTCCAAAAAAAGGCTATCAATGGCAGCTAGAGTTAATTGTAATTGATGCCTCATCAGAGAAACGGCAAACGCCTAATCATTCTCAAAGAGCAAATACCAGTCAGCAAGTAGAGCAAAAATTAGAAGAGAAAAAGTCACCCCTTGAAAGTATTGTCGAGCCAACTAACTTAAAGAAAACATTCGACAAGCGTATTGTTATGGCCTGTTTGATGGTTGTTTTTTTTATTTCAGGCGCAGCTTACTATCATTCAGAGCATGGTATCTATAGCAACAGCATAGGCTTGAAAGTACAAGAAGTAAGAGTTGAAAGTGACACCCAAGCCGAGCACAGTAACTTGCAGTTTATTCCTTTCACAGCCGATAGCCCGAGACACTTTGAAGATGAATTAGCAAGCCTACATGCTCAACTTGATTTTGCGCTTGAGAACAAAGCGCTAGATACCAGAGATTTCATAAACTCACCATTTATGCAGTATCAAAAATTAAGCGTTAATAACGCACTGGTATTTACGGGGATCTTAAAAAATAATGGCGACTCAGCCACGCGTAAGCAGGCACCTTATTTACTTGAATTACTAGTACAAGGTCCTGAGCGTAGTTGGAGCAGTTATTTGTATGGTCGGTCTATGTCTGATCTTGCGACGCAGACCAATACACTTTTAAGTAAGATAGCTAAAAGTGATTATTTTATTTTGAAAAGTGAGTCATTACTTTCGGCTGAGCTTTCTTTAATGAATGACTCCATGGAGGAGTCATTGCATGCTTTACCATTATTAGCACATCAACTTATTCAAGCGGATAAATTTGATTCGGCCAGTGGCTACATCGAACTTTTATTGGCTGAAAGTGAGCTTAAACATCCGCTTTATTATGCCTATGGTAAGTGGTTAAAAGGGCAGCTTTACCAAGGCAAACGGGACCCAATTGGCGCACAAACACTCTATGAACAAGCTGATCTATTACTCTCTGATGCACATATTTATGACTTGCAGGCAGAAGTGAATAAATCGATGGCTGAACTTGCGCACTCAATTGCGCATACTAAAGAAGATTATGATGCGATTCACCGCTATTTATACAAAGCGGCAAGCTTAGCTAGATTAGGAAAAAAGCCGGTCGCCGAAATACGTGCTTACACCTTGCTCTCCATTAAGGCCAGTAAATTTGGTATGAAAAAAGAACGCATGGATTATCTTATTCAAGCGAAAACTTTACTGGCTGAATACCAGTTAGATGGCTCTCATTATATGCTGCCTATGTATCACTTTGCCTTGTTTGCCCAAACCGAGGAAGAGCGCATTAAGTTTTACCATGAGGTGTTAGATAAGCCAGTGACACCTGAAAACTATTGGGTGTTTTTCTCTTCAGCAGATCAGTTATCAAAGCTATATTTAAAATTAGACAAACCAGAAGCAGCGCTTGAAGTGGTAGAAAAAATAACAGAGCCTGCGCGTTCTGCGTTATTACATGCGCAATACTATCGGGCACTGGATGATATCGATAATGCCATCACTTATGCTAAACGCTCATTCAACATTGGCCGTGGTCAGCATTTGAATTGGCTTAGCTTAAACAGTGCCTTATTACTGCTAGAGCTAAAGCAAAGCCAAGGCGAGAGTCACGAGTTAGCCGAATACCGAGAGTTTATCGCCAATCACGCTTCATATTGGTGGTTAAATTGGCGAAAAGAGCGATTAGCTAAAGTGGGTATTGATGCCGAAGCACAAATGGCAGGCCTTTAACTTTTACCCCAGTTAACCATAAATAAGTGACTGTAGATCTGAGGGGGTAAGGTTGTGTGGGGTATATAGTGTTTGCATATTTTCAAAGCTAAGTGCTGCATGAAGAGGCAAAGTAGCCAGCCCTTTCATGGCAATTTGGCTCACATCAGGTGTTTTGATTAAGCGGATCACATTACGTTCACCGTATTGAGCAATACTCGGAATATAAGGGCGTAACTGTGTAAGCAGTTTATCTAACAACCAGTCATTGATATCACCGCCTAAAATAATGGTTTGTGTGTTTAACAAAGACTCAAGTGTATGTATCGCAATACGAAGTGGCTCTTCGGCTTTATCTACCCAATTAAGTACAATCTTGTTCTCTTCATTTAATTCAGATAACAGCATATCTTGGGTTAACTTCGTGTCTTTGAGCTGTGCTTTTAAAGATTGCAAAGAGACAAAGTCATTGAGTCGGCCTAATTCGCCAGTCTTGTCATCGGTTTCAGGTGTGACAAAAATGTCGCCAATGGCGCCAGTTAGGCCGTTTTGGCCGAGTAGAATTTTTCGGTCGTATACAACCGCAGCCTCTACACGGTTCCCCAAATGGACATATATAAAGTTGTGTAGATCTTTGGCTTCACCAAATAACATTTGATAAGCCGCTGCAGCCGCTGCAGATGTTTCAATCGCAATAGGTAATGTTAACTGTTGTGCTAAATCTTGCTGAATTTTTTGCGCTGTGAGATGGCTTTCTAACGCCAAGTGAGCGCTATCTTGCATAGAAAAACCAACACCAAGCACTTGAGATTTAGCGATATTATCAATGTTCAGTAAGGTATTAACGAGATAGGCCGTTTTTTCAAGTAAGTCGCTGTGACTGCATTGAGTATGAAGGCTATTGATACACTCACCGTTGAGTTTAAATAAAGCAACATGTAGCTCAGAATTCGTAACTCTGACGGCAACAGAATAAGCAGCTGTTTCATTTAAGCAGAGCATTTTAGAGGGCTTGCCTGCACCTTCTGATTTTTTGATACCTACCTCAGTCACTAAATTGTGCGCTAAAAGCGCTTCTACCATATTGGTAATGGTTTGTTTGGTGAGGTGGGTATTTCTGGCGATTTCAACTCGTGAAATAGGACCGAGCGCAACGATTTGAGCGAGTACTAGTCGTAAGTTTAACGCTTTGTTTTGTTTGGCATTCGATCCTATCAATGTGCTTACACCCAGTTTGTTTTATGAGCCTGAAAGTGGCTGGTTATTATTATTACTAATTCGTCATTGTATGCCAAGCATGGGCAGAATCGTACAAAAAGAATTAGTCAAAATGTTTGACATAAAGGTTTTGTTGCATAAATATAAACCTATCGACGGATCATTTAGACTAAAAAAAATGCAAATAACATGGAAATTAATACGGTTTTTTGCCTTGTTTACCGCGCTGCTGTTTGCTTTGTGTTTTGAAGTACATGCTGCTCAAGTACAAAACATCGATTGGGCCAAAGCGGCAAAAGCTTCAGATATTTCACTGAGTGAAGCACAAAAAAAACAGCTAAAAGATAAAAAGCTCACTGCTGCTTTAGTATGGCATGGTGCAAGTCCTTGGATAACAGCTGTTACTCGAGGCGCACAAGATGCTTTTGCACAATTGGGCGTTGAAGTGGTTGCAGTAACCGATGCGCAATTTGACCCGGCAAAACAAGTTGCTGATCTTGAGAATATATCTGCACTTAACCCCGACATTATTTTATCACTGAGTGTAGATGGGATAAGCACTAAGCAAAGCTACCAAAAAGCCATAAGCCAAGGGGCAAAACTGGTTTTATTGAGCAATCCCATACCAGGTTTTCAACATGGTAAAGATTTTTTTGGCATAGTGACAGATGACATGTTTGGCATGGGTGAGGCTGCGGCTGAGCTAGTAAATAGCTCGGTTAAAGGGCAAGGGAAGGTGGGGATTATTTATCACGACGCAAATTACTTTATTACCAATAACCGCGACAATGCTTTCAAAATCAAACTACAAGAGTTTGAAAATTTAAAAGTAGTGAGTCAGCGAGGTTTCATTAAAGAGAATGAGACCAGTAATATCGCAGCTGCGATGATATTGCAAAACTCAGAACTCGATGCGATTTATGTCTCTTGGGATGCAGCAGCAGAAGGGGTAGTAGAAGCACTCAGGTCTTTTGGCAATAAAAAGGTCAAAGTGATCACCCATGACTTGGGTGTAAATAATTTACTTGATATGGCCATGAGTCGAAACGTATTTGGTACGATTTCGGATAGACCCTATACCATAGGCTCGAGTATGGCTTATATTTCAGGGCTTGCGGTGTTAGGTGAGCCAACGCCACTCTTTACCTTGGTACCGTACGATACAGTTACCAAAGAAAATATCTCCACCATCTGGCAACACGCTTTTAAAGTGCCAGTTCCCAAATTATTAGACCTTGCACTACAACAATAAGGAATAACCATGAGTGTTAGTCAAGTAAATAACCCCGATTTCAAGGCCCGAGCCTCAGAATTTATTAGCAAAAAAGCGCTCAAACGTGAGTACTTTATTTATTACATCTTCATCGCTGTGTTATTGCTATTTGCAGTGGCATTGCATGACACTGCGTTTTTTAGCTTTGCCAACTTTATGAATATTATTCGCCAAACGGCGCCTTTAACGGTGATGGCGGTGGGATTAACGTTTGCGCTTGCAGTTGGACATATTGATTTATCAATTGGCTCGGTTGTGGCCTTATCCGCCTTAGTTGGTGCTGTATTATTACAGCATGTGGGTATTCCTTTAGCCGTGCTGGGTGCACTAAGTGTTGGCTTGTTTGTTGGGGTTGTAAATGGCTTGCTGATTGAACGGTTACAAGTTTCTTCTTTATTAATCACCCTTGGCACTATGGGGGTGATCACAGGCTTTGCTCGTCAATTCACTAACCTTGAGTCAGTCCCTATCATAAATTCGAACTTTACTGGCTTTTTTGGCGCTGGTGAGGTTTTTGGTGTGCCATCATTGTTGATTTGGACTTTGGTGATAGCAGGCATCGGATATATTGTGCTGACGAAATTGGCATTTGGGCGACACTTATTGGCTGTGGGGGGAAGCTCGAAGGCTGCATTAGCAATGGGTATTCAGGTGACCAGAGTGCGTATTTATGCCTTGGTTATTTCTTCTATGGCAGCGGCGTTAGCTGGACTGCTGTATGCAGGGCGATTACATGGCGCCAGATACACTTTAGGTGAAGCAGATCTACTTACTGTCATTGCTGCTGTGGCGATCGGTGGTACCAGCTTATTCGGTGGCCGCGCCTGTATTATAGGTGCGGTACTTGGTTCTTGGTTGATGGGGCTCATTAATAACGGGTTAATTTTATCGGGCTTTTCAACTAATGAGCAAATGATTGCCAGGGGAGTAATTTTAATTGCAGCGGTCGCAATTGGTGTAAAGGAGATGAAAAATGGTTAGAACAGCACTCGATCAAGTTGCATTAGAGTTGAGTAATCTAGGCAAAAGCTTTGGGCCCGTAGAAGCTTTAAAAAACGTCAGTTTTAAGATTAATAAAGGAGAAGTCGTCGGGCTGTTAGGTGATAACGGTGCCGGTAAGTCAACCTTGGTTCGCTGTATTTCTGGAATACACGCCCCTGACAAAGGTGAAGTAAAAGTAAATGGTAAAGCGGTGCAGATAAACACGCCGTTAGACGCTCGCAAGGTAGGTATTGAAACCGTATTTCAAGATCTGGCCATGATCCCTGAATTTGATATTGTTGATAACTTATTTTTAAATCGAGAAATCAAACATAAAAACCCTTTGCTAGCCAAATTGGGATGGCTTGATAAAAAAGCCATGCAAAAGCGAGCAAAAAAAGCCATTAATCGCCTTAATAGCCGAATTCCTAGCTTCGATACACAAATACAATCTTTATCTGGAGGCCAGCGTCAAGCTGTTGCCATTGCCAGAGCCGTTAACTGGGGGGCTGATATTGTGATTATGGATGAGCCAACCGCAGCGCTTGGTGTTGAGCAAAGCGCCCAAGTTAATGAGTTAATTAATGTAATTAGTTCGCAGGGCGTCGCGGTTTTGTTAATAAGTCACAATATGCAGCATGTTGTCGAAACCTGTGATCGAGCTGTGGTGTTATATCAAGGCGAGTCGGTTGCAGATGTCGCTGTCGATGAGGTCTCAAAAGAAGATTTAGTTGCCTTGATCACAGGCGCTAAATCTCAAACACAAATAGCGGAAATTCACGGCGCATAATTTTATTCATTTTATAAGCACGGTTGATGAGCAATTGTCAGCCGCAGGCTTTTTGCGAGCAAAATTTAAGGACTAGCATGAATATTGAGCAAAAAGTAAGGCAATTATTAGACACTATGTGTTTAGAGGAAAAAGTGGGGCAATTGTTTATTTTGGCATTTGCAGGCAAAGATCTCGACTATGCGAAAGACTTGGTGAAGACAAAGCACGTTGGTGGTTTTTATATCACAGATGATAATGCTTCAAGTCTAACCGAAGCCACACAGCTATCTGAAACATTACAGTATCAAGCAGCACTGAGAGGATGTGATGCGCCCTTAATATTAGCCGTTGATCAAGAAGGGGCTTGGGGGATTTTAACTCAGCATACCGATGTCGGGCCGGGTAATTTGGCATTGGGTAAAGCCGACGATGTAGTGTTAACTGAGAAAATGTATCAAACCTTTGCGCAGCAAATGGGAAGTATTGGTTATAACACGCTTCTATCACCTTGTGCCGATGTCAATGCAGATCCAAATAACCCAATAATTGGGCTGCGCTCTTTTGGCGAGCAGACAGATAAAGTCGCAAAGCATGTTGCTGCAGCTGTGCGCGGTGCTAAGAAAGCAGGAAATTTAAGTTGTGCTAAGCATTTTCCAGGGCATGGTGATACCCATACCGATTCGCATCAAAGCTTACCTGTGGTTAATAAATCTTTGGCAGAGTTACGTGCCCAAGACCTTATGCCATTTCAACATGCCATAGAGGCTGGTGTTGATCTGATAATGACTAGCCATATTCAATACCCCCAAGTTGATGCGCAATATCCAGCCACGTTGTCAAAAACTATTCTAACGGAATTGCTGGTCGACGAAATGGGTTTTAAAGGGCTTATTATTACTGACAGTATGAATATGTGGGCGATGCGTAAAAATTATCAGCCCGAGCAAGCAGCCGTGTTAGCTTTGCAAGCAGGTGCACATTTGGTGATGCTCAGTGAGGAACATTATGAAAACAGCACCACGGATTATAAAGCATTACAAGCGCAAACGATTCAAGGCGTGGTGAATGCCGTTAAGCAAGGAGAGTTAAGTGAAGCAATTATTGATACGCGCTTAGCCCATGTCTTAACTTATAAATATCAACAACTGCAAAACCAGCCTCTTCAGCCTCAACTCTCAAGCAATGAAATTAAGGCCATAGTGTCTACTGCATGTGAAAAAAGCTTAACCGTACTGCGTAATAGCCAAGGACTATGGCCGTTAGAAAACCAGGAGTATTCGTTATTCTTTGCCACCCAACCACGGTGCTATGACGACATTGTGAACGCTAGAGGTATCGGACCCAATGATCCTAACTCCGCAAAAGAGGTCTTAATCACACAGCTTAAGCAGCGAAAATCAACGTTGAATATTTTGGATTGGCATGATTTTTCTAAACTGCTTAACAGTGAATCTGTGCCAGATATTGTTTTACCTCTGGTGGTTGTGACCGAAGACTACCCATTGCCGGGCACGCGTTTTGATGTGCAAAGTCAGCAAGACTTGGTGCAAAAAGCGCTAGCAAAATGGCAAGAACAGGTTGTGGTTCTAGCCATGCGTTCTGATTATGAATTAACGCAATATACTGATTTATCTACTTATATTTGTACTTATTCAAGTAGGTCCTGTGCTGCGTCTGCACTGGCTAATAAGTTATAAGAGAGTCTGTTATTAATAAAAAATAGCAATAATGAATGCTTGACATTTAGTCAAAATGATTTATTAAATAATTAGTCTAATAGATTTACTAAATAAACTGGGTATCGGCGCAGTATCAGATAAACAGCATGACACATTCAATATCGAGAAAAGCTTAGTGAACTGAACTTAATTGAGTTTGGGTGTGCAAACATAATAAGGATAACAAAATGAAATTAACCAATCGAAAACAGCCTAAAACAACATTGGCAAGCTATCTTGCCGTATGTATAGGCGCTGCTTTATCTGGTATCTCTGTGTCAGCGGCTGCAGAAGAAACAGCAGCTAAATCTGATGTTGAAGTGATTGAAGTGAGAGGCATACGCCGTAGTTTAACGGAAGCTTTAAACACCAAGCGTTTTGCAAATTCAGTTGTCGACTCTATTTCAGCCGAAGACATAGGTAAATTCCCCGACAAAAACATCGGAGATGCCATGCAGCGAATTCCTGGGGTGACTGTTGTAAGAACCTTTGGTGAGGTGAATGGTGTAACAGTTCGCGGTACTGCGCCAGAGCACAGTATGGTGTTGCTTAATGGTCAAAACGTTGCCTCTGTCGGTTGGTTTGACTTAGGCGGAATGAATCGTAGCTTTAACTTTGAGATGCTTGCTGCAGAGCAAATTTCAGGCATGGATGTGTATAAATCGGTTGAAGCGAACATCAATGAAGGTGCAATGGGGGGCACAGTTAACCTTAAAACTCGTAAGCCGCTAGACATGGATGCAAATACTTTTTACGCCTCAGCGGAAGCTGCCTATCACATCAGTGCAAAAGAAACATCACCAGCTTATTCTGCACTATATAGTTGGAAAGATGACGCAGAAAGAATAGGTGTATTATTTGCCTATTCAAACGAGGAATCTAAAGTATATCGAGAAACGCTATCTAACTTTGGCCCTGGGCCAACGGGGGATTTTGTCGATACTGGTGATACAGCAAGAAAGTCTTATGGTGCGATGTCATCAATTTTGTTTGATGAAAACCGAGAGCGTGCCTCAACACAAATGTCACTTCAATATGTTGCCTCTGATAATCTGAGTGTTGGCCTTGATTACAATTTATTCGAGCTAAAAAATAATCATGTTAATTCAGCAATGTTTGCGGTGGTTGGATTTGGTCAAATGCAGGCTGATTCTGTTATTGAAAACTCCCAAGGTTATGTGACTGCAGCAACTTCTTTGGCCTCAGGCCCTGACAATGCACCACTATTTAACAACTCAGTGCTACGTACGCCTGATATGCAGACTGATGCGCTTAATATCAATGCCGAGTATGTAGCCGAGTATTGGACTGCAAACTTTGTAGTTGGTCGCTCTAATGCTGAAGGTCGAACAGGTCAAACGAGTACTTGGTGGGGTGATATTACCGACACGGCCAACTCTAGCTTTAGATTTGATATTGCAGGGCCATTAGAGCTTCAGCCAACTAATCCGAGTTATCTTAGTGATCATACTAATTTAGCCTTGTTCCATGAGTTCACCTATATTAACTACTTACGCGATAACTCAATTGATTATGCGCAGGCCGATTTTAACTTCCAGTTAGAGTCAGACATTGTGACCTCAATTGAAGCGGGTGTTAAATTCCAATCACAAGCATTTTCTTCTCAAGGTAATTATCAAGATTTAGATGTGGCTGCTGCACAGGCTGAAGGGTTAACACTTGATGACTTTAATGGTGGTTTTGCTTCTGGCTTACATAGTTCGCAAGGGCGTGCGGGCAGCTTATCAAGTTTCCCCGTTGCTAATACCAGTATCTGGGCCTATGCCGAGCAAAATAAACCGAGTGCTGTGACAGTAAAAGATTACTTCTTAATTGAAGAAGATATTTCAGCGGCGTATGTAAAAGCGAATTTTTCTGGTGAGGGTTTTAGAGGTAATTTAGGTTTACGTATCGTTGAAACGGATATCTTATCGAAAGGATCTATCAATGACATTGCTGGCGAAGTGAAGAAAAGTTACACCAACTACTTACCAAGTTTAAATCTTGCTATGGATATTTCTGATGATGTGATCTTTCGATTTGCAGCAGGCTCAACAGTCTCTCGCCCTGACTATGATGACATGAAACTTGCAGATATCATTTCTGAAAGCTTTAAAACAGCTAATGTGGGTAGTCCAGATTTAGACCCGTATAAATCAGACCAATATGATATGGGAGTTGAGTGGTACTTTAACCCAGCGTCGCTGCTTGGTGCGACTTTCTTTGTTAAGAATATCAGTGATTACATCGAGCAAACTACGGTAGCAGAAAATTATGTTGGCTGTGGTGAAGCTTGTTTAGTAACGCGTTCGCGAAATGTTGGAACGGCAGATGTAAAAGGGATTGAACTTCAATACCAATATGATTTTGAAAACGGGTTTGGTGTGCAGTTTAATTATACTTATACAGATACTTCTCGCACGAATTCTCTAGGAGAAGAAGTACCAATTGAAGAAGTATCGCGTAACTCACTTAACTTATCAGGTTTCTATGAAAGTGACTTGTTCAGTGTGCGTTTGGCTTATAACTATCGCGATGACTGGATAAGACAAAATAATGATAGTGGTTTAGGGAGTATAAATGACGCGTATGATCAGTTAGATGCGTCTGTTGTTTATCATGTTACTGATAACGTTGACGTGTCTTTTGAAGCGGTAAACTTACTCAATGAAGCCTTGGTACTTCGCCACCCAGGTTTTGGCAATGTAGTTCACAGCGTTGATGAGTTTGGTACGCGGTATTACTTAGGGGCGAGCGTTCGTTTCTAAATAAAAGCGTTTTTTGATTAGCAATAACCTAAGGTATCGCTTTAATTCAACAAAGTTATACCCTTATTAGTGAACCCTTATGAACATAAAGAAAGATAAGCATGCCCACTTGTCTTTCTTACTTTAAGTATTAGGTAATAGAACCACAAACTTTGCACCTCCAAGTTCGATACAGGTTTCAATCTGTACAGTGCCGCCAAGCCAACTGACAATTCGCTCTACTAATGCCAAGCCCATACCGTAGCCGCTAGTATCGTCGTTTGCTTGTTTGGCTAATCTTACAAAGGGTTTAAATACCTTTTCTCTGTCGGCTTTAGGAATGCCTTCGCCGTCATCGCTCACTGTGATGATTGTGAAGTCCTTGTCTTGGGTGCTTTTAATTTCAATGTGTTGTCGGGCATGCTTTAAAGCATTATTGAGCAAGTTACTCATTAACAAATTGAGATAGTGTTTATCTCCTTGAATAAAGCAAGGCTCTTGCTGAACGATTAATTGACAACGATGATCGTGGGCTTTTTCAACTTGTTGCTTTAATACCAAATTTAAATCGAGTTCAGTTTTAGCTGTGTTATCAAGTGTGTTTTGCAATCTGGCAAAGTGCAGTAGGGCATGAATAAGCGCTTCCATATCATCTAAATTTTGATTTATACGGGTTTCGAACTTGGCTTTTTGCTCAGGGTCGTTGGTTTCACACAGTGTGTCTAAGCCCATTCTCACACGCGCGAGGGGGGTTCTAAGTTCATGAGATAATCCGCCAGATAGCAATTTAATGTCTTGCATCAAACGGGCAAGTTTTTCGGCCATTTGATTAAATGCCATTTCAATCTCTTTTAAATACCATAAAGAGCCGATCTTGAGTCGTCTATCTAACTGACCGTTACCAATGGCGATGGCTGCAGTGCGTAACTTATATAAACGAAGTAAAAATGGTGCCAAAAATAGCAAGATTAAAACCAGCAGAGTGGAGTAAAAAATCAATGTAAATAGCCAAGCTGTTTGCAGATCTTCGGTTTCAATATTGGTTTGAGTTACCAGCAATACTTGCTCTTGTGTGAGAATCGAATAGGCCGTTAAGCCTTCGTTTGATTCTAAAAATACTGCGCCATCTAGTTTTATTTTTTCGAGTAAACTGCTGGGTAGCGGGTAGTCTTTTAATGATTGTAACTTGTAGCTAAACCCTTCATTTTTAGAGTTTAGTTCAAGCCACTGATTGAGCGTGTGTGCTTTCACCCCGGAATCGAATGCAGAGCGAATAAGCTTTACTTGCGCAAGTAAGCTTTGTTGCTCTTGGCTAAACTGACGCGCTTTACGTTGAGTTTGATTTTGTTCAAGTAAGGTATTAAATACCTGACCTAATATGATGTTGCCAGCAAGCACCACCATGATCAGTGCCGTTGCAAAGCGCCACATTATTGCCACACCTCAGCGGCAAGTAAGTAGCCTTTGCCCCAAATCGTTTTTACTTTGTACGGTTCGCTGGCATCGTCAAAGAGCTTTTTTCTAAGCCTGGAAATACGTAAATCTATGGTGCGGTCGAAACCATCGTATTCAAATCCTCTTAATTGTTGGCTAAGCGATTCACGGCTGACGACTTGGCCTGCTTGCTGGGCTAGGATCCACAATACATCAAATTCATTACTTGA
The DNA here is from genome assembly GCF_056629255.1 of Pseudoalteromonas sp. NFXS53. Classification (NCBI taxonomy): domain Bacteria; kingdom Pseudomonadati; phylum Pseudomonadota; class Gammaproteobacteria; order Alteromonadales; family Pseudoalteromonadaceae; genus Pseudoalteromonas; species Pseudoalteromonas sp. NFXS53. Next base: position 85,837 of record NZ_JBWVBR010000013.1, on the reverse strand, counting down.
GAGTTTAAGTGCCGTACCATTGAGTGTGACTGCGCGAGTGGGTTTACAGATCACTAAATTGCCTAAGGTAATGGTGTCTTGTTCAACTATGCTTGTCGATGTGGGAGCGGCTCTGCGCAATAAAGATTTGATGCGAGTTTCGAGAAGACGCCCTCGAACTGGTTTTGTGAGGTAGTCGTCAGCCCCCATTTCAAGCCCTAAGATTTCATCAATTTCTTCATCGCGTGCGGTGAGAATAATAATCGGCACATCTGATTTTAATCGCAGTAACTTACACACTTCTAAGCCATCCATTGAGGGCAGCATGCCATCTAAAATAATCAAATCAGGTGTTTTGACTGAGAGTGCCTGGTATGCGGTTAGGCCATCGTGATAGACCTCAACCGCATAATGTTTAGTGCTTAAATAGTCGCAGATCCACTGCGCCAGCTCTTTATCATCTTCAACAAGTGCGATTGAAATCATAGGGTTAAAACATGCGCCAACGCATGGCCTTACTGTTATTCTTTTTATGAACCCAAGCATAGCGGATTGTTTGTGTGTGCAATACTTGTTTATGCTCAGTTTGTAATGTGATCACTAAATCGTTTTGCATGGTGATTTGTTGTTTTAACTCACCTTGCTTTTTGTTGTGCCAACATTGCAGCTTGTTTGCATTAGCAAACAAGCAGGTACTGTTCTCAGTACTGGTTCGCCATGTGACTTCTAGGTCTAGGTAGCAGGTTTCACCTTGTTTTAGCGTGGTACATTGTTTTGGTGAAACGGTTAATCTATTTTGTTTCTTGTTATCATTTTGTTCCGAAGAGGCTACTTTTGAAAAAATAAATAATGATAACAATAGAGAAGTACGAAATATTAACGTCATCGCCTTCTCCTTAAAAAACGTAATTGATAGACAAACTTAACACTCGACCTTTATCACTACGGTCACCGTCGTAATATCTAAGGACATTTTGAGTATAAGGACTGTCAATAATGCTATCGGCATAGTCGGTGTAGCTAAAGAACCCTTCAAGCACCCAATCTTCATTGATAGGTTTCTTTACCCCTAATTTATAAATTATATTAACGCCAGCATCAGCCTGGTAATTTGTGTGGTAGATGTCCGACTGCTCGACGCCATAATAATAATCTAGCATTTTACTGTTACGGTACTGCAGGCCAAGCGAGCCGTAGATATACCAGTTTTTAACATTCCAACTCTTGGCAAACCAAGCTGCGGCATAATGACCATTGCTATAGTATTTATTATTGGTATTCAATCCGTATGAAAACATAGTATCGATGCCTGCAATGGTACCTGTCGCGCGAATACCTAGATAGGGCGTTCTTTCTTTGAAATCGACATTGCCTCGTTGAAGCGAGCCGTGCGCATAAGAATAAATGCTGTCAAACTCCCACTCTCCCACATTCGCAAGGTTATAGCCAAGTGTTAAGGAAGTTTCAAATTTATCATTATGACTGGGTAGCTCGGCAAATAACCCGTTTTCAAAGTAATAAGCGCCACTAAAAATAAAATCCGCCTCAGTGTTACTAGGTTGATATAAACCGTGTTGATTATGTACCGCTAAGCCAACAGAAAAATATCCGCCCGCATCGCGTTTATTACTCAATGCATCGGCCCAGTTGGTTGGGTTTGTTTGGCTATCGGCAAAGCTTAAAGCACTACACAATAGCAAAGGTGTGACTATTAGGATTTTCATTGCAATTTCTTATGTTTGTTAATTTGCATTCATGTTAAATCTTGGGAGCGGGATAATCCGTATCAGCTTATCCCAAAATGTATCAATGTGTATCAAAAAAAGCGAATAGCTAGCAGGTGCTTAGCTTTTAAAGTGCGTTTGATACACTTTGCTACACACTGCCTCATGTCGTTACAGCTCGAAGGCTTTTGTTTGCTTAGTCTAACTGCAATCTTAATTTAGACAGGATAAAACAATGAAAACCAAATCGTATTTTTTTAACTTTACTTGTGTCGCTGCGGCGCTGTTATTAACCGCATGTGACTCAAGTAATAAAGCCGCTGACAGTAATGTCCAATCAACACAACCTGAAGAGCAACAGTTTGATTATCAAGCTTTACTTGAAAAAACAGTAGAAGGTGAGATCCCAGGGGTCACACTTTATATTGACTCGCCAACGCTTAAATTTCATGGTGCTGCTGGCGTTGCAAATATAGATAGTCAAACGCCAATGCAAATTGATGCACGTATTCCAAATGGCAGTGCAGGTAAGAAATTGACCGCATTATTGGCGTCTATGTTAGTGAACGACCAACTGCTCGATTTAGACAAGCCCATTACCACATACTTAGCGACGGATATTACCTCACGCGTTGCGAATGCAGAAGCAATCACCACTAGGCAAATGTTGCAACATACCGCGGGGCTTTTTGATTATTTAAATGAATCTGATGGTGCATTTTATGACTCGGTGCTGCAAGAACCTGACTCAATCAAAACGGATGCTTTTGCTATGAGTTTTGCTTATGGTCAAGGCGCAAATTTTACACCAGCTACAGATTGGTCGTATTCAAATACGGGTTATATATTAACGGGGCTTATTTTAGATGAATTACTGGCAGAGCATCATTCTAAAGCAATGCGAGATAAAATCTTTGAACCATTTGGTCTTGATAGTATGAGTTATGGTGGGGTGGAAAAAGATTTTGCTTCTATTAACTCAGGTTATTTTTTATATGAAGGGGATCGAATTGATACCAAACCTTACTATCAAAATATTGGTGTGGCAGACGCGCCAGTTGTGGGTTCGGCAAAAGATATGGCAGATGTGCTTAAAATCATAGTGAAAGGAGAGTTGTTAAGCGCTACATCACATCAATTAATGTTGGCAGATAACAGTTTCATTAATACCAATATTAATGGCTTACAGTACAGTTATGGGCTATTTAAAGAAATGATTAATGGTAAAGAGGTCATTCACCATCATGGCTCAGAGTTGGGCTATGCGACGTATAACTTTTATATTAAAGAGTCAGAGACGACGGCCGCTTTCATCGTTAACTGTAATGGCTACACTGCCTGTGATAGTGCACATAAAAGTTTGTATAACCAAGTGATTAAAGAGTTAACTAAATAAAAGGTTATAAAAAATGGGTGAATTACAATACGTAATTCACCCATTTGACTCGCTAATAAAAGCTTCCTTGTCTGCACTCTCAAGGGAAAGTCAACAAGAAGGGAGATGAGAAACCCATCTGTCTATACGTCTACGCTAATAAATAGTTCAATCTAAGTTGTCTAAATCATCAAACAAGTAATCCAAGCCATGTTGGGATTCAATGTGTGCCAATTCATTGGCGTTATCTAGGTCTCTTTGTTTCTTTCTTAACCGGCTTAGAATTTCGTCTTTTTTATGGTTGCCTAACTGTTTTAAAGTTGAGATATCAAATTCATCATCATGCATCGCAATCACCTCTCTTAATAGCATCAATCCCCAATGAAGCATGCTTAGTCAAAGGACTAATATAAAACGACTAGGTTGAATATTTAGGTTTTTCAGTAATTATTGAACGTTGTTTGTTCGAGTTTGGTTCAGTTTTTAGCAAGCACTATATACAGAGAATTAAAGTTGATCTGATCATGCTCAGAAACGTATTTATGCCTTTATATAGGAGGGTGACAATGTTTGGTTTATTTAAAAGAAATCCGAAGAAGAAAATGCGCAAAGAGTATGACGCGCTTTTGGAGAAGGCAATGCATGCCCAGCGTAATGGTGATATCAGAACTTATTCTATGTTGACCGCCGAGGCTGAAAGTTTGTGGGCTGAAATTGAAAAGCTACCAGATTAAAAGGGCCTGCAGTGTAGGTTCTAGGGGAAATAACGTTATAAAGTATCTATAAAAGAACACGTAGTCTAAACGCACCGATACGTTAAGGCTGGTGCTTTAGTATTTTTCTGTTCGCACATCGCCAAAAAATAACCTCAACATTACCATCTACTCGCCAAAGAAGTGCGAGAGAAGGAAGTTGCTTGGCTTTCGCTTTGCTTACCAGTTGCAACAGTGTGTGTTTTCGCTCTGGGTGCTATCGATAATACGAAGTGAAAAGGTTTGTTCAACTGTTGGAATATTATTGCCCAATGTTGTGCTTGTATCATATACATCAACATTCTTTTCCGCTCTCCTATTATGGCTCCAAGCAGTTTGAACTCACCGAGTGCTGGCTTTTTAGTAATAACGCGTTCGGTTTATCCTATGGTATTTGAGCCATGGAGAATAAGTTGACCCCGAGGCGCTGCTGTACCGACTGATACACTCATAGGGATCTCAACGATCGTTTCTACTTTTTTATGTGATGTAACAGTGATTACTTCAAGTTCATCCTTTGCTTGTTCTTCTGAAGAAGTTGTCATAGGCAGAATACAAAGAGCTTGCAACAGTAATGCTTAACAAGCTTTGCGTTAGAGTTTTATTTTTCATGTTTTATCCCTAAATGCGTGGTTACTTTTTAGTACGCAACACCAATCTAATGTGCCAGGGATAAAACATTAAATATCCTTTTAGTATAAAAAAACGGCTTTTTAATATTAAAATAACTAAAGAAAAAACACTCTAATTTAGTTTGTTTCTTTTTTTGTAATTTTCTTTAGTGTTTATGGTTTTGATTTATTCATTTCTTTTGTTTATGTATTCATGCACATCACTCACTGTTGCTAGCCAAAACTCATTCTTGGGGTCTTTTAAAAACTCAATTAATTGCTTTAGCGCAAGTTCATCAACCGTATAAGGCCCCTTTTTACCCACTTCATGTCCGGCGAGTACGATCCATGCATTGTCAAATTTAGCTTGCTCAATAAGAGCTTTTAGTTGATCAAACGTTTTTCCGTCCATACTAAATGCACGTATCTGCGCCGGGTCGTAATAGAAAGGGTCATTGGCTGTTTCATCATTCCAGGTTCGACCATAACTGAATGTTTCGGCAATTAAAGGTACATAGCTCTTTACTTCAGCACCTCGACCAACAAATGTTTGCCCACATGGGTAGGCAAACCCTTTTGGGGCTGCACCGGTATGCGTCTCAATATATTGCTGGGCTTGCTTAATATCTTGTTTTAAAAAATTTAAACTACTTTGTTCAAGGCCTTTGTTTTGTTTTCTTAGCCAGCGAAAATTCCCTGTGCATAGATGGCTTGCGGTGTGGTTTGCGATTTCATGACCCGCTTCTGCTGCTCGCTTCCACTGCAGTTCTTTGCCTTGCATATGGTATGGCATAAGATAGAAAGTCGCTTTCACATCATGTTTGTTTAGGATCGGAACTCCTATATCTACTTGAGATTTCCTCGCATCATCAAAGCTGAGGCTGACAGCATATTTTGCTTTATTGGGGTAAAAGGCGTGACTAGCAAAAGAGGTGAACGCACACAGTGCAACAGAGATTGGTAAAATATATTTCATTTTAACTTTAGTCCTTTTTAATAAATGAATGTTCACGATATAGCCTTGGCAATAAAGCATCAACTCGCTTCTATTTTTAATATGAATAAAAGTCAACTTTAGGGGGTTGCTGATAAATTGGTGCTTTTGTTGTTATAAGTGGAATAATCTTTCCTATACTTGAAAAGAACAAAATCTCAACAAAGAAGCGATAGTGAGTATACAAAGTCAGGATTTCTTTTCAATTGAGCAAAAAAAGGTCGCCATATTAAGCAAGGTAGCTTGGTATTGTCTCTATTTGCATGCCGCATTAATCTTCTTTTTTGCTTATATCGAAGCTTATTGGTTATCGGGATTAAATGTTCTCAGCGTTGTTTGTTGGGCTGCTGGTTTGAATTTGTTATCAAATGGCAAAGTGGCAGGGGGATTACAACTTATTTGCCTTGAAGTGTTAGTTCATTCTGTTGCTGTAAGCCTCACCTTTGGTATTGCGTTAGGGTTTCATTACTATTTGTGGGCCATTGCATGTATTCTACTAGTTGAGCAAACAATCCCTATTTTTCGATCAATCGCTTTTGCAGTCACAATGATGTTGACTTTTGCCATGCTGGTCACATTCGATTTTCCTAATATTAGCCATTTTCCATACCCAAACTTGTTACCTTACATTCATTTCTCAAATGTATTGATCAGCGGGCTACCGATGATTTTTGCACTGGCCTCGTTACGAGAGATGAGTATCCAGTCACGTGAAGAGTTGACTTTAATGGCAAGCAAGGATGCCTTAACTGGATTGCATAATCGACGCTTTGCACAAAAGCATTTAAGTTGTCCAAACTGGTTTGAAAGTTATGACAAAGACGCTGTGTTTGTTGTTATGGCTGATATTGATCATTTCAAGCGTATTAATGACAGGTTTGGCCATGAAAGAGGGGACGATGTTTTACGTATCGTCTCAGGCATATTTATTGATTGTTTTGAACAGCCGAATTTGGCGATCCGTTGGGGGGGAGAAGAATTTTTATTAATTGTGCATGAAAATGATCAGCATACAGTTCAACGTTTTATAGATTTGATCACCGCACTTTTGCAGCAACACAAAGTCAGCCGTGAACAGTTAAAGGTGACACTCAGCTTTGGTGTAGCAAAATGGCAACAGGATATGAACTTTGAAACTGCAGTGTCTCGGGCAGATCAAGCCCTTTATGAAAGCAAACGCTTAGGTAGAGATAGGGTCACTTATTTTGATTGAATAAGCAGTCAAACACTTTCTAACATTTCACAACATCTCTCTCACAGAATCTGGATGTAATCGATGTCATATTTAAACTCAGTCGGATAAGAAACGGGATAAACTTGACATGAACACACGCACACAATTAATTTTAATTTCCTCACTCACTATGGCTGTTTTATCTGGCTGTACAGCTACAGAGTCATCACGAGTCATTCAACCAGTAACAGTGAATCAGGCTTTAGAGCAATATCAGGGTGAAAAAGTAAAGGTGTCACTTGGTGATATTCAAAATCGTTCAACCTACCACAATGGTATTTTTTCATCAGGTGAAGACCGTTTAGGGTCGCAAGCAAAAACGATTTTAAAAACCCACTTACAGCAATCACGAAGATTCAGTGTGTTAGATAGAAGCAACTTATCGGCTTTAAGCCAAGAAGCGCAATTTGCTGATGCAAAGCAAAATATTAAAGGAGCACGCTATGTGCTTACAGGTGGCGTTACTGAGTTTGGTAGAAAACAAGAAGGGGACCGCCAGTTATTTGGTATTTTGGGTAAAGGAAAGTCTCAAATAGCTTATGCAAAAGTGAGTTTAAATGTTGTTGATGTAAATACTTCTGAAGTTGTCTACTCGGTGCAAGGAGCCGGTGAATATAGCTTGTCTAACCGTGAGGTAATTGGATTTGGTAGTACCGCCAGTTATGATGCGACACTCAATGGTAAGGTGTTAGATTTAGCAATGAGAGAAGCTGTTAATAATTTAACTGACGGGGTAGCACAAGGTAAACTTAAGTAAGATAACAGTTTATCAATAAAAAATACCATCAATTGAAGCGCTCGAATTTTGTGGAGGGCTTCAAAATTGATGGTGTTTTTTAGGGTTACTTAGCTTTTTCACTCGTCGCTGGTTGGCCATATTTTGGCGAGCGATGTCCGTGTAAAAGGCCGTTGTGCATGTCTGAAGAAAGTAATCGCTGTGTTGCAATGCTAGAAATATCAAATCCAGCGTCCGTAGCACTTTCAATTACTTGATGTACGATAGCTTCTACTAACATACCAGCTAAGCCACCACCACTATTGCCCCTGTTTTCAGCAGAAGAAGCAGATGCAGTATCTTGCCAAAGTGTAACGCCCGTCTTTAAATCAACAAGCTTAGCGTTAAGTGATACAAGCGTTTCACTGCTTATAACAGAATAAGATGTACCGTACTGCTCAATTGAAATATATAAGGCTGCATCAGCTCCAAAAATCTCATGAAGCTTGCTTGCAGGTAGTGCTTGAGCATCGTTGGCAACGGTTATCCCGTTATTCTTGAATGTCTGTTCGACTACAGCAACTGGATAAACGTAGTAACCTGATTCAGCAATTGGCATAGAGATTTGAGATAAAATGCTATACGGAGCAATAACTTCCGGAGAGTTATTTATTGGAGGTAAGACTAAAATTGATTTTGGATCTGAATTACGGAATTCAGAATAATCATGAGGGGCTGGAGGACTTACACAACCACTTAATAAAAGCATTAGGAATGCAATGGCGATAAAATTTTTCATGACTTACCTTTTGCTGAATTAACTAAAAAATCGATATATTGTTTTGATTCAGGGAATAATTCTGTCTCGATATTAAAATGTTCAAGACCTAAATTTGCATTACCTAATTCAAAGTAAAGCATACCCAAATGAGCATGAACACCTGGCGCAATATTCTTATTTTTAGCTTTTGCAGTGTTAATAAGCTCTTCAAGTACCTCAACTTGTTCTGAGACCGTCATGTCATCTGACTTAAAGTAGTTATATACGACAGCATTATATTGACCGTGATAATAAAGAGGCTCTTTAGTTTTACAACCTGCAAGCACTGCTGTTACAGCAAGAACAAATAGTATTTTTTTCACTTTCTCTGACCTTTTATAATTTCCAAGCACCTGATTCGATGCCATTTACAAGCTTATTGACAACTTCTCTAATAGCTAAATCCAATACCTTGCCATTGAGTGTTGCGTCATAGCTTGCTGTGCTGCCAAAGCCTATGACTTCACGTTGTGATAGGCTATATTCGCCAGCACCTTGAACAGAGTAAACAATTTCAGAAGTTGAAGTGTCTACGATATTTAATGTCACTTTCGCATAGGCAATTTGAGATTTTCCTTTACCTAGAATTCCAAACAATTGTTTGTCACCAATTGCTTTTCTACCAAACTCAGTAATATCACCTGTGACAACAAATCTAGCGCCAGCGATTGTTTGTTGAGTACCAGACCTTTGAGCCTCGCTTTGTAGCATGTCCATATTGTCTCTATCTAAAACAGAGAAACGATTTGTTTGCTGTAAGTGGCTCATTAAAGTTGTTTTAGCTTGGCTTCCTAGTCGGTCTTGTCCAGAAGAGAAAATGCCATTTTGAAAACTAGAACGGTTTACGAATTTACCAACGGCTATCTTACTTTTGACGCCAGTATATTGTGTGTTATAGGACGCAACTTTAGGCGTTTCTATAACTTGTGAGGTGGTTGTTGCGCATCCTGATAAAGCACTAGCGATTAAAACTGCTAGAAATGGTTTAGATAGATTAGTTTTTGTTATCAATTTGATATCCCTTTATTTATTTTAGGACATAGGGAATCGTAAAATTTATAATTTTAAATGCAACTTCCCTATATTCGGAATGAATTTTAACTTTATTAAATAGAATTTTGCAATTTTATTTACAATTTGAATCTTTAATTTGCAGTTATTCTGTTTGATGATGCATATCATTCAGGGTGTTGTACTTTTATGTCTTGTTTTGAATTGAACCATTTATTGTTTTCCCACTCTTTATAAACAAAATACCCAAGCGATGCAGCACTTAACAATGCTCCTAAAGCGCCGGTGATAATACTCAGCTCTCGCAAAAAGTCATTCCAATTCACTTGGGCAATCACTAGGCTTTGGTACACCATCACGCCGACTGTGCCTAAATAGCCAAACGAGTCCGCAAGATAAGTTAAAAAGCCAACGTTAGCAGGGCGGTTAAATGTTGCTATTAAACGTTCGAACAGCGTGGTTGAGAAGGGGACGTAGGCGAGGTAGAGGCCAATGCCATTTAACACCATCCAATAAATAGGGCCCAACATTCCTTGTTGATAGGCGAGCGAGCTTAATAGGGTGATAGTGAACCCGGCAAAAATGAGTAAATGATTAACTACCATTGCAAGGTGGTTGTCTTTAATCAATTTGAGCAGTGCCACAATAACTAGCACCACCAGTGCAATCGGTAATTCGGTAAGTGTAAAAAGTGCTGGAGCGCCATCAAGGCCTGTTGCCAGCCAGACATCGGCGGCGAAACTATCGCGTAAATCTCTCAGTACGGTGAGCAGCACATATCCTATGATTAATAGCGTGAGGCCAAAACCAAGTAACTGAAGTAATTCTTTGCGGCTTTCTTTGGTCATGGGAACACGGGCGCAGCGTTGGGCGATATCAGCTTGATTAGGAGGAGGGAGTTGATCAAGCATCCATACAGATAATGTTAATAGGGGCAAAAAAAGACTGGCTGTGGCAAATGGCATCCATAACTCAGTCACGCCGTAGTCCATCATTAAGTAGCTACCTACGGTTTTTACCAACCCTGAGGCAACAATAAAGCTGGTGCATAGCCCTGCCGCTAATATTTCTGTGACTCTTCGCCCTTCTAAATAACTAAATACAATGCCCCATACCATGCCGAGCGGTAGGCCATTTAAGAGCATAAAAGCAGCATTGTAAGGCTGTGGGGTAAGCGCAAAACCGAGCAGTGCAAGCCAAGCGATAATCACTAAAGAGAGAATGGCTTTGGCTCTACCGTGACTTTGTAATTCAGAAATGACTTTAATGCCAATGAATTTAGAGAGCGCATAACCAAAAATTTGTGCCGTTAAATAAAGCGTTTTAAGTGATAGTCCTAACAGTGAGGTGTCGGCATACAAGCCCACAGCGACAGGTTTGCGAAAACCATACATAAAGGCGTAGGTGCTACAGGCTGCAATAATGGCGTAGGTGCAAAACAATAGGATATTACTGCTGAGTTTATGTTTTATCTTGCCGCTAAGCTCACTGAGCATATGACACACCTTCTAAAAATGCGCCAGTTTGGTACGAACCAAACTAGTTAGAGTAAGTGCTCAGTGTAGAGGCTTTATATTGCAGTAGTTTTACAGTCTTTTTGTTGAGGAAAGCTAATTTTGCTCAACAAATTAAGAGCGATTAAAATTGAAGTTTGGCTTTGTTTTCAATCATTAAGGCATCATGTCGCCAAAACTCTCGGTCGAACTCAAAGGCCGTGCCTTGTTGATCTCTGACGATTCGAGTGACTTTTAAACCTAGAGCACCGTCGTAGGTGTCTAAGTGTTGTGCGATAGGGTTGAACAAGCAGCAAGATTCCACCGAGATATCGTAAAGCACTTTGTGATGTTGGTACGTGTTTTTAAGTAACATGCTGATAGACAGTGATAAATCATGCTTGTCTATGTCAGGTAAATGCTTGTTACTGAAGTTTAGGTCTTCGACAACCACAGCGCGACCATCCACAGAGCGGACACGTAGAATGCTAGTTAGGCTGGCTCTACCATCGAGCTCAAGTGCGGTGGCGATTTCTTTACAGGGCTTTTGTTTTTTCTGCTCAAGTAGCACGGTACTTGGCTGAAACCCTTGCGCTGTGGTGTATTGTAAGAATGAGGCATGCTGCATGGGGTCGTATTTTAATTTTCTTGGGCAGACATACCAGCCACTGCGATTTTTACGGTAAATAAGTCCCATATTTTCTAATTGCCCGAGCGCCTGTCTAAGTGTTGAGCGGGCAATATCAAACGTTGCACAGAGCTCTCTTTCTGAGGGCAAGCTGCCTGTTAATTGCTGCTCTATTATTTGCTTGGTTAGTGCTTCACGCACTTGGGCGTAGGCAAAACTTTGGGTACTCATTTAGGGCTTTAATTCGCAAATTCACTTGGTTTATTTATAGGTATCACATCAGTCAAAGCTGAACAAGCGCTTACCTAAAAATAGATTTTTTGGTCCATACCAATTTTTTAAATAATACATATTTCTGTCAAGTCCCTGTAATAATTCACCGATAGTATTTTCGCCGTTCGTTACTTTGGTATGTACCAATTAATTTCGGGAATCATAATGAAAACTTTATACTCTACTGGCTTCACAAAACCATCTTTACTGGCGCTTGCCGTTGCAAGCGCGTTATCAGCACCTGTTTATGCAGAAGATGACAAAGCAAAAAAAGATCAAGAAATTGAAGAAATTACGGTTGTTGGCAAAAGCGTGTCATACGCTAACAACGCGACATCAGACGAAATGTTCAAACAGCAATCGGCTATGACCAGTGCGATGGCAATGATTGATAACCTACCGGGTGTATTAATCAACGAAGGGGATACATTTGGATCTGATGATTGGTCAACAACGGTCTCAATTCGTGGCTTCCAATTAAGTTTAGATGAGCAGCAAGTAGGTATTACCATTGACGGTATTGCTAACGGTAACTCAAACTACGGCGGTGGTGCTAAGGCAAACCGTTATATTGATACTGAAAACTTAATGGCTGTAGAAGTATCTCAAGGTACTGCTGACGTAGCTTCTCGTTCAAATGAAGCATTGGGCGGTACGTTGAACTTCACCACCATTGACCCAGGCACAGAAAAAGCGGTCATTGCGAGCTTGTCATTAGGCAACTTCGATGCGCAAAAATATTACATGCGCCTTGAAACCGGCGAAGTATTAGATGACACATACGGTTGGTTCAGCTACTCAAATTCAAGTAATAGTGACTGGATCACAGGTACAGCAGAAAACAAGCGTGACCACTTTGCCGCTAAGTTTGTAAAAGGCATGGACAGCAATCTAGAGATTACCGCTTACCTTTCTTACGACGATGTTCACGAAGATAACTATCAGCGCGTTTCACTAGAGAGTTTCAAACAAAACCCTGAATCAGATGGCTTATTAGGTGAATGGACGGGTGTCCCTTACATTGACCAAGTTTATCGTCAAGGTTGGTCAACACTGCGTGAAAACCTATTTGGTTATATCGAAGTGGATACTATGATCGGCGAAGTTGAAGTTAAAGCAAACGCTTACTTCCATAAAAACGAAGGCCGTGGTGACTGGGTACCTCCTTATCTTGTTGATGTTACAAATGATGGCTCAAAAGGCCACAGCGAACTGGTTTCGGGCAATACAGCCCAAGGTGGTAGCTCGCTAGGTAAAATCTACTTTGTTGATGCAGATGGCAAGTCACTGACGCCTATTGCAGGCTGTGAAAGTTCAATTGGTTTCCCTTATGGTGGTGCGGGTGCAGAATACGATCCTAACTGTTATGAAAACGGCGCACGTCCTGTGGGGTCTTACCGTAATACACACTATCAAAAAGATAGATTTGGTATTAACGCAGATCTAACGTGGGAAAAGCAAATCGGCGATAACACCAATGTGGTTCGCGCGGGTATTTGGTATGAAGACTATGAGCGTTCAGAATACCGTGATTGGCACAAAATCATTGACTCTAAGAGCAGCTATGAGTTTGACCATACACCTTATTGGATCCAATACGACCGTACTTACCCTGTAGAAACCACCATGCTTTATCTTGAAGATTCATTCGAGATGGAAAGTGTCACAGTACGTGCAGGTCTTAAAAAGTACCTTGTTGATTTAGATAGTAAAGACACTTACACAGGCACCACGAAAGCGGTGAACTCAGATTCAGATGTCTTATTGTCAGCAGGTGCGGTGTGGTACACCCCAGTAGATGGCCTAGAAGTATTCGCAGGCTATGCTGAAAACTTTGCGGCGATTAAAGACCAAGTGTTAGAAGCAGATGCATCAGCACTAGATAACGTTGAAGCTGAAACGGCTGAAAACATGGACTTTGGTGTGCGTTACGACAATCAAGATTTTAACGCCAGCATTACCCTATACAGTATCGACTTCCAAAACCGCCTCACCTTTATTGCGCCGGGCTCTGACTCAGGCAACGACTACTTGGTTGGCACAAACGGTAGCTACATCAATACCGGTGGTATCGAGTCATCGGGTGTGGAAGCCTCATTAACTTACTACCCAAGCCAAGAGCTATCTGTGTATATGTCTTACACCAGCAACAGCTCAGAATATACGGATGGTACTGTTGGCATCGCTGCAGGTAATACGGTATTTGGCTCAGTAGAAGACATGGCAGTGTTATCGCTTGATTGGCAATCAGAAGCTTACTCTGCGGGTGTTTCGACAAAATGGCTAGGTGAGCGCTGGATGGATTCAGCCAATACTCAGCGCATCGATGCATACGCGGTGAGTGACTTATACGTAGGCGTTGATTTAGAAAACTTCGATAGCGCCCTAAAAGGTGCATCAATCCGCTTTACGGTCAATAACCTATTCGATAAGAGCTACATGGGCGGCGTAGCAGGTGGTTGGGGAGGCTGGATCGGCGCACCTCGTACTGCAGCGTTGAACTTCCAAACACGCTTTTAATCTCCAAATTGAGTAGTACAGGACGTGCTGATCTTTTTTTAAATAACAAAAATTAGTTAACAACACAGAGCCTTATTTCATTTACGAATGTGATAAAGGCTCTTTTTGCTTAAATCATGCGAGTAGACAATGAAAAAACTGATTTTAGCCGCGGCAACGCTGTGTTCATCTGTAACCTTTGCGGCAAGTAATGTGGTGGTCGTCACGATAGATGGGCTACGTTGGCAAGAAGTGTTTTCGGGCGCGGATAGCAAGTTGATTGAGCATAAAGACTTTGTAAAAAATCCGGCGCAATTAAAGCAGGCCTTTTGGGATGATAATGCGCAAACTCGCCGCGAAAAACTAATGCCGTTTTTATGGCAAACCATCGCCAAACAAGGCGTGGTTGTGGGTAACCGAGAATTGGGTTCTAAAATGTCGGTTGCTAATGACTGGTACTTTTCATATCCGGGGTATAACGAAATACTAACAGGTCAGGCTGATCCAGACATTGATAGCAATGCCCTTGAGAATAATAAAAATGTGACCTTTTTGGAGTGGCTTAATAACAAGCCTGAATACGATCAAAAACTTGCGGCGTTTGGCAGTTGGGATGCGTTTCCGTATATTTTCAATGAGCAGCGCAGTGGCTTATATGTCAACGCCACATTCGATAGTTACCATATTCAACCGCAATCAGCCGAGATGGCGTTGTTAAACGAACTTCAGGCGCAAACCCCAAGCCCTTGGCAAAATGTCAGAACAGATAGTTTCACTTATCGCTTTGCCAAGGACTATTTAACCCATATTCAGCCAAAAGCCATGGTGATTTCGTTGGGAGAAACCGATGATTTTGCCCATGAAGGCCATTACGACAGGTATTTACACGCCACCAAACGCACCGATGCCTATCTTGAAGATTTATGGCACACCATTCAGTCGACACCGGGCTATAGAAACAACACCACTTTACTGATAGTGACAGATCATGGCCGTGGCTATAACGCCGATGATTGGCAACATCATGCTTCTAAAAAAGCGGTATCGGGCTATATGAAAAAGCTCAGTCATTTTCAGCAAGGCATTATAGGGGCCGATGAAATTTGGATGGCAGCCATCGGGCCTGATATAAAACCACTTGGCGAATTAAAAAGGCACAAAGAATTTAAACAAGATCAAATTGCGGCAACGGCATTGACCATCTTGGGAGAAAATCCACAACAGTTTAATCCGCAAGCAGGCAAGGCAATTAAAGAGATCATCAAGCTATGAATTTAAAACAAACACTAGCAACTGCCTTAGTGGCATTGAGCGGCTTTTCGGCCAATGTGATGGCTAATTCACAGGTCGATAAAATTTTATTTGGCTCTTGCAGTCACCAAGATAAAGATATTCCGATCTTCAATGCCATCAACAAAGAACAAGCTGACTTATTCGTGTTTTTAGGCGACAACGTTTACGGTGATACTGAAAACATGACGGTGCTTAAATCAAAGTACCATAAGTTAGGTATTAAACCGGGTTTTGCTCAGCTACGCGCAAATACGCCTGTGATAGCCATGTGGGATGATCATGATTACGGCGAAAACGATGCGGGCAAAGAGTACCCGTTTAAAGAAGCATCTCGAAAAATTATGCTAGATTTTTGGCAAGAGCCGAAAGGCAGCCCGCGCCGCACCAGAGACTCAGGTATTTATACGTCGTATATGTATGGTGAAGAATCACAGCGTGTGCAGGTGATCATGCCAGACCTGCGCTGGAATCGTCCCGCGCTCAGTTCGATTGGTGAATTTCGTTATTGGTTAAATAGCTTCTTTAACAATGTCGGGCCTTATCGCCCTGTTGATGAGGCTACTTCTATGCTGGGTGAAGCGCAGTGGCAATGGCTAGAACAAGAGCTATTAAAGCCAGCGAAAGTGAAAGTCATTGCTTCAAGCCTACAGCTTATTCCTGATTTTACGGGCTGGGAGAGCTGGGCGAACTTTCCGGCAGACAGACAGCGACTATTCGACTTTATTGAAAAGCATAAAATTGGTGGGGTGATTATGATAAGTGGCGACACTCACTGGGGTGAGTTGTCAAAGTATCAAGCTAAACAAAACTATCCATTGTGGGAAGTAACCAGCTCAGGACTTACACAAAAATGGAAAGATGTGAGCCCCAATAAGCACAGAGTGGGAGAATCCACATCGGATGTGAATTATGGTTTTATTGAAATAGATTGGCAGCAAGCAGATCCAAATATTGAGTTTGGGTTAAAAGATATCAATGGCGATGTGACTCACAAACAAAGCATGCCGCTGTCAGCGTTACAGTTTAAATAACACCAAGGAAAACGGTGATATGTTAGTTAGAAAACCAGTTAGGGCACTAAGTTGTGCCCTTATATTTATCTCAAGCTTATCGGCATGTTCGTTACTAAAAACCTCAGAAAATACAGTGCAGCCAGATACAAATACGCCATCAAAAATCAAAAACATCATTTTAATGATTGGCGATGGTATGGGTCCGCAACAAGTGGGGTTGTTAGAAGAGTATGCGACTCGCGCACCGAACTCGATTTACCGAGGTGACAATAGCGCCATTGCTAAGTTGGCAAACCAAGGCGTCACTGGGCTGTCACTGCATGGGCCTGCAGATAAGCTGGTGGTAGATTCTGCTTGCTCCGCAACCCAGTTGGCAACAGGTGTTGCCGCGGGCAGTGAAATGATAGGTTTAAATCGTTCGGGGCATAAAGTGCCGACGATTCTAGAAAGAGCCAAAGGGCTGGGTAAATCCACAGGGCTGGTGTCAGACACCCGTTTAACCCATGCAACACCTGCGTCATTTGCTGCACACCTTATTCATCGTTCAATGGAAAATGAGATTGCTGAGCAGATGATCCAATCTGGGGTGGTTGATGTCATGTTATCGGGCGGTTTGCGCCATTTTGTGCCCAAAAAATACGCATTGTCTGACAATCCCGAGGGTTTTGAAGCCAAGCTAAAGGCAAGTACGGTTTCGCTGAAATCAAAGCGTCGAGACGATAAAAACTTATTGGCTGAAGCAAGCAGTAAAGGCTATGAACTTGCGTTTAATAAATCGCAATTACAGCAAGCGCAAGGCACAAAGTTACTGGGGTTATTTGCCAATAGTGCAATGGCCAACGGCGTTGATACCTCCCATGGTCGCGTAAGCAACGAACCTAGCCTGAGTGATATGACACAAACCGCTATCAATACCTTATCGAAAAACGACAAAGGTTTTTTCTTAATGGTCGAAGGAGGTCAGATTGATTGGGCTGGACATAACAATGATGCAGGCACGTTATTGCACGAAATGATCAAATTCGATAATGCAGTGAATACCGTATTGGAGTGGGCAAAAGACCGAGACGACACTTTAGTCATCGTCACCGCAGATCACGAAACCGGCGGTTTTGGCTTTAGCTACAGCGGTGCAGATTTACCAAAAGCTGAACAGCTAAATAATCATCAACAGGATGTTTATAAGCCAAACTTTAATTTCGGTGAGTTGAGTATTTTAGATAAGTTATATGCTCAGCAAAAAAGCTATGGTGATATTTGGTATGAAGCCAAAGGTAACGCGTTTAAACCCGCACCAGAAAAGCTCGTAAAAACAGTCAATAAGTATAGCGAGTTTGAAATTAACAAAGATGACGCTAAGCAAATTTTAGCTGAGCAAAAGAACGCATTTTACCAACGGGGTCATAAGTCTCTAGGCTTAAAAACAGCCAGTAAAATAAATGACTTTGCGCCGTTTTATGTGTATTTAACTGAGCGCCCACTCAATTTAATTGGTAGAGCACTGTCGAGTAAACAAAATATCGTCTGGTCAACGGGCACACACACGCATACGCCAGTAGGTGTGTTTGTTCTAGGGCCTGAAGCTTTGTCTAAGCAGTTTAATGGTCTGCATACGCATGTTGAGTTGGGTAAAAAAATGCAGCGCCTTTTTATGCAGTAAAAATAAGAAATATTCTTAAATAAGAGCTGCAAGGCTCTTTCAAGCAAAGTGAGATGGTTTAACCCGTGAAGCCATCTCACTTTTTATAATTTGATCTGCTAACGAGTATGAGCGCTTTTACTGAATAAGGCGCAGTCGGTATCGGGTATCTTGTTTTTATTGTTTATTTTGATTTGGTAAAGAATAGATTATTTTTGACTAAAACAAAAAAATCACTCTATGTTACAATTTCTTGTAGTTAAAGTAGGTAAAAAGAACGTAAGCATTGTTGAGTGAATTAAAAGCAAACCTGCGCCGTAGGGCTAAATTTGATGTTGTTGTTGTACTCATAGTGGTATTGCTTGGTTTTATCATTTCCCACCAGTTTGATTTTTTGGAGTGGATTTACCAGTATTCAAGGAAATATGAGCATTATGAGTTAGATGAGATAGTGCCTTCATTACTTTTTGGGGTATTGGCCTTTGCCTATTTCAGTTATCGTCGTTGGCATGATATAAAACTTTTAAGTAAGTATCTTGAAGAGCAGTCTTTGACTGAGCCAGTTACACATATCGCTAATCGTCGAGCCCTTTTTGCGGTGCTTGAGCAGATTGCGCAGGAAGATAAACCACAACATGGTTTTATTCTAATATCGGTATTTGGGCTTGATGAAATTCGCAACAAGTTGGGCTTTATCACCGTAGAGCATATTGTGATCGAACTTTTGTACCTTTTAAATCAAGAGCTTGAAGACGACCAATTAATTATAGCTTGGCATACCGGGCAGTTTATTGTGCATGCACCAAATTATAACCAAGCCAAAGCCCATTTATTGGCTGAGCGTTTAGAACAAGCAAATAAGACTGCGACTCAAGCGATTTTACGCAAGTTACATATTCAATCGGCAAGCACCATTGTGACTCGCAAAACCAGTGAAGCTGAGCTGTTAGAGCGTTTAGAAGATAACTTACTTGATTAAAAGATAAGACGAACTTAGCGTTAGCATAAAAGAATGTAAGAAAATAGAAAGCCCAAGCTAATTTACTTGGGCTTTTCTTGTTTTATAACTTAACTGACTCACCTTCATTCAACACATGCAGCGGAATGTTTGAATTCATCTTCTTATACATGTGCATTAAACGAAATAGTGCCGAGTGCGATGTTTTATCACCCATTTGCCATGATGAATTACCATAACCCCATGGGATCATCACTTTACAATTTAAGTCGGCAGCTGCGATAAGTGCATCTTCTGGTGTGGTGTGCACTTTTCGATACCATTTAGGGTGCTCTTCACTATGATAAGAGGCAATAGGAATTAAACACACATCCATATCCCCATATTTATTAGCAATGTCTTTGAAGTGAGGTGAATAGCCTGTGTCACCGGCAAAAAATAACTTCTTACCTTGGTGCTCTAACACCCAACCGCCCCAGAGCGTGGCGTCGTTATCTTCATGAATAAAAGGCACCATAATACGGCTGCTGAAGTGATTCGCAGGAACAAAGTGAATATTTACTTCACCCACTTGCTTACTCGAATACCAAGCCATCTCTGTGATTTTATAACCGTCATTAGGGAAGTGATCAGCGAATCCAAGCGGCGTTAAAAATTCATTATTTTTACCTATGAGTGAAAGATCGTCTTTTTTGAAATGATCATAATGAATATGCGAGTACATGATGGCGTCAGTTTCAGCCAGCTGACTTTGTGTGAGTGTAGTATTGGGTGTACGACTAATATCAGAAACTAGGCTAAACGCCCAATTGACGGGCCAGTCAAAGTCATCAGAAACCGGGTCTAACAAAAACTGTTGACCATTTGATGTGTTAATTTTGAAGCTAGCATGACCGAGCCACTGTACTGAGAATCCGGTGCTAATGGCTATTTCTGGGTTGCTGCCTGTGTAAGCGCAATTTTGCATTTCAGCACTACATTCAATGACAGGACTCGGAGGGTAGCAATTTTCATCACAGGTGACAGGATACTCTTTAAAGTCATCGTAAATATTTTTGAAACGGTCGGTATAGCCTTCTGTGGTCTTGTTTTTGACTACTGCGTTTTCTGGAATGAGGGTTTCAACCTGGTTGCTGACCGAACAGCCTGCTAATGTCGCTAAAGAGAAGAGTAATGCTAACTTCTTCATTAGATTTCCTTATTATCATTTTTGCGAGATTTTAGCAGGTTTATCAAAACACTCTATGGTTTTAATGTAAGCAAACTTAACGGGTTAGGGAGCCTGTGTTTAATATGTAAATGCAATCTGAATGCTTACTTGGGTCGTACTGAAAGTTATATTCAATAAAGTGCGAATTGTTATGTGTTTTAAACCTGTGTTGTTTGGAGTAATTTTAATGGCGTCGTCTTCAGTATTGGCAGAAACTAAACTGACTTTACTTGATTGGTTTATGGTTAATGACACCGTAATGGGTGGTCTTTCTGAAAGTCGTTTAGTTGTTGGTGCGCACTCTGTTGAATTTAAAGGCGATGTGTCTTTGCGCAATAATGGCGGTTTTGCTTCTGTTCGTGCGCCATTTAATTTAGAAAATAAAAACGCTGAACAGTTAAGTGTTGTTGTAAAAGGTGATGGAAAGCAGTACCAGCTTAGGCTAAGAGTTGACCAATATCTTGACGGCCCAGCCTTTGTTTATAAATTTCAAGCCACAGCAAATAAAACACAAACACACGTTGTCACAGAAGACGACTTTACGCTTATGTATCGTGGTCGTGCTTTTTACGCTGACTATCAACTCAATTTTGATGATGTTAGATCTCTTGGCTTTATGATCAGTGAAAAGCAAGCGGGTAAATTTTCTCTTGAGGTACAGGCAATCACACCGCTAGGAAAAATCTAGATAAAATTATAGATTTTGTTTAATCGAACAGGCCTTGTTTAATCAAACAGTCCACCTAACCATGATGCAAATTTAGAGTAACGATCTGGAAGCACATTACTTTCGATTGTGTTGACAAGTGTGCGGCTCCAAACGCCATCCAAATTACCATTGGTTAAGTAGATAACAATGATGCTGTCAGTCATGTTTTCTTTGAAGAGCAATTTTACTCTCAGAACACCTCCGCCATCATGACCAACCGCATGCCAATTACCAACGTCTTCATATTCCCAGCTTGAGGCGAAATAGTTTTTTGAACCATCTTCTAACTGTGTTGGTTGCCAGAGACTTTTAAGCAGTGATTGATCAACCAGCTTGCCATTGATTAATGCTGAAAGAAAAACACTTAGGTCGTGAATATTTGAATACGCATCAGAATGTATATTTGCATAGCTTGGAAATGTATATGGATTTACCTGTAACGCATCACCGCTATTTGGTAAATAAGCCGTCACAGATTGAAGCGACGTATTCATTCCCTTGATAAATGTGTTATGCATTTTTAATGGCGTTAAAATTCGCGTTTGAACTAGTTTTGAATAAGGCTGTTTAGTGATTTTTTCTAGCAGTAATTTAATCACTATATAATTTGTTTGAGTATAACGAATGGCGCTATTTGGCTTAAATAGCAATGGTGTATTGTTTAGAGATTGAATAGCAGCATTAATACTTTTTGGTGCAAAGACTTGCTTGTCATCATATTCAAAATACTCAGGTAACCCAGTACTGTGATTTAAAAAATGGGCAACGGGTATAGGTTGCCAAGCTTGAGGTAGGCCATCAAGGTACTGGTTGATAGGGGCGTTTAAATTGATTTTGTTTTGTTCTACAAGCTGAAATAGCAAGGTGCTAGCGAACAGTTTACTGACTGAGAAAATAGGAAAAACGCTGTCTTTAGTCACTGGATCAGCGCGAGATATATCCGAATCACCCATAGCGTGAGCAAACAGCAGATTATTATTGTGCTTAACTAATACCGCTTGCGCCAATAAGCCATGCGCCTCGGCATTACTTTGCATTTTTAAAGTAAGCGATTCTTGCAGATTATCGGTTTGTCTTGCACAGCCTAGCAGGCATAATAAACATAAAGTGATTAAGGTGATTGTTTTCATTGAAAATTATGCTCCTTGCAAATTAGCCCTGCGATTTTACTTTGTTTGATTAGAACAAAAAAGAGCCACATGACGAGTGGCTCTCTGTAAATGTTTAAGTTGCTAGCTAAAATCTAAATTGTTCAAAGCTAATACCGTTCAAAGCTAATACCGTTCAAAGCTTAAAAGCGAACAACGGCCTTACCGGTTTGTGTAATGCTTACATCTGAATTTTGGCTACTGCTTAGGATAAGGTTACAGCGACCATAACTTGGTTTAGCTGTAATACTTGTCGGCAGTGTTATACGAGGCTCTAGATAAGCATCACATCTAAGTTGGGCCTGACCTTCACCTTTTAATGTCACTTCACTACGAGAAACACCTATGCTCTTTGGGGTATTTTTATCTAGCTTAATACTTTGGGTAATCGACGGAGTTTGTTGGTAAAGCCCAGCAATGTCTGCCATCGCTTTTTGTTGTGCTTGCTCTGAAATATTTACGCCCGGTACATGCTTGAGTGCTAGTAAAGCGCGTTTGGCATTTAAGAAGTCTTGTTGATAAAGATACAGCTGCATCAGGTTTTGAATACAAGGTACGGCAAACTCTTTTGGCAAATGCTTACGTAAAAAATAAGCATGCTGTAACTGTTTTTCATAGTTATGCCAATCTTGTAGTGCATAAAAATATTGAGACTTCAGCCAGGCAAAAAGCGCTTGTTCATTGAGATTTTTAGTGTGACTTAGTAGCTCTTCAAAGTGTTCGTGTGCCTTTTCCAGTTGCTGAGTTTTAATCAGTTTATCAATAAAATCATAATCGCTAACAAACCCTTTAGAAGCACGGTTATTGTTTGAGTTTGTAGTAGGCGCTGTTGAGTAGGTATAAGAGAAAAAGCGTGCTGCATCATGAGCTTTGCCATTGTAGGTAGCTGCTTCGAACTCTAGATTGCTTAAGTATTTCTTGGCTTTTTCAGTCGTCGGCTTTACTTCAGAGTTGAATAAAACGGTCACTTCACCTAATGAACCATCGGCTTTAACAATATAATTAACGAGCGTGTAGCCTTCGTGGCGACTCAGCATAGAATCTGATTTAAATTGTGCGTTATTGTTTTCGATGACTTTGATTGGTGTGCTTGGTTGAGCTGATACGCTTAATGCAGAGCATAAAAAAGCAGCAACAGCACAAAATTTGAGTGTTTTCACAAATTAATCCCTATGTGTTTTGAACGCGAGAAAAGCGCTATACCGAAAATAATAACAATATGAATCGTATTAATACATTAACCTGAGCTCTGGATAATAAATCTATCTCCAGCGGCTACTTTCAACGTTAACTGCGTTGAACTTACTTGCAATAGGCCTGCTATTGTCGCGTAAATTCGCCTAGTTATCGCTAAAAGTCTCCGGCTGCAGACTTTAAAAATCACTTATCATTTCAATATCAATACGTTAGTAAATCTCTTAACCAAAGCTCAGGTTAAATTATGGTTTTGCCATCTCTTGTAAAACACCTTTCACAAACGGTGACTTAGCTTTGCCGTAGTCATCTTGTACAGTTAGCCCATCGGCAATAGCCTGCTGTTTTGTCACTTCGTACTGGGCGCGCGCATCTGGGTTATTAAGCATGTGCGTCTTAAAGTTAACTTGCTTTAAATGCTCTTCGCTGCCTAATTCGATGACATGTGCGTGAACTTGAAAGGTTTCTCCTTTAAATCTCACAGCAATGTCTTTGCGAGGGCGACTTTCAGGAAATGGTTTATTACTGTGTTGGTCGCTAAATCCAAAACTCTTTAAATGTTCGACCGCTTCAGTTAGCTGACCTGCTTTATATAATATTGAAATATCAATAATGCCTTTACCTGCCACTTTAAAAGAGCTTGAACCAAAGTGTAAAAACTCAAAATCAGGGTGAGCTAACTCTGTAATCACAGCTTGTGCAACGTCTAAAAAGATGTCTCGCCAAGGGTTAAAGCTTGCAGGAACTAGTTGATAGGGAATAAATTTAATTTTTGACATGCTGCTGATTTAATCTGTTTTTGTGTGAATACGGAAGCTACAAGCTTGCCTACCAAAGTGACGTGCTTTAGGTTTTGTTATTAACATTATTAATAACAACCGAGAAACTTGATGATAAAGACTTTTTAGTTTCAGCTCAATCAAACACTAAAGAGAAAATCGTTCTAATAATGCGATAAGGTCCTCTTTGATCAGTGGCTTACTAATATATTCGTCCATGCCCGCGTCAAAACACTTTTCTTTGTCGCCGTTCATGGCGTTAGCTGTCATGGCGATAATTGGAATATATTGATTGTTCTCACCCGCTTCGCGTTTTCTAATTCTTCGTGTTGCCTCGTAGCCATCCATCACGGGCATTAAACAGTCCATCAAGACTAACTCATAGTAGTTATCTTCATGCTCTTTTAATTTAGTGAGCGCTTCTAGACCATTATTTGCAAAATCAAGTTGTTCGACGGCACCGTTTAGCATCTGTGTAACGACGATTTGGTTAATTGGCATATCTTCCACTACGAGGACATGTTTAAACAGGGTTGCTTGATCTTTCGTTTGAGTAGTCGAGTTTTGAGTGGTATGACTATCCTCGGTTTGCACTAGCTTATGCACGATATCGAGTAGAGTACAGGGGGCTTTACAGTATTTAACTTGTTGCACATCAGCTTGTTTAAAGTGACCATCAATCGAGATATTAAAAGGCAATAGGGTGACGGTATTAGCGATGTGTGAAGAGACAAACCGGTCGATATCATGGCCATATTCTGTTGACCAGTTTAGTACATAAAAGTGTGAAGATAATTGCTCCTCATTGAGCTTTTTAATGTCTTCTTCAAGCAAAGTAATGTTTTTATGTTTATGCATGGCAATATCAAACTTACTTAAAGTTCGCTCACATACATTTAAGAAGCTCGAATTAATGTCCACAAAGTGGAAATGTTTTGCTGTTAAATCATGGAATATAGAATGCTGTAATTGCTGATTCTCTGAGTGTTTACTTGAGAGGGGCAAGGTAACGATAAAAGTACTGCCCAACCCTAGTTTACTTTTTACGGCTATTTCACCGCCTAATAACTCGCAAAGCTTACTGACTATACTGAGCCCTAATCCTGTTCCGCCAAATTGTCTTGTCGTGGATGTATCTGCCTGTGAAAAATGTTCGAAAATTAAGTCACATTTATCCTCGGGTATGCCTATCCCTGTATCTGATACTTGGAGTTTTATTTCGGGTGCGTGATGATCTTTCGAGTATACATACTTAGCTTTGACAATAATTTCACCAGACTCTGTAAATTTGACAGCATTCCCGATTAAATTAGTGAGTATTTGCTTTATTCTGACAGAATCAGAAGAGATGATCGGTAGAGTTATTTCATCAATATCTAAAATGAGTGCGATATTCTTTTCATGGGTCTGCTTGGCAAACGAAGTCGCAGTCTCTTTGATTAACTTCACGACATCAAACTCATTGATGTCTATTTCTAATTTACCAGATTCAATTTTAGAAAAGTCTAAGATATCGTTAATAATACGCATTAAAGAAAGCGCACTACGGCTGGCGATATCCACTTGTTCAGTTTGTTCTTTGTTTAATGGAGTGCTTTTTAAAGAGTCTAACATACCAAGTACGCCGTTCATGGGCGTTCTTATTTCATGACTCATAGTCGCTAAAAAGTCAGCTTTGGCTTTTGAAGCATTCTCGGCTTGTTCTTTGGCTTCTTCTAGTGCCCAGTTATTAAATTCCATATCTGAGGCGTACTTGGCCAATTGCTCTTCTGAATTTTTGAGCTCAGTGACATCCTCAATACAGGCAAATACCCCTTCAACATCGCCATTAAGAGCAAAATCAGGGGTGTAGGTGGTGATCAGATACTTTCTAACGCCGCCAATTGTGACATCAATTTCAAATGCAGTTTCATTGCCTTGTAAAGCATTAAGTAGGTGATCTTGAATTCTGTCATAAATATCAACGTGTAGAACCGATTTGACGGTGTTTCCTACGATTTCGTGTTCATTCAACTTAAATAACTGGCAGTAGAGTTTATTCGCAAAACGGTATTTTTGTTCGCGATCGACATAGGTCAGGAGTACGGGAACATGCTGTGTGATCCCATCAATGTAGTGACGCGTTTTTTCTAATTGCTCAGCTCTTTCTTGCGCTTGCTTAATGGCTTTATTATAAGAAGTTGCAACCCTCGCAATGACATCGCCACCTTGTTGTTTGATGATTTCTTTAGGGATGGGTAGGCCTTTTCGAATGGTCGCGCCAATTTTAGTGAGGGGGTTGGTAACAAAATAATTGAGTAGCCAAAACGACAGGCCAACCATAATAGAAATAATGATTAAAAAGTTAAACGTGAAGCTGCCTAGTTGCAGGTTTAACTTTTCTTCATGTTGAGTTGAGTCTATATGTATCCAAAAGTAATAGGCGCGTAATCTCCTTATTTCAGGGTCAACCAGGTATAACCAAGACAACGCATACCAGTTTTCATCATGGTGATAAATCACCCTAACTTTGTCATTTAACTGGTGTTTATATTGTAGTAACTCATCTAGCTCTTTCTTTCCTAGTGTTTCTGAGTCAAGTAAGCTTCTTTTTTGAATATATAGTCTTTTAGATGCCACAATATCAAGAGATTCAGGCGCAATGATCATAATATCTTGAATGGCGCTATTGCTCGATAATGCGGCAAGCACGCGCTGTAAATTTTCTCTAGAGGCATCGACTTCTGCAGAGATACTCATGCTGGTGATCACGTTATCCACCAAAGAATCAATAAAGCGCTCGTGTTGTAATCGATATTCGTCAGCAATAAAGCGTGTGAAAAGCAAAAAGGAGCTTATACCAAGCAAAAGCAAAGGTATGGTCGATTTAAGATAAAGCGAGTTTTTTATCATTTACTTTGTTCTAGTGGCATATGAAACATACTTGGCACAAAACCACATGGCTTATCGATTGATTTAATGCTCCAAAGGGTTTGGCATACTTTTTCAGTTACTTCATGTAGAAAGTCCTGATTAATTAACTCTGCTTGTGTATCTCCTGTTTGCATCTCAAGGTTATCAAAAGCCTCTGAAAATTCTGCGAGTGTCAGACCCTCATGTTTCGCCATGATTGCCAAGGCTTCATCTCGGTGTGTGTTTAAAAAGTCATAAGATAACTGCCAAGCTTGCCAAAGCTTCTCTAATGTTTTTGGGTGCAGTTTTAGGTAACTTTGTGAGATGCTGACAATATCAACCACTTCTTTTGGGATCTCGCTACTGTCAAAAATGACATGGTAATTGGGATTCTTTAATAACTCCGTTGAGATGGGAGGGTAGGTAACGAACGCCGAAATATCGCCTTTGTTCATCTCCTTTATGCCAGACATTTGCTCAACATTTTTTATTGTGACGTTATCTAAATTTAGATTATGTTTTTGCAGGCCCCTTTGAAGTACATAAATACCGAGTGAAGATACTTCAGTACCTATGGTTTTGCCTTTTAAGTCTTTAATTTTAGTAATTGATTCGTGAGCAACAATTGCGTCTCCGCCTAACGAGTAATCAGTAATTAACGCAATGGTAAGCGGCCTTACTGCAAAGGATTGAATCTGAATGGCTTCTATTAAGGTGCTGGTGAGGCCATCTACCTTGTTATTCAAATAAACTCTTTGCGTATCAGCTAATGAGGCAACTCTGACAAGCTCAACATTAAGTCCAACTTGTTCAAAAAAACCTTTCTCTTGAGCTAAATGGAGTACTTCATAACCCGGCCAAGGGTTGATGGCGATACGTAACGTTTGTGGTGGGTCGTTTTTGCAAGATATGAGAAACAATAGAGAAGCAAAGAGGATTATCTTTTTTGAGAGTAGCCACATAACTTTGGGTCGAATAGCGCAATAGTATTCCTAAGTATTGACCAATTTCTGGCTCTGGCAAGGCGAACGGATTGACTTTTAGTTTGGAGCGAAGAATTTTAATCGCTCAAGCCGTTAATAATAACGGCTTGTTTCGCCTGAAAATCTTCGTTTAAATTGTGAAAAGTGTTCAATTAAAAAGGATTTAATAGCCATGATTTTGGCGGCTTCTTTCAAATCATAGTGATAAAGCAGCCATAAACTCCAAATAGATGGAGGCGAGGAGATATTGAGTCTTCTCAAATTCTTGTATTTAGATTGGTCGGCCAAACCACAGGGTAATTTGGCAATACCTAATCCTTGATCTGTTGCACTAATCAATGCTGCTAAGTTATCAAATCGAGCGATGATTTGAGTTTTGTCAAAGTGGCCTTGATACCAATCTTTATCAAATTCTAGCTGCCATAGTAATAGGTTATCGACTTCTTTTGACTGCTTTAAGTAGCTCTCGCTGGCATAGACGCCCCAATTAGATACAAACAGTTTTTTGCCAACTAAGTCCGATTGTGTCGGTTCAGGCGTAAACCTGAGCGCGATATCAGCTTCTCTGGCATTGAGGTCTTTTTGACTTGTGCCCATCATTAAATTGAGCTGAATATGTGGAAAGCTCTGATAAAACTTATCAAGTAGCGGAAGCAAGTAATCATGCGCCAGTTCAGGGGTTAAGGCGATGCTTACCTCTCCTTGTAAGCTTTGGTTTTGCCCTTCGAGTCGTCGCTCAATATGACCTTGCAAGCTTTTCAAACTTTCAATGTCAGGCAGCACTTCTCGGCCAATTTTAGTTAATTGGTAACCTTTAGGAACCCGTTCAAACAGGGTCGCATTGAACCGGGTTTCAAATGCTTGAATTCTTCTGGCAACCGTTGTGTGCGTCACATTGAGCTGTTTAGCCGCGGCCGACAAGCTGCCATGAGTAGCCAGTGCAAGAATATATTGATAATCGTCATCTAGGTTCATCTGTGCATTTTTGCACAAAAGGTATGCAAGAAGTAGTAATTTTTTTCCTCAAGAAAAGTCGTAAATTAATCCTAAATTAACCTAAAGCTAAACGACTTATTAAAAGGAAGAATTATGTATACCCTTTATCATTGCCCTATTACCTGTTCTACAGCCGTGTTAATTACTCTAGAGATTATTGGTGTAGAGCATAATGTTGAGATCATCGACCTGTTTCAGAATGAACAATTTAGTGAACAGTTTTTAGCAGTAAACCCACTTGGTAAAGTGCCAGTGTTAAAAACCGATGAGCACATTTTAACCCAAGGTGAAGCGATCTTAATCCATTTATCGCAAAAGCACCCTGAGGCTGCTTTGATCCCCGGCTTAGCAACGGCTGAGGGCGCTGATGCACTTAAGTGGTTAAACTTTGTTGCATCAACGGTACATGGGCATTTTTCTCGTGTATTCCAGCCAGAGCGGTTTGCCAATGAACATGAGGTGGTAAAAGCTAATGCTGAAGAGGAGTTAGTGAAATTATTCGGATTGATTGAGCAGCAGCTTCAGCAACAGCCATTTTTAGCGGGCTGCTTACCAACATTGGCTGATTATTACCTCGCAGTAATACTAGGGTGGGATAGAATGTTGAGCTTCGATTTAGCTGAGCGTTTTCCTGAGTTAAAAGATTACAAACAACGCTTACAGCAAACGCAGACCAATTCACCGACATTATTATCACTCTAGCCCTGTTATAGCCAAGCCATCTTTTAGATTTAGTGGCTTGGCGATTTATTAGTTCTACAAAACCTTTCCTTCGAAAAAAAATTTCCCATAAGCTGTAATAAATACCAACTGCTAGCAACTAACTAGAAAAATACAAAATGGAACGAGGTGAATGGGAAGCGATTTTTATCAGCAATCAATACTGCCTTTTGCGGGGATCATCATCAAAATTTGTCGGGCATACACCCATAACCAAGAAGATTTTGAAGATTACTACCAAGAGGTGTGCCTGCAAATTTGGCGCAGTAGAGACTATTTTAATGCTGAGTCTAAATGGTCAACATGGATTTATAAGGTGGCTTTAAATGTTTGTTTGACCCATTTAAAACAGCGTAAAAAAGGCGAGCAGCAGTTTGTGTCAGATGCTTTACCTGATGAAGTACATGACGACGCCAAGGCATTTGGCTCTGATGATATTAACCTGCTTTATAACGCCATTAAGCATTTGTCAGAGATAGATAGAGCGGTGATCCTGCTTTATTTAGAAGAGAAATCTTACGCTGAAATTGGCGAAATTATTGGTGCTAACACAAACAGTATTGGCGTACGCATTACGCGTATTAAAGAAAGATTAAACAAGTTTATACAGGCGCAGGAGTGAACACATGAGTAAGTCTATTGAAGCAATGTGGAAACAAGGTTTTGTAAGTGAGGGGGAGCTATCAGCACCAAAAGTGAACGACTTGTATAATAGGAAGTCGCAAAATATCGTAGATAAACTGCAAAATATGTTTGCCGTTAATATTAAAGCCATTGTGATTGGGGCTTTAGTCATGCTGGTGGTGATGAGTTTAATCGGTGCACCTTGGTTAGGTGTGTATATCTGTGTATTGCTAGCACCGCTTGTGCTGATAGCGAGAAAAGAACTCACCAAATCGCATAACTTATCGAAAGGGCAGAGCAGTCTAGAGTATTTAGAAAGTTTTGATACTTGGCTTAAAGACTCAATAAATGCTTACTCGAAATACTACCGATTTTTTTATCCGCTGTTTTACATCGGTATGGTGACACAAGGGCTAGCGAGTAATGCAGGTGATAAAGTGATGGCTTTGCTTTTGAAGCATTATCCGACAGAGTATGTATTTTTAGATATTCCAGGTTATGTTTGGGCGGTTATCACAGTACTGTTTTTGTTGGTCGTGCGATACTCAGAAGCATTGTATCGTTTAGACTTAGACATCATTTACGGTAGACAATTTAAAAAGCTGGAAGAATTAATCACAGATATGCGCGCTTTAAAAGCACAGCAGTAAAGTGCTCGGCACCTTAAATATTATAAACGGATTGCGCAGCCAGTTGGCTGCGCTTTTCAGTTATAGGGAGTGAGAGACTAAGATCCTGTCAACTAACTCTAATGCGGTGGTGAAGTTACTGAGATCAGCTCGAACATCGCCATCTTTACCAGAATGGTGACCGTGGCCGATAAGCTGCATTTGCTGTAGTTTACTCGGTTGGTCAAAATCGACGATGGCTTGATAAATAAGCGAGGGTTGCGCTGTATAGCCGTCGCCTGAATACACAGGGTCGTCAGGGAATCGGTCACTACTGTAGTAAGTGTTGTAATCGAATGAATGGTTTATCTCAAAACGGATACTGTATTGGCCAGTAAGAGTGGTCGGCAGTTGAATTGAGTAAATGAAATTATCTGTCATGGTTGCACCACTAAAGCCGTCTACAACCAGTTTATTATCGGTTGGCAGGTAGAAGCCATTACTGGCTTGCACACCTAGTTGATGTAAAAACACTGGCAGTGATTCTGGGCGCATGCGGGTATCTTTTGATTTTGCATCTTCACCACCGGTTAATGCCTCTCTACCAATTGCATTTTCGCCGATCAGTAAATGTTCATTGAATACTTGTTCAGGGTTTACTTTAGAGACTTTATTGGTGAAATTATTAGTGGCGATTTTCTCTGTGACATAGAGCGGCTGAACAAATTCACCGTCTAAGGTTTCTAACCAAAACGCATACTGTGGCCACATAAAGTAAGGGCCCTTTTTAAGCTCTAAGGTAATCGTTTGTCCGCTTGCCTCTGCTGGTGTAATAACACGTTCGACATATTTTAGCTCTTTATCTTGGTCGGCTTTATCTGCGGCTTTTAGGGTTTGCCCCCAAGTGTAAGCTTGCATTGCAGGTGGTAGGGCGAAAAAGGGTGACGCCAACAAATAACCTACCAATAAAACGGCCAGTGGCATGGCAAAACTGACTTTGCCCATATGTTTCTTTAATGGGTTTAAATAAGCAAAGAGGGGCTTTGAATTTTTAAATAAGTGCCATACGACGACCAAAATCATGGCTGCACCTATTAGAGTATGAATAAGCGCAACTATTGCACTGTGCTGTTGGCTGTAAAGTAATACAGAGGTAACCAACATCACAATGAAGGCTAAAAACAGTAGGGTGCCGATAAATACTCGGGCATTAAAAAATGACATAGTGACTCCTTTTGAATTACCTCTTTGTCGCTTACATGAGGTAATAAAAGCCACTAAAGCTTTCTAAAATTATCTAAGGTTATTGATTTTATTGTTAATAATTTAGAGTGTTTAAGTATTTTAGTTGATTTGTAAGCGCTCGACTCTTAGCTATCTGCTTGGCTTTGTTTAATGCAGTGTTGAACTCATCGAGTTTGTTTTGCTTTTTGGCAAGTAGAGCAAGGCTTGCCCAAACACTGCTTTCACCAACAGGGCAGCGTAAAACTTGGTGATGTTTTTTTGCTTCGAGGTAATACGTTTTAGCTAATTCGTATTCACCTTGGTGCTGAGCAATTCGTGCCAACAAATCTTTCGAGTAGGCCATAAATAGCCAATCATTATTGCTTTGGGCTACTTGCAAAGCTTGCTCAACTCTTGGTTTAGCTAGTTCGTCATCTCCCTCAATAATGGCGTGAATGGCATTAAGATAATGTAAGCGACTTAACTCATTTTTATCATTGAGCTTTTGCGCGAGTGGAATAGCCAACATCAGGTGTTTTTTTACTGCAGAGTAGTCTTTTAGGGCAAATAGCGTACTGACTAAAATTCTTTGTGCAGTCAGGTTTTCAGGATCATTTGCTATGATACTCTCAAGCAGAGGTTTTGCAGCTAGGTGGTTTTCTTCAAGCTTTAGATCGATGGCCACCCCTAACATCTCATGATTAAAGTCGGCATGATAGTTGTTGGCTTGTAGGGAGCTTTCTTCGCCTAATTGCTCTGCCACTTTATCGCTAAATTCATCGATCACGTCTTGAATGTTACGACCAAATAGCACGCCTTTTTGTTGAGTGTTCTTATAATGCAGAGCATAACTCAATTGATAATCATGCGGTGAGCCGGAGAGTTTTGACGAGACAACCAGAACAGCGCCAGAGACGGTAAATATCTGTTTAATATGCTCAGGTTGAGCATTATTCAAAGGCGCCCCTGCTCGCTCTAGCACTTCCAGCACATAATCGGTCTGTAATACACCATGCTCTTGATTATTGGGTAAACGCTGTATGACCTGGTCCATTAACCCTAAACGAATCCAGCTGTGATCGTTCCCTTCAATTTGATTTTGTGTTGGCAAAATAACAATAGAGCCTTGAACCTTGCTCTGTTCATTGGGTGCTTGATTTAATGATGTGAGCGCAAAAAACAAAGTGGAAAGAAAAGCACATAAGGCAACAGTTAAAAATGCAGCTTTTCTATTGAGTGACGATTGCTTAGGGGTCTTTTCTGTCACCGTTGGGAGCCAAACATAGCCTTGTTTTGGAATAGTCTTAATTACATCTTCATTTTGAAAGAGCTGTCGAAGTTCATTGATTGACTGGAAAACGACTTGCTCAGCAACAACTGAGTCGCCCCATACATCATCTAAAATCGTTTGCTTATTTACCGGTTGACCAGCATTACGAATTAATAAAAGTAAAAGCTGACAAGTTTTAGGACGAATTGTCAACGTTTCACCATTACAGGTTTTAACGGTTAAGGCATTGCTGTCAATAATGTAATTTGATGTTTGATACTGCACAATAAGCACTTTTAAGCATATGGAGCCTGTTACCTTAATGGAACAGGCGTTTTAATCAAAGTGACAGTTGCAATAAAATCGAAGTTTGTGCTTTCTTCGGCATTTTCTCGACCACTAACAAAAACGAGTTATCTATCATGCGCTCTATTTCGCCTTGTGGAATAGAGCCGTCGAGTATGATGGTGTTCCAAAGTCTTTTATTCATGTGATAGCCGGGGATAACGGCATCGAAAATGTCCCTTAATATATGAGCTTCATCGGGGTCACACTTAAGATTCATCCACCAATGTGGGTTTTCTTCAGCGCCTTTGCCCATCTTTCCCAGTGATAAAGTCGCGAACATTTTTCCTTTCACTTTATAGACATCGACTCCCTCACCGAAAGGTTGGCTAACGGTAGTCTCGGGCTTGGAGATTAAATATTCATGTGCTTGAAGGTGATCCATCGTCTAGTGTTAACCCTTTAATAGTATTAAATCAAAACTCAGTTCGTTTAGACATTAATTTGACATAACTAGTTGTAGGTTAATAGATAATAATTAGAGTCTTATCGCAAAATTGCTGAGTATTGGATAAGAATGAATTACATTACTGCTAATAATTATCATTTGAGGTTTGCTATGCGTTGTGTGCAGTTGTCGGTGCTTTGGTTTGTAACCATGGTGGCAGTCGGTTTTTATAGTGATTCGGTAAAAGCTGAGTCGATTGAAGTAGATGTGGTTTATCCCGAGCGAGCAGTCGATGCTGGGTTAACATTAACGGGGTCGGTCAGTGCAGTACATAATGCGCAATTGGCGAGTCAACAATCAGGTGTTGTGGCTAACATTCATGTTGAAGCGGGCGATGTGGTCACACGAGATCAACTGCTACTTTCTTTAGATGATACCTTGGCGCAGTTGCAATTTGAGCAAGCCAGCGCCGAGCTCAATATTGCTGAGGTGGCATTACAAGAAGCGCAGCGTTTACATCAAGAGTTAAAAGCTCTGTCAAAGCGCCAATTAGTTGCACAAACGTTACTGGCTGAGCGACAAGCCAATATCAGTAAAGCAGACGCCGAGCTAAAAAATGCTAAGGCCAAGCTTGCACTACAACAAGAGTTATTAACTCGTCATCACATTAAAGCGCCATTTGCGGGCGTGGTTATAGACCGTATGGTGGATGTGGGCGAGTGGATTGGTACGCAAGACAAAGTATTTAACCTCATCTCAAATGATAAATTACGTATTGAGCTTGCCGCGCCTCAGCAATATTTTGCTCAGTTATCGCAAGCAAATACAATCCAAGCAAATATCCACAATCAGTATAATAAAAAGGCAGTGATAAATAGCCAAGTTGAGCGTGTTATTGCCTCAGTAAATAAGACAAATCGTACCTTTAAGGTATTCGTGACAGTACCTGAAAATAGTGGTCTTGTGATGGGCAGCTCGGCACAAGTGACCGTTCAATTACCAACCACTGACAATGCGCAGGTGTGGTTACCTAAGTCTGCTTTAAAGCGCCACCCAGATGGTGGCTATAGTATTTTTGCCGTCAATAACAATACTGCTGAGCGCGTATTTGTTGAAGTGATACAGCAGCAAGCTGAACGAGTGGCAGTAAAAGGGGCATCAGCCTCGCATCAATACATCAAAGCGGGTGTTGAGTTATTGCAAAGCGGTGCAAAAGTGTCGGTGAAAAGCGTTGCAGGTAACGCCCTATGATTGAAGGTGCAGTCAAACGCGGTGTGCTTGTCACCGTAGTTGTATTAATCAGTTGTATTCTGGGGTTGGTTGGCGCGTTAAACATTCCCGTGCAGATGATCCCTGATTTAGAAGTGCGTACTATTACTGTGCAAACAGGCTGGGCGGGCGCAACCCCCCAAGATGTTGAAAAAGAAATCTTAATTGAACAAGAGCGCTATTTAAGAAGCTTACCAAATTTAAAGCGTATGGTGTCTTATGCGCGAATGGGCAGTGCTGAAATTGAGTTGGAATTTCCGTTTGGGGTCGATGCCAATGATGCGCTTATTCGGGTAAATAATGCCTTAAGTCAGGTGCCGAGTTACCCCGAAAACGTTGACCAACCGAGGTTGTTTTCGAGTTCTTTCTCGGGCAATGCATTTATGTATTTTGTGCTTAAACCGCTGCCGGGTAACCCGCTTAATCTGGATGTTGATTTATTAAGAGATTTTGCCGAAGACTTTATTCGACCGCGAATGGAAAGCGTTTCTGGTGTGTCTGAAGTGAGAGTGGGCGGTGGTGCGCAAAGACAAATTCAAATAAAGGTCGATGCTGAGCAACTTGCTCAACGTGGCATCAGCTTAAGTGAACTTCGAAATGCCATTCGTAATCGTAACCGAGATGCCTCTGCAGGTGATATTGAAAGCGGCACTAGCCGATATTTATTGCGCGTAGTTGGGCGCTTTGAGCAGCTTACAGAACTTGAAAACCTGATTATTCGCAGTGAAAACAACGCCAATATTTACCTCAAAGATGTGGCAACGGTGACTTTAGATCACTTTGAGACACGCAGTCTGTCTTATAATGTAGGTGAGCGTACATTGAGCCTGTCGGTACGTCGCGAAAGTGGCTCCAATGTTTTGGCGATTAAAGACGACATGTTGCCAATTGTTGAAGAATTAAATCAGCAGTTGCTTAAACAAAACGGCTTGAGCCTGACGCTTATGAGTGATGACGTGCAGTATGTAAGAAGCTCTCTCGAAAATGTGTGGTTTAACTTGATCCTCGGTGGCTTGCTGGCAACTTTGGTCATGTATTTTTTCTTACGTTCAGGGCGCGCTACCTTAATTGGTGTGTTGGGTATTCCGATTTGTACCATTGCTGCGTTTTTAGCTTTAATGAGTTTTGGTCGCACCATCAATGTGATTTCTTTAGCGGGGGTGGCTTTTGCGATTGGTATGACGGTTGATAACACCATCGTAGTGCTTGAATCGATTTTTCAAGCCAAAAAACAAGGTAAAGGAAAGCGCCAAGCCGCCATTAGCGGTGTAAAAGAAGTTTGGCCAGCTGTACTGGCTTCTACTGCGACAACCGTACTGGTATTTGCGCCCATCTTGTTTGTGCAACAAGAAGCCGGGCAGCTGTATTCAGACATTGCGATTGCCATCTGTGGTGCAATTATTGCCTCAATGCTGGTGGCCATTTTTGTGGTTCCAGTTGCTTTAGCGCGTTTAGATAAGCAAGAAGTTGCTAGCGAAAGCGCTAAGCACAGCAAGGCCTACGGTCAAGTTTGGCTGAAATGCGCAAGATTCTTTACTCAATCAAAACAACGAGCACGTATTGCCTCTGCGTCATTTATTGTAGTGATTTTAGGTGCTGCTTATACCCTGATGCCAGCAGCCGAATATCTACCAGAAGGGGAAGAGCCAAAAGCCTTCTCTATGATGATTGCCCCACCTAATTACAACCTATCTGAAATGGAGCGCATTGGCAGTGAACTAAGAACCTATTTTGCTGATCACGTAAAAGCGGATGGTGCCGCTTTTGCCAATGGTGAAACAGATATGCCACCACTTGCTTACTATTCAATGTCAGTATCAATTGGTCGTATTTGGTTTTTAAGTGCGCCAGTCGATCCTGCTCATATCAATGAGATGATGGATGCCATCACTACCAAGTTTAGAAGTTATGAAGGTATGCGGGCGTTCTCGGCGCGCGGTTCGATTATTTCTAGTAATGATGGTGGTACGCGTGCCGTTGCGGTAGACATTGCTGGTAATGACATTGAAGACTTATATCGCGCAGCAGGAGCTGTTTATGAGCAAGCAAATCAAGTGTTTGATAACCCACAGATCAATTCTAACCCGGGCTCGTTAACCCTTGATCAACCTTTGATAGAAATACAGCCTCGTTGGCATCGTTTGGCGGAGCTTGGGATCAGCAGTCGAGACTTCGGTTATGCCGTAGCAGCAATGAGTGATGGGGCGTTTGTTGATGAGTTTATCTTAAACGACGACAAAGTGGATATTTTCTTATTCAGTGGCGCAGGTGCTAAACAAACGCTAGAGCAGCTTGAAAGTATGCCAATTGTGACGCCACAAGATGAAGTCTTACCGCTGAATGCACTGGCTGACTTGGTTGAAAGCAAAAACAGTAACTCAGTAAGGCGTGTTGACGGTAACCGAACTGTGACGGTTTACATTATTCCGCCTAGAGATGTGGCATTAGAAGTTGCAGAAGAGAGGGTACGCACCGAGCTACTGCCAACACTTTGGCAGCAGGGCAAAATTGCCCAAGGCATTAAAGTGAGTATTAGCGGTGCTGCCGATCAGCTCGAAGCAACCAAAGCATCTTTATCTGGTAACTTTATGATTGCATTGGTGCTGAGCTATTTACTGTTAGTGGCGATATTCACCCATTGGCGTTATCCGTTATTCATTTTAGCGACTGTGCCGCTAGGAATGGCGGGTGGCTTACTGGGTCTTGTGATGGTGAATGGCTTAAACTCTGGGCTTGCGAGTTTAGGTATGCAAACCTTCCATCAACCGTTTGATATGATCACCATGTTAGGATTCTTAATCTTGCTTGGAACTGTGGTGAACAACCCGATTTTGATTGTTGACCAAACCCGTCGTTTTATTATCGATAATGGTTTACCTGTGGTTGAAGCAGTTAGAAAAGCCGTTGAAAAGCGCATTAAGCCCATCTTAATGTCTACGGCGACCACTCTCTTTGGTTTAGCACCTTTGGTGTTGATCCCAGGTGAAGGTACTGAGCTATATCGTGGTGTGGGTATCATAGTATTAAGCGGTATTTTGGTTTCGACCCTGCTTAGTATTAGCTTTTTACCAGCATTTTTAGTCGCTATTCTTGATGATAAGAGTAAATACAAAAAAGAAAGTTAAAAGGCATATATAGAAAATTAGAAAACGCCCGTGTTATTGATATTCGGGCGTTTTTTGTTTCTATATCTTTGACAAATCTTTACAACTTAGCTGTGCCATTTTAGGCGCTAAGCGATATGATGGTACTAGGTATATCTAATTTGTAAGGGAAAACATGCGAATTCAATCTATTGATGTTTTACGTGGCATTGCCATATTAGGCATATTGCTTATGAATATTTACTTTCATGGCATTATGAGTATGGGCTATGTGCCTTTTGACATCACACCTCAAAGCGATATTTGGGTCGATACCTTCAATGCTATTTTTGCTGATGGACGCTTTAGAACGCTGTTCTGTATCTTATTTGGTGCTGGTTTAGCCATTCAAATGAAAAGCTGCGAAAAGAAAGGGCTTAATTATCAAGACTTCTTAAAATCTCGCCTTAATTGGTTGATGATTTTCGGTATCATTCACGGCGTATTTATTTTTGGCGGTGACATTTTACTTCTGTATGCAGTGTGTGCATTGTTTATCATTAAAAAGCTCACATTACCTACCCGTGATCTGTTTCGTAAAGCTAAGAAGTGGTTGATTATCGGGACCGTTATAAATGTACTATTTAGTATATTGGCCTCTTTAGCCGCAGGTTTAGGTTTAGAGCCTGAGATGGTGCGTGGTTCTGAGGCGTTCTTGGAAGAATATAACAGCTGGATGGGTAATTATGGTTATCAAGTGACAATACAAGCCATAGTTGCAGCATTCTTAGTGATTAGCTCTCCATTATGGGTGTTTTGGCAAGTCGCTGGTTTAATGCTTTTGGGTATTTATTTCTATCGCAGCGGCTTTTTCAAACGAGGTTTAACAGCAAGCCAATTTAAAACCATTGCATTGGTTGCAGCCGCTTTAACTGGTTTAGATATTTTTATGCGTTTGAGCTACTTTAGTGTAGGCAGTGAAGTGAGCTCTTTGCTGGCGAGCATCTCAGCTATTTTTATGTCAATTCTTTATATTCATGGTGTGATCTACTTACTTAAAAACAACCACCGTTGGATAGAAGTCTTCAAAGCGCCAGGGCGTATGGCGTTTACGCTTTACATTATGCAATCGGTCGTTTTAGCAATTCTACTTCGTTGGGTTTTCCCTGAGGTTCACTTAACTGCGTCGATGACCGATTATTTAGCAATGGCTGTGGGAATGATCCTTTTCCAGCTTGCTTTTGCTAATTGGTATCTTCGTCAATTCAAGCAAGGCCCGCTTGAAGCCTTGTGGCGAAAAGCGTATTTGGCAAGCTTCGCAAAGAAGCAGGCTAAACGAGCTGAGGCATTAGCATAGTAAGGTAGAGCGTATTAGAGCAGGCTATCAGTTTCGTTAAAAATAAAACTGGCCTGCTCAATTTCTATTCTTTGTATACACTTCCAATCATCTCTATTGCAATTTTTTCAAAAAAGATCTTA
Organism: Pseudoalteromonas sp. NFXS53; assembly: GCF_056629255.1. NCBI lineage: Bacteria > Pseudomonadati > Pseudomonadota > Gammaproteobacteria > Alteromonadales > Pseudoalteromonadaceae > Pseudoalteromonas > Pseudoalteromonas sp. NFXS53. The sequence continues at coordinate 45,905 of NZ_JBWVBR010000013.1, read as the reverse complement.
TTTAAAAATAGATAGATATCATATGTTCCTTTTTTAGCCTGTTTTATTTATTTTAAATGTATATATTATACAATTTTTAACAGGTTATTATCTTTTGTCATTATGCTGTCATTTAATTCTGCTAAATCGATGAGTCGAAAGCTCGTTATTGCTATTTTTATCACTATATTTGCGATCTTTTTGCTCGTTACGATTGCGCTTGCTAATTATTTAGCTGAACAAAGAAGTGCACAGGTGCAGTCTCAAATTAATACGCAAATGCAGGCCAGTGCTGAGCAAATAGAGCAATTCTTTGAAAACAAAATCACTGCACTGCATACTTTATTTCGCGCGCCCAGTAATCTTGCTGCAATCAAAGCAAGGCAAATGCAAGGAGAGCTAGACAGCAATGTAGTGCATTTAAACGCGGCATTGACAGCGCAGTCTTCGGCAGACAAAGAGGTGTTATCGATTTTCTTTGGCTCTGCATTCACTGGCGAATATATGTTTGAAAAAGGCATATACACTAAAGACGGTTATTCGGTATATGGTCGCCCTTGGTGGGAAGATATAAAGCGTACGCAAAACACCGTGATCTCAGAGGTTTTGCTACATCCTGAGTTTAAACAGAATTATGCGGCAATAAACTTTCCAGTAGTGCATCAGGGGGAGTTTTTCGGCGTCGGTGGGGCGGATATTTTACTACCAAGCATTAGTCAATTTGTAGATAAGCTTAACTTTCAAGGTGAGGGCGTTGCGCTATTAGCCGATGCTAAAGGGCGCTTGATCCACTTTTCGGGGGAGCATAACTTTAAACTTAGTCAATCAATTGTGGAATTTGATAACAGCGCACATCATTCCGGCTTCAGAAATCTTTTCAATACCCGCTCCGATACTTTGCAGGCGCTTATTTATAACGATACGGCTTATTATGCAGCGACTTTAAAAGTGCAAAGTGATGAGTTCGACTTGGGCTGGCACTTGGCATTATTGGTACCAAAGCAAGTGGTGAACGAACCTGTTAATCAGGCGGTTTATCAGTTAATTGCTCTGTCAGTTTTATTGATGGTGATATTAAGTGTGCTAGTTGGCGTGATCACCAAAAAACTGTGTCAGCCTTTGACTTTAGTGCAACTTGCTCTAGAGCAAATAGCGGCAGGCAACGGTGACTTAACCAAGCGTATTGAAGTGAAAGGGCAAGATGAAACCGCTCGAGTAGGTTTGGCAGTGAATCAAATCATTGCACATTTACAAGAGATGGTGCAGCAAATTGTGGTATCGACTCAAGAGTTAGATGCGGCTATTAACTATGTTGATGGCTTAACGCAAGAGTCAGACAAAATGAATCGTACTATGTTGCAGAGCATGCAAACTACAGCGAGCGCAGTGAGCGAACTAGCTACATCAGCACAAAGTATTCAGTCACAAGCCAATAATGCCCAGCAGGCGGTTAGTGCCGCCAATGATATGGCAGCCCAAGGGCAGTTGATGATCAAAGATAATCAACAAGAATTAGCTGTTGTTGCTGAACAATTCTCGCAAGCGAATAGTGTGATGAGTCAATTGAGAGACGAGTCGGATAACATCAGTGAAGTGCTTAATGTGATCAAATCTGTGGCAGAGCAAACTAATTTACTGGCATTAAATGCAGCTATTGAGGCCGCTAGGGCGGGCGAAAATGGTCGTGGTTTTGCCGTGGTTGCGGATGAAGTAAGACAACTGGCTGCGCGCAGTGAGTCATCGACCAATCAAATTCAAGCCATTATTGAGCAATTGCAAACTAGCTCAGAAACTGCATCGACTATGATGCAGCATGCAACCGAGCAATTGCAGACTTTTGAGTCACACTCAGATAAATTGAATTCTGCTTTTGCGGATATATCCCAGCAAGTGGGTTTATGTGTGAGCGCCAATGGTGAGATCACTGATCAGGTGAGTGCTCAGGCTCAAACAAGTGCAGAGCTCGATCAGGTGTTACATTCATTAGAGCAAACCGTAGAGCAACAAATTAAGGGCAGTACTGAAATTGCGAGTTGCCAAACTCAGCTCGCAAGTTCGAGTAAAGGTCTATACACCCTTGTTGGCAGCTTTAAAGTGCAGTAAATCCTTATACTTAGCCACTCATTTTATGATCTAAAGTGAGTGGCTGTAGATGTTAGCCACATATTTCTCCATGGCAATGTCTGGGTTGGCTAATTCACTAAAACCGAATTGCTGATACAAACTATGGGCGTCTTTGGTGGCTAACGTAAAACGTCTTAACCCTTGCAGCTCAGGATGAGTCATTACCGCATCAATCAGCTTCTTACCTAATCCTTGGCCGCGATAGGGCTCAAGTACAAACACATCTAATAAATTGGCAAAGGTAGCGTGATCTGTGACTACACGGCAAAAAGCCAGTAGTTGCTTGCTATCAACTAGCGCAAAACACAAAGAATGATCTATCGCCTTTTTTAGTCGCGTTTCGTCTATGCCTTTACTCCAATAGCTACGCTCTGACAAAAAACTAAATACGCTCTTAAATTGTAATGGGGTCAATTGGTGAACTAATTGCATCATCGCCTCCTATGCAATAAAGATTAAGGGTAAACAGCCAAGTAATAAAAGCGCCATGAACAGGTTAAATCGCTTTAGACTCTGAGGTGATTGTAAGTACTTGCTTATGTACTTGCCTGTCGTCACCCAAAATAACGCGCAGCAGATCCCGACAATATTAAAAATGATTAAGCCCATAATGGCAGAGTGCCAATACAAGTCGCCGGGTAAGGTCAGTGCACTACAGACTGAGATGATCATGGTCAGTGATTTGGGATTAACGATTTGAAACAGCGCCGCTTGTTTAATACTCATCGGCTCGACAAGCAGCGAATCTTGCTTTTTAAGCGTGCTGGTGCGAGCAATTTTTACCGCAAGATAAACGATATACAGTGATGCCACTACTTGCAAAGTGGCATGAAGCACAGGTAAGGCTAAGAACAAACTTCCTAAGCCAAATAGCATAATGATATGGATTGCGGTCATGCCGACGCGAATACCAATGACATGATTTAGTGAGCGCTTAACACCAAAGTTAGCGCCTGAATAAGTCAGTAGAATATTATTAGGTCCCGGTGTAAAAGCAGCAGCGAAACAAAATAAAATAAGGGCAGGTATTAAAGTAAGCAACTCGGCACTCATAGTAAAACACTCCTGAAAATTGTGTTGATACAATTAATTGTTTTGTACTTGCCTTATTAATTGTCATAATGCTTAAAAAGCAGCAATGATTTTATTGTTATGAATACAATTTGGCAGCCAGATCTAGATAGGTTTAATACACTTTCGCAAGCTCATCCAAAGTACCGCGCTTTGGCACAGTTAATTGAACAGGCGATCGCTGAAGAAGCACTGTTCTTTGGGCAGAAATTGCCGCCACAGAGACAGCTCGCTGATTTTCTGTCGATCACCCATGGTACGGTGACACGGGCCTATGCTTTGTTAGAGCAAAGGGCGGTTGTGACAGCCCGACTTGGTGCGGGCACTTTTGTCGCGGTCAAAGAGCAAGTCAGTGAGTTTGCCTCTGAAACAGATTTTGCTTCCAGCATGCAGCCTATGATGGGGCAGCAACAAGTGTTGGCTAAAGCTATGCAATCTCTTGCCAATGATCCAGTAGAGTTAGAGGAGCTAATGACTTACAAGCTTAACGGTTTGCCACATCATCAGCGCTTTTTTAAGAACTGGTTACAGCAAAAAGGATTTGAATGTGAGCAACATGAGGTGATTTTTTGCCAAGGGGCGCAGCAGGGGATTTACGCAAGTTTAGCTGCTGTGTGTCAGCCCAATGATTTTGTGGTGCATGAAAGCCTTTGTTATCCCGGTTTTTATCATGCTTGTGATGCGCTTAATTTAAATACCTTGGGTATTGCTGTGCAGCAGGATGGCTTAGATTTAGAAGCACTCGAGCAAGCATGTAAAACTCATTCGGTGAAAGCCATTTACATTACCCCAAACTGCCAAAACCCGACGAATGTACGCTATAGCGATGAGAAGTTACAGCAACTGTTAGCACTGAGTCGCCGTTATAACTTCTTTATTCTTGAAGATGATGTGAATTACTGCTTGCCGGGTAATTGGCGCTTACCGCTTTGGCAGCAAGCTCCTGATAGAGTGTTTTATATTGCGAGCTTTTCTAAGTATTTTGCAGGTGGCTTGCGAGCCGGCTATGTGCTCGCGCCTGTACTGTGGCAGCAAACCTTATTAAAACAAATTCACAGCCAGTGTTGGGCGGTGTCTATGATGAACTTCGAGCTTTTGATGCGCTCGCTAAAAAGCAAAGAGTTTGCTTATAACCAAGATAAACTGGCTGATGAAATTCGCTATCGTATCGCTGCGCTCAAAGCCATTTTCGAGAAACATCATATGACGGCGGTATTTGCTGGGCTCAATGTATTTATTCCATTGGCAAGTGAATTGAATATGCATGCTTTGGCGGGGCAATTAAAAGCCAACAAAGTCGAAGTGCGTACATTAGACGTGTTTGAAAACCCTAAACAGCCGCCAGATAGTACTTTAAATGGTTTACGCTTTACTATTGGTGGGCCAAGTAGTCGTGCAGAATTTGATTTAGGTGTAAAACGCGTTGATGACGTTTTTGAGCAACTGAAGCGTCCATCAAATATTGTGATTTAAGTGAATTTAGAAAAATTAAATGAGCAAAAACAAAGATTTTTGCTCATTTGAACGATTAACAGGTTAAGCGTTTTTAACCGCAGCAACCACTGATACCTCAACAAGTAATTCAGGGCGCGCCATCGCAGCTTCAACACATGCGCGAGCAGGAGCGTGGCCTTCAGGTACCCATGCATCCCACACTTCATTCATCTCGGCGAAATATTGCATATCTTTGATGTATACCGTAGCACTTAACATATGTTCGCGATCAGAGCCTGCTTCTAGAAGTAGGGCATCAACCTTGTCTAGCATGGTTTGCGTTTGCTCTTTAATACCTTGTGTGGCATCAGCACATACTTGGCCGCATAGATAAACTGTGTTGTTGTGAACCACAATACGGCTCATACGTTGTTTTGTGTGCTTGCGCTCAATTGTCATGACGATTCTCTTTTGTCGATAATTTTGATGCTGCAAGTGTACAAACTATTACGGTAAAAAGCAGTCTATACGGCCAAAAAACTTTAGTTAATCTGAGTTCAGGTTAAGTTTTTCAACTGCTGTACGAATACCAATAGGCTTACCCCTTCAATCACATCAAACTGCATAAATGCCATGAGCGAATGTATAAACACTAGGTTACGCATGTACGGCTGTTGTTTTTTTAGTAAAGACTTTGCAACGGCAAGTGCTTGCTCAGAACCATGCTGATGATATGTGTTCATAATGGTGACGGCGTGCTCCTCTGCAGTGATCTCGCGCGTTTTTGGCGTGTAGCCTAACTGCTTAATTGTGGCTTCTGCCATAGTCCAGACAGACCAAGGGTTTTGCCCCGTAATTAAGTTGCCATCGACTTTTACATTATCAAGGTACATCGCGCCTTCACTGAATTTTGCACCTTGCTCGGTTAGTGTATCTTGTAGCAATTGACCAAAAACTTCTGGCGCATTTGGAATAAGCAGTAATTCTTCATCGTTGGTAAAGGCAGTGATGGTTTTATTGGCAACAATATAATCGCCTTGACTGTTCTTAGCGCCTATCAGGGCTGCAGGTCCATGACAAACTGCGGCAATGGCCTTGTTATTATTGTAAAAATGCTCAACAAGACGAGTGATATCAGGGTTATCAACAAAGTCGAACATGGTGCCTTTACCACCGACAAAATACACTGCTTGATAGTCATCTGGATTTACTTCACTTAGTTTAAAGGTGTGTTCAAGCTTTTTACTTGCCGCTGCATCGTTTAAAAACGCATAGTCGTATTGATTCATATCGTCGCCATCAAGCACTTGTGGTGGCTTGCCGCCTTGCGGGCTGGCGATATCGACACTAAAACCATTGGCCTCAAATACATAATATGCTCGTGACAACTCAGTTAATTCATAGCCAACGGTTTTGCCTGTATTACCAAGTTCACTGTGGCTGGTAACCACCGCTAATATTTTGCCTCTGTGCTCAGGCACATTCTCTGTAATGTAAGGCAGATCTGCCCTTTGAGTATTTTTGAAGTCATGCTTAAAAGCGTCTCTGTCTATTAGGTTGTACGCCCAGTATCCGGCAGCTACAAGAACTAAAACAACAGCCAATAAACTTAAAAGTATTTTCTTAACCATATCAATTGCTCCTTTAATGAGATGCAATGAGCTTAGAGACTTAGGTGTGAAAACGATGTGAAAGTGAATTTCACATTACCTTCACGGTGTGTCATGGCATACTCGAGGTATCGCATTAGGTTGAAAAGAATAAGAATGGAATAGATATGGCATCTGCATTATCAATTTTAGTGGTCGAGGATGAAACTGATATTGCTGCCAACATAGGGGATTACTTGATGGCACAAGGTCATGAAGTTGATTTTGCTTATAGTGGCACGCAAGGGCTTGAACTGGCGCTTAATAGCTATTTTGATGTCATCGTATTAGATGTCATGTTACCCGGTCTTGATGGCTTACAGGTTTGCCTGCAGTTAAGGGCACAAAGTACCCGTCATATTCCTATTATTATGCTGACAGCACGCGACACATTAGATGATAAGCTCAGTGGTTTTAAGCAAGGTGCCGATGATTATCTGACAAAACCCTTCGCACTGGCAGAGCTATTGGTTCGCATTGAAGCTCTATCAATGCGCCATCGGGTTGCGACAGATCATGTACTCGAAATTGGCGAGCTGAAAATCAACCGACAGACTCAAGCTGTTGAACGTGCTCAAAATGTCATCTCCTTATCGAACTTACATTATCAAATCTTATTGGCTATTGCTGAGTCTCATCCAAAACCTTTAAGTCGCAGTGACCTGGTGACTAAGGTATGGGGGGCAGAGCCGCCAGAGTCAGATGCGCTTCGCTCGCATATTTATCAAATTCGTAAGCAACTCGATAAACCGTTTACCTATGATATGTTGGCGACTTTGCACGGTGTTGGCTTTGCTTTTAAGGTAGAAAGTTAATGTTTCGCACCATAAAAAGCCGCTTTGTTGCCTATTTTGGGCTATTTACCCTGATCAACTCAGGCCTGTTTGTCGGTATGAGCTTTATTTTTATGTTCACGGTTGAAGATGTATTTATCCACCGCGAAGTTATGGAAGAGCGGAATCGATTAGAGCAAAGTTACGAGGAAACAGGGCAGTATAGTTCACCCAGCAAAAATTATTTTAGGGTTTATAACAACCGACAAGCATTGCCCGAAAAAATCCAACGCTCACTTGAGCAGTATCCCAAAGAGAAAGAGATATTTGGCGATAATGGCCTGCACTATCATATTGAACGATTAAAATTTGATGATGCGCTGTTGGTGTCAGAAGTGAGTAAGCTATTGGTTGTGAGAGGCTTTACGCAGCCTGCGCTTATTGTGTTAGGTATCATGGCGGCAATCATGCTGTTGTTGAGTGCCTTATTGGCATATTTCTTCTCTAAACGCGCTTTAAAACCCTTAACCGAGCTCAGTGAGTTACTTAATTCATGCGATCCTGAGCACCTTCCAAAAGGCTTTGCTGCGCCGTTTGCAAATAACGAACTCGGTGCGTTTGCTAATAGTTTAGAAAAGGCACTCAATGAAGTGTCTGAGTTTGTAGAGCGAGAGCTCCAGTTTACCCGAGATGCCAGTCATGAGCTGAGAACCCCGATCACCAGTATTTTAGGTGCATGCGAGCTGCTACAGGCAGACAAGCAACTCACAACTCAACAGCGGGGCGTATTTATGCGTGTTCACAATGCAGCTGAGAATATGCAAAAGACAGTAGAGAGTCTATTACTCGTTGCACGGGGGGAAACACAACTCACTAAACAGTCGGTACTTGTTGAGCCGCTCATTGAGCAAAGTATTTTAAATTACGCTGAGCAAATCAGCGCAAAGCAACTCGAAATTGAGTGTGAGATAGAGCCGGGTTCAACATTAAATGCAGACTCACAAAGCTTGCAGATAATCATTGAAAATTTGGTGCAAAATGCGGTGCGCTATACAGAGCAAGGCAGGATAAAAATTCACGCCCGAAACGGTGTGTTTGAAATAAAAGACAGTGGCTGTGGCTTTGATTTTCAACACGCTAAGCAGCAAGGTGTAAAAGCAAAAAACAGCAGCGGCTTTGGCATTGGCTTGTCTTTGGTAGAGCGCTTATGTGGGGTGAATGGCTTGAACTTAGCTGTTGACTCTTCTGCTAAGGGCAGTTGTATTATTTTAAAAAGTAGATAGTACCATTAAAAAAGCCGCGATTTACGCGGCTTAAATATCAGAATCAAAAAGCTAATTAGTCGATGTAAAGCTTCTTCTCAACTGTTTTGTATTCTCTTTCACCGTTTTCATCAGTAAAGTACTCAATTTCAACAGTAATGCTGTTTTCATTGGTAGCACTATGGTCTTCAAATCTGATGTAGTTGCCATTGGTGTCCCTCGTGTTGAAACAAGATACGATATAAAGTCCATTATTTTGAGCTGCACCAGTGCGAACAGACCAAGACTTGTTAATTGTACCTTCATTATCAGCTAACTGATGAAGAGTATAGTTATCATACCCCCAATTTTTAGAAGCGCTTAAAGTCGTGCTAACGCCATTAACTACAGCGCTTATTGGTGTAATGCTTTCGAAGAAAACGTTATACTTTTTGTTGAGCAGCAGACAAGGCGAACCTTCATTTGAAGTATAATTACCCGCCACTTCTCCAGCTGAATTAGTAGTTATAATTAACTTACCAGCTTTGCGATAGTTCATATTGTCAGCCACAAATGCATCTTCAGAGAAAGTTTCTGAGCTTTCAATAGTCTCATTATGTGAGTAATTTATTGACTCTAATTCACCTGATTTCTTATTAACAACCTTTTCTAAATTGAATCGGTAGTTATAGCCTTCTTCTAATTTTGCGTTTGGCTTTAAAGTTAATGCTGTGTCATTGAAGCTAAGAGAGTTGCTTGACTCGACTTCAACATTCTTATATTCAAAGTAAGTCGTGCCTGGATCGATTGAATCATCCTTAGATGCATTACCAGGAGTAGCAACTAATACGTTTTCTTGTTGTATTGTGACTACTGCTTCTTCATTGATAGCAATAGGGGCATTAAAGAAATAAGTGAATGCTTGCTCTTGGTTTAATGTCTCAGTGCGAGTAACGAGGTCTAATGAAATGTCTTTTTCTGAATTTTCTTGCAGAACAACAACAACACTCAGTACATTATCTTCCAAAGCAATATGATTGCTGCCATAGTTACTTACTGCACCGGAAACATCATATGACTCTTTTTGAGCGTTATAATTACCGATGTAGAGAATTTTACTAAAGTAAAGTGTATCTTCGATTGAAAATGCTGGGATATTGATTCTCAGAGAGTCATAAAAGTTCGCATCAATAGAGTGTGTCTTTAATGCCTCATCGTAAACAAAGTTTGCTTGACCAAAACTATTATTCGTCGCAAATACATGCTCAGGCTTAACGGTTTCACCATCTTTGTTGATGAAGTTTAGTACTAGCTTGAATTCTTCAGCCTGTACTTTGTCTAAATAAAATAACTTACTTTTGCTTAAATCGTTTGTACGATAAACGTCTAATTTATCAACGTCATCAGTGCCATTATTATCTAGATCACGATCTTGCTCTAGAGGTAGGCTAAAGCCTTTAGGCACTACCAACTCATACATACCTGTTTCAGAATTGAGAGTTGCTTTAGATAAATTGTCACCAGCAATTTGTTTAAGTGTACTAAAACCATAGCTGCTTGCGTCAAGGTCCGCTTCTAAGTGAAGTTCTTTGAACGGTAAGTTTGTTTTTTCATCTAAAACAGTGAACTCAATAGTTTCAGGCTGGCCAACAGTTAAAGGGAGTAAGTTCTGAATAAACTTGTCATCTTTAGCTGGTGTTTTAAAGAAGAAATGACGCTTAACAATCGCATTTGATGCACTGCTTACCTTTGCTATAAAGTCAGTGTTTGCTGGAAGTTCAGATACTTCAAACGAACCGTCTGCAGCAAGAGAAACTGCATCATGCCATTGGCCGTTGTAGTAAAAAGTAACAGATAAATCGCTAGGAAGTGTATCACCTTCAGTTGCAAGCTCTACTGAGCCTACTAGTGTGATGGCCGTCTTCCATGCTTCAGCTTGTTGTTTTGTGTAGTCTAGCTGATTTTGTAAGATTTGATTTTGCTGCTCTAGTTGCTGTACTAGCGCATCGTTATTGTTGTTATTGTTATCTTCTACTTCTAGACAACCAGACAGTGTGAAACATGCTGCGATACCTAACGCAACTTTAGAATAATTAAACATTGTTATTTTCCTTTTATTAACAATAGCCTCTGTAATTAGAGGGCGGCTATTTAAGCACTTTTTTGAAATAAAAGCAGGTGCATGTTTACAATCTTTTACTTTTCTTATTGGCAATAAATGAAATAGTTCGCTAGCAAATTAACCTTGACTCATTTGACGAGTATGACTTTGGTTGGTTATAAAGAATTAGCTTTTTGTTTTTGGTTAGTTCTTTAGGGTTTCTTTATTGTAATGACGTGTAAATGAATTAAATATTTAATAGTTTTTTCTTATCAGTTTTATACTTTGCTTAGTCTAGACTAATGCTGTTGTGTTAGCTGATATGCTAAGTTTATGATTGTTTTGTTGCTCCTTTTTCTCTTATTTTCTTCTTTTACTGCAAATGCTTCAGAGCACTTTAGTGATCACGAGTCTTATTGCCTTCAAAAAGATGAGCAAGCTTGTTTAGCCTTGCTAAAAAAGCAAAGTGACGCTGTGCCCCTTTATTCTAAAGCCTGGTTTAAGCTTACTTCTTATAAGCTCGATTATTATTACGACAAACGTGAGTTTAAGAAGTTAGAACAAACAATTGTTCCGCTTTTAGTAATTGAAAATAAGCCTGATGTTTTCGAGCTGCAACTTAATTATTACTACTCAAAAACATTGGCTTATTTTGGTAAGAGAAAACAGGCGAAACACTATGCGCAATTGGCTATTTCTAAACTAGAAAAAATTTACCATATTTTTGAAGATCCGATGCGGATGGTCGAAATTGCTAATTTAGAATATGTGTTTGGCGATAGACAAAAAGCCTACCAGTTACTTTTATTGGCTGAAAACAAATTTGGCAAACGTGGCGATCCTATATTCCATCTTGAATTGCATACAAATAAAGGTCATATCTTTTTTACTTGGCAAAACTATGAGCGTGCCGCTAAATTTTACAAACTTGCACTCGATTGGATTAAAGACACAGAGCATGACGCTAAAAAAGTGATTGCTTACTCTAACTTGGCCAGAACCTACCAATTAATGGATAAACATGAGTTGGCGCTTGAACATTATAGACATACCGAAGAACTATTATTAGAACAAAAAAATCCTCGGCTTCTAGCTGTGATACTCATTCGCACAGCTGAAGTATATGAGCAGCTTAATGAGCCTGAGAAAGTGGCGCAGTTTATTGAAAGAATAAACTATGCTGACCTTTCTAGCGGTTATCAAGAAACGTTTAAAAGACTTTCAGGTTTCACCTCCTCAAAATTAAAAAACCTATAACTTAACCTTTTACAGGCCAATTAAGTTTAGCTAGTTTGTTCAATTCTTAATGTCATAAACCTCTTACGATAAACACTTCTTATCTTGGAGTGGTTATGAATTTAAAAACGAATGTGTTAATTATCGGTGCAGGTCATATGGGCTTAGCACTAGGAAGCCACTTATCAGCCTTAAATATTGATTATTTAATTCTTGATAAACATAAGCATGTTGGTGACCAATGGAGGAAACGTTATCAGGGCTTAACTCTATTCACCCCGAATCAGTTAAATCGGCTCCCAGGTTTTTATATCCCTCATTCTCAAGGAGATTATCTCACTAAAGACGAGTTTGCTGATTATTTATCAGATTTTGCTTTGCATCATAAGCTCGAAATTAAAACAAATCGCAAGGTAGTAAAAATTACGCATGATGGCGTTAATAATTTTTCTATTTTCACTGAGCATGGGGTGATTAAGGCGAAGCAAATTGTTTTAGCCACCGGCGCCTTTAATGTGCCTGTAAAACTCTTTAATGGAGATACTGAGTTTTTACAGCTAGGTTTAGAGCAATTACAGAGTATGAACTTCAAAAACCAGAAAATCTTAGTTGTGGGTGATGGTGCTTCAGGCCGACAAATTGCGAAAAAGCTGAGTGATAAAAACAAGGTTTACTTGGCGCAAGGTAAAAAGCGCAATCTGTTTCCAGAGCATATTCTGGGAATTAAAACTTTTTCATTGCTGAAATGGTCAGGTCTTTTAAAGCTTCCTAAAAACTGCAAAATCGCTCAGATTTTAAAAAGTAGAGATCCTTTCCCAGATACGGGTATTAATAACAAAGCACTTCTAGCTTTGGAAGTTGATTTAAAATCCAGAGTCGTTTCAGTTGGTTATAATAGTGTTACTTTTGATAATGGAGAAAAGCTCAAGCCAGATATCATGATTAACGCGATTGGCTATAAAGATGACTTTAGCTTTATTGATATTCCTCAGTTATATAAAGACAATAATGAGTTTGACATAAGCGCAGCTGAAACCTTGGGTATTTTTAAAATAGGGCAGCCTTGGCAACATAATCGAGCCAGTGGTTTGATCTGTGGTACTGAGTTTGAAGTAGAAAATGTACTAAAAAAGCTAAATTGCGCCTAGCGCGATTTAGTTTTCCCTTTCTCGACTAGTTACCTTGAAGTTTTCCTTGCCTCAAAATAAAAAACCCGCAACATGTGCGGGTTTTTTTATAGTTTTGATATTAAGCTGTGAAGCTTACTGGGCGACGTTCTTTGCGTTCACCACGCTCGCCGTCACGACGAGGCTTACGGTCACCGCCACGGTTATCACGGAAGCTACGCTTACCTTCACCACGGTTACCACGATCGTTACGCTCACCACGGAAGCCACGCTCTTGACCGCCACCTGCTTGATCAGCTGGGTGCGTGCTCTTAGTCATGTTCATAGGACGCTTACAGATAAATACGTTCTTGAAATGACCTAATACGTCAGCTGGCATATCTTTCGGTAGTTGAACAGTACTGTGTTCGTTGAATAAACGAATGTCACCGATGAACTTGCTTGAGATATCAGCTTCATTAGCAATTGCGCCAACGATGTTTTTAACTTGTACACCGTGATCACGACCAACATCGATACGGTACGTATCCATTGGTGTTTGGCTGCTGTTGCGGTTGCCACGGTCACCGCGTTCACCACGCTCACGACCACGACGCTCGCCACCACGTTCATTACGCTGACCATCACGACCTTTACGGTCATCACGTTCACGACGTTCGCGCTTAATTTCTTCAACTTTTAATGGTGAAGATTCTTGTGCAAGTGCTAGTAACGCACCCGCTAAATTTTCAGGGCTTAGCTCAAGCTTTTGAGCAAGGTCTACAGCAACTTCATTAAAGAAAGTAATGTCTTTGTGCTCTAATGCATTCGCTAGCTTAGCTTGTAATGCTGCGATACGTTTTTGCTCAACTGTTTTAGCATCTGGTAATTCAACTTCAGCAATCTCAGACTTAGTGTGGCGCATGATGTTACGTAGTAAGTAACGCTCATTGCCTTTCACGAATAGGATTGCTTTACCAGTACGACCAGCACGACCAGTACGACCAATACGGTGAACGTATGCTTCGCTGTCTTGCGGAATATCGTAGTTGATAACTAGGCTTAAGCGTTCTACGTCAAGACCACGTGCCGCAACGTCAGTTGCGATTACGATGTCTACTAGACCATTCTTTAAGCGATCAACAGTACGCTCACGCGCTTGTTGGTTCATGTCACCATTTAATGGTGCCGCAGAGAAACCTTCATGCTCTAGAAGCTCAGCAAGCTGAACAGTGTCGTTACGTGTACGAACGAATACAATTGCACCATCGTAATCTTCAGCTTCTAAGAAGCGAACGATTGCTTTGTTCTTATGAACAGTTGAACGCCAGTAAACTTGTTCAACCGTTGATACTGTAGAGTTACGTGCAGAAATATGCACTTGCTCTGGGTTGTCTAAGTACTTGTTACAGATAGACTGAATTTGCTTAGGCATAGTTGCTGAGAACAAACAAGTTTGCTTGTTTTCAGGCGTTTTTTCCATGATGTTTTCAACATCTTCAATGAAGCCCATGCGAAGCATTTCGTCAGCTTCATCTAGCACAAGTGCTTTCAGTTGCGATAAATCAATCGTTTTACGATTGATGTGGTCGATAAGACGACCCGGTGTCGCAACAATAATTTGTGCACCGCGGCGTAAAGCACTAAGCTGAATGCCGTAGCTTTGACCACCGTAAAGCGCTAGTACTTCAACGCCTTTAGTGTATTTAGCATATTGTTCAAATGCTTCTGCTACCTGAATAGCAAGTTCGCGTGTTGGTGTTAACACCAAAATTTGTGGCTGCTTCGTAGCCGGGTCAATATTGTTTAATAGTGGTAATGCAAATGCTGCTGTTTTACCTGTACCCGTCTGCGCTAGTCCCAGTACGTCCTTTCTTTCTAGCAATAACGGTATACATTGAGCTTGGATCTCAGATGGTGTCTTATATCCTTGCTCTTCGACTGCTTTTAAAATTGCAGGTGAAAGATCTAAAGATTCAAACGTGACTGGTTCTGACATTAATGCGCCTCAACGAATTTAAAGAGGCGCGCATTGTATAGGAAAAGCCCAGCAATTGCTTGTATAAATTAGAACTAATTTATATGTGACTGATGTTGTACGAAATTTAATCAGCATGTTTTGTGCAAATTTACAGCAAAGTAACAAATTCAAGGTTTTTAAAGCTTTTTACTTTTCTGCAAATACGTATTGTTTAATTACTATACAAACCTAAATTTTCTTTTGCATAGGCTTCAAAATCGGTAAATCCACCGATATGCGTTTGATCTAGGAAAATCTGTGGCACAGTCGGGCAAGGTTTGCCTGCTGACTTTTCTAAATCTGCTTTACTCACACCTTCTTTGATGATGTCTACGTAGCGATAGTTAAAATCGTCACGTTCTGTCTTTAAACGCTCAGCAAGTTCTTTTGCACGAACACAGAATGGGCACCCTTCACGACCAAAAATAACTGTAAACATATTGAATTCCTCGTTGATGATTTTGTTTAACTGCAACTAAGTTTAGAGGAATTTATAAGAAGTAAAAGTTGATTAATTGAATTGAAATCATCAATAAAAATGATGATTCCTAAATAGAGGGCTTACCAAGATATGGCAAGCCCTAGATGGGTCGAAAACTAATTTAAAAGTGATATTAGAAAGTCACGCTAAACCCAATAGATGGGCGCATTTCAAAGTCATCGGTTTCTTCTTCTATATATAAGTCATTTACTGACTTCACTTTTTTGTAATCAAGGTCGATGCTGCTGACATTATCTTGGCCGTATGCGTTCATTAGTTCCAGAATAAGCTTACCATCTAGGCCAAATACGCGTGTTTTACGTTCAAAACGAATGTCGAGCCTGTGATACAGATCGTGACGCTCTGAGAATGGTTCGCCATAGACAGGTAAAAAGCGATTATCGAAGTCTGGGTTTTCCCTCACGCCAACAATCGGTGTATAAGCTTGACCGCTGCGTGCTGTAAAATTAAAGCCGCCTTGCCAGAGTTCATTGATTTCGTAGTTAAATACCGCATTGAATACAAAAGGGGTATCTGCATAGTAGTCACGCGTGACATTATTTCTTAAATCCGTACGCTCACTTTTGGCATAACTAAATGCCAACCATCCATACCAGTTATCGGTTTTGTTTTTATTGATCAGAAAGTCAACACCATAGGCTCGACCCTCAACATCATTGGCGTACAAGTTATGTGCATCGGGGGCTGAGTCTTCAATCCCCAAAGGTAAGTCATTCATGGTTTTGTAATAGGCTTCAACAGACCATGACCATTCATTTTCAAGTTCTTGTGCGAACCCTAGCGTTGTATGATTTGCCGATTGTGATTTTAAATTCGGATTGCCGACTTCAGGCAAAATATAATCAATGTCTTGCTGACGATTATATTGTCCAAACTTGGCTGTGATGGTACTTGAATCAGATAAGTAATAGTTTAAAGCAAGGCGCGATTGCTCGAAGTTTTCATCGGTTAGCTTGTTATGTTGGAATTGCACGCCGGCTTCCGTTTGTAGCTTGTCGTTGATTTGCCAAACATGGGTAATGCCAACAAACCCGCTATCTGCGCCAGCAGTTTGTTTACCTGAAATACGCTCCCCTTTTTTTAAGTCGCAATCAGGATCAAGCTCAGTACATAGGTATTGGAAGGAATCATATTTATAAGTGGTTTCGTTGTCGTAAAAGCCAACGTCGGTCACGAGTCTGTGTTGGTTATTTAAACGGTAATTCAACTGCGCTTTTAGGGTGGTTTGCTTTTCTGACTCTTCTTCAAAGTAGCCATTCGTTAAAGTTGCACGTTTGCCATATTCAAGTCGACCAGAATGGTCTAGCACACCTAGTCCTACTCTAAAATGATAATTTTTGTTGTAGTGATCCCATAAGATATTTTGGCTGGTGAACTCACGGATAAATCGTGCATCGCCCTGAAATTCAGGTGTCTTTTGTGCAAGTTCAGCACGTTCATTAAAGCCTGCTGCGGCTGAGTCTTGCGCGCCAGTAAAGTTAAACGTTAGGGTATTATTGGCATTGATATCCCAAAGCCATTTCCCTTGATAATCGTGATCGTCCGGTGCATCGTTTATGATCACCCCCGTTAATTCGCCATCATCGTCTTCAAGCTCTTCTCCTTCAGAGAAGAATAGCGGCAAAGTGCTTTTACGGGCTGAAAAGTAAAATGCGGTATTCTCTGTGGCTTGTCCTTCAACAAATACACCAGCATTAAACATCGAAAAATCGAGTGTTGTCGTAATTGGCTGATATTTAGGGTTGCGTAATGTGACGTCAAACACTGCGCCTGTGGCGTTGCTATAACCAGCGCCATAACCGGCTGAGTAAAGCTGGAAGTCTTGAATAATATGACGATTGAAAATAGAGCTGCCAAAGTCATGGAATATGTAGCCTGCAGGCATAAAGTCTACTTCGAAGATATTATCACTAGGTGATGAACCGCGTACTGCTGGCTCACTCATTGAACCGCCAGCAGCAACTACGCCTGGGAGTGCATAAACGGCTCTTAGCGGATCGCCAAGGGCGCCGGGCATTTCAATCAGCTTTTCAGTGTCTTCGGTTATTTCACTGGTGATACTGCTGCGTTTATACAGTACTTCAATGTGTTCCATTTCTTTGTTCTGTGGCTTTTGCTCATCAGCATGAACAGACAGTGAAATGGCTAAAAATAGCGGTGAGAACTTAAATAGAGTAGTTGAAAATGCGCCGAGCTTGTTCATTTGGGTTCCTTGTTGCAAGCTGAGTTGGTATGAATTGGCGACTAGTTTAAGGAGATAAGTTGTAAGTGTGTTGCGGGTTTAGGTAATAAAGTGTAGTGGTACTTCTACACTTTATTACAAAAGTTGCTTATAAAGGTATTAAGTTAAGACAACTTATAAGCGAGCTCTTAAGCCCAATTCTGTCGAATACCCAACGGAACGCTCGGTTATTTTCAGGTTTTCATCAATCACATAATAAGTCGGGTAGGCTTTGACCTTAAAGTTGGCGGCGATTTGATGATTACCCATAAGTACTGGCATGCTGAGGTCTAAATCTTGTGTGAAAGCTTCAACCGCTTCTTTTGAGTCATAATCTAGGGCAATGGCAACGGCATTGAGTTTTTGTTGCTCATGAAGCTTATCTAAATTTGGCATGCTGAACTTACAAATGCTGCACCAAGGCGCAAAGAAGTACACAACGGTTTGCTGCCCAGCGAGTTCACTTAAACTGATCTGTTTGTGCTCATTTTCGAGTGTGGGTAATGAGAAGTAAGGCGCAGGTTGCTCACCATTATCTGCTAACATCCCGAGTTCTTGGTATGCAGTGACTGCAATAAATATTACGGCAAAAACGGCTAATTGAAGTACTTTTTTGATCATCTTTGAAACGTATTGGGTCCTTTATGTTTTATTAGACCCGACGTTAACACCGAAAATTACAGATAGAAACTAAAAACATGTTTCTATCTGTTTCAATGGCTAATATCCCGCATAATTCATTTTTACAGAATACTATTCACCTAAATAACGTTTGGCTTTTTGAGGTTTTATTTTCTCTAAATCAACCAACACGAGTCCGTCAATACAATTACTAAAGTCGGGATCGACGCTAAAACACAGGAAGTTCACGCCGCCGTCTTCGCACAACTCTGTATATTGCTTAAATAACGTCGGTACTTGAGCGTCCATATTGGCAAGGATATGCTTAAGCTCGCTGAAATCCTCTTTGATATTATTGCCTAAAAATAGCTTCTTATAATTCTCTATCTGGGCGCTATTTAATCGATATTTGTGTTTGGCAATAGCATGCTCGGGCAAATGGCCAAAATAGTGCTGATAGTGATACACCAACATGGCTTTGGCTTCTTCGGGCAAGGCATTCGATAGACTTACCGCGCCAAATAAATAACGGTGTTCAGGGTAACGTTTTACAAATGCGCCTATGCCATACCAAAGGTAATCTAGGCTTTTTCGCCCCCAGTATTTAGGTTGAACAAAGCTGCGGCCAAGCTCTAATCCGTGCTCAAAGTATGGCTGCATTTTATCGCTGTAATCTACTAAGGTGTCGGTGTATAAACCTTCTCGACCTTGTTGTTCAAGTACCTTTTTAGCACTGGCAAGCCGATAGGCACCGACTAGCTCAAGTTGATTTGGGTCCCATAGAATCAGGTGGGTGTAATGCATGTCATATTTATCTATGTCACGACGTTTTCCGGTGCCTTCACCGACTGCTCTAAAAGCATGTTCACGTAATCGGCCTAACTCTCTAAAAATGACTGAGCTACCCTTGTAATGATAAAGATAAATTTGCATACCATCTTGCGTTTCGCCAATGCGCTGACAGGCTTCAAGGGCACTCTTCAAGGCTTTTTTACACTCAGGTGGCGCAACAGGTGTTTGTGTGGTGAGTGGCAGCGACTTTTTAGTACCTATGCGATATAGCTGTTTACGAATGAGCGCCACCATCTCTTTGTCTTTGACATTATTGTGCAGATAAGACTCAGGC
The DNA here is from genome assembly GCF_056629255.1 of Pseudoalteromonas sp. NFXS53. Lineage (NCBI taxonomy): Bacteria > Pseudomonadati > Pseudomonadota > Gammaproteobacteria > Alteromonadales > Pseudoalteromonadaceae > Pseudoalteromonas > Pseudoalteromonas sp. NFXS53. The sequence continues at coordinate 26,701 of NZ_JBWVBR010000013.1, read as the reverse complement.
GGTATGCATGCACCGATTTCGAACTCTAAAAATTTTTGACGCTGCTTAAACATTTCTTTTACCAATAGCAGGCTGGCTAGAGGCTTGTAGATCATTGATGTGCCATAAAACAAAGGGCTATTTTTGGCTTTAATGTGAATTGGCAAAATAGGGCAGTTAGCTCGTTTTGCCATTCTTAAAAAGCCAGTATTCCACTTACAATCTTTGACGCCTGTGGGGCTTAATCGAGAAACTTCGCCAGCAGGAAAAATCAATAAAGCGCCACCTTGTTTTAGATGCTTATGAATATTGCTGAGCTCTTGTTTGCGACTTGTACCAGATAAATTGTCAACAGGGAGTAATAAAGAGTGCATGGGGGTAAGCGACATCAGCATTCGATTTGCAACTACTTTTAAATCGCCTCGTACCTTGCTGATAAGTTTTACTAGGGCGAGTGCATCTAAAGAGCCGATAGGGTGGTTTGCAACAATTACAACAGAGCCTTCGCTGGGTATATGCTCAAGTTGCTTGGTGGTATAACGGGCATCAAACTCAAGTTCGTCTAGCACTTGCTCAACAAACTCTAATCCTTGTAAGTGCGGGTAGGTATCTGCAAATGCCACAAATTCTTGCTCATGAAGTAAATAACCTAAGCCTTTTTTTACTAGTCCTTTTACTTTTGGGGACTTTTCTAGCTGGGGTAAGTTTGCTTCGATAACCTTATCGACACTGATCATAGTAAATCTCAACTCTAAGTGTTTTTTGTAGATTAAAAACACTGTGTGACAAGGCTGTTGCAAATTTACGGTGCTTTTATGACAGGCGACATTGTTTTATGGTTTTAATGAAACCCTCGCTTGAGTCTTAATTGCTTGGCCAATATGATGACTAACAAGTTGCTTTATTAGGAATACCAAATGTCAGTTTTAGTCTGTGTCACAGGTCGTAATAACGACAAACTCATTGCTGAACTCAGCGCACAATTACCCAATGTTAAAATATATGAGTGGCCGCATTGCGAAAATTTAGCAGAAATAGAATTTGTATTGGCTTGGAAAGCACCTGAAACGCTTTGGGCACAACTACCTAATTTGCAAGTAGTACAGAGTTATGGGGCGGGGGTTGATGCGATTGATTTAAGTCTTATTCCTGAACATGTTCAAGTCACTCGTATTGTAGATACACAACTGGCAGAAGATATGGCTGAATATGTCTTAGCCCATACTTTGTCGCATAAGCTTCGTATTAAAGAGTACCTAATAAAACAGCAGCAAGGGCAATGGAAGCCAAAACGAGCGCATGCGACTCAGCATGTGGGCGTTTTAGGTATGGGAGAGCTAGGGTTAAGTGTTGCAAACAAGCTGATTAGCAATAACTTTAAAGTCAGTGGTTGGTCTCGCTCAGGAAAGCAGTTAGCGCATATTACTCATTTCCACGGTGAAGCTCAGCTATCTGATTTTCTTACAGAGCTTGATGTATTGGTGTGTTTATTACCCTTAACTGTACAGACAGAAGAAATTTTGAATTTAGATTTGTTTAAGCAGTTACCAGATCACTGCCTGTTAATTAATGTTGCTCGAGGCAAACATTTAAATGAATCTGATTTATTTAAAGCGCTTGATCAAGATGAACTTGCAGCAGCAGTATTGGATGTATTTACCGAAGAGCCCTTACCTAAATCGCATGCATTTTGGTCTCACCCTAAAATAATCATCACACCACATTGTGCGGCTTTGACTCAGCTCAAAACGGTTTGTGAACAAATTGCGGATAATGTCAAAGCACAACAAGCAAACACACAATTAAGTAATTTAGTGTGCAAACAAAAAGGATATTAAAAGGTAGGAAATAAGTATTGGAAAGTGCTGAGCTGATTTATTCTCTCATGCCTTTCACTTACTGTATAAAAAAACACCTTGTATGGTTTTTATACTTTAAGTAGTTTAGATAAAAAAATAATAATAAACAGGGTAATACAATGCGTGACAGCCAAGGTGGAGTAAAATTTTCTTTCGTTTTTATCTCAGTTATTCTTTTGGCAATTTCTGCATGGTTTACTCAGGCTAAAGCGACAGAGCTGCCGGAGTACGGTAGCTGTGTCGCTCATGAAGAGATCAACGCTTAGCGTGTTGTTCTCGATTTTCTAGCTTTTTCTCATCACTTTTAGTTAATAGTACATAGGTAGAGCCAGAACCACCGTGACATTTTAACGCACTGTGAAACGCTAAAACGATCGGCATTTCTTGTAACCACTTATTAGTATAGCTTTTTAAAATGGCTGGGTGCGGTTTGCTGTTTAAACCAATGCCATGTCTTATCAGCAAGACACGAATACTTCTTTGCTGACAATCGGTAACAAAATCAAAGAGTGTTTTTCTGGCTTCACGAAATGTTTTGCCATGTAAGTCTAATGTGGCGTCGATTTGATATTTGCCTAAACGTAGATTTTTAAACACACCATGTTGCACACCACTTTTCTTAAAGCTCAGTAAATCGTGTGGGTCGAGTAAGTCTACATACTCGGTGGAGAGGTAATTTGCATCAAACTCTAATTCTTGTTCGGCGGCTTTGCGCTTTTCAAGTTGACTCAGAGTTGGGGCGTTTTTCTTCTTTTTAAGCTCTATTTGATTGTTCTTGGCAAGTGGAGTGACATCACCCATTGAAGCCATAAACAATTCTTCATCTGTCATCGCCATACGTCACCTCAGCTGTAGCATTGAAGATATGGCGATGATTTTAGCCTAGCCTTAAGGAATTGGCTACCAAGACAATTTAAAGGCTAGGTTAATAATGTGTTATTCGGTATGACTTAATTTAAGTTGTCCGAATGTATACACTTTAAATAGATAAAATGTATTAATCATAATTAGACTTAAATTAGACACCACACTGGTACTCATCAGATCAAAACTAAACGATAAAAATAACAAGCTACAAGCGGCCAATGCGGCAACGCGTAAAGTAGTTAAGTGGTTGATAAAAAAGGCTCCAGCACCTAAAAGTAGAAGCACAATGTTTAACAACAAGTCGAGCTCGTTTGGCATGGTCTGTTTGGGTTCCTGTGGTTGGTTAAAGGAGCGCCATTATGGTGTTAGTTTGACCATGCTTCAAACGAGTATTTTTGTAATTTTCAGATTAGTTTTTTTAATTCGAAATGAGCGCCTTTAGGGCACTAAAGAAACCTTCTTTTTTGATTATTTGATACTTCTGGCAGGTATCTGGGTCGAGCTTATTGATACATAAATAGAGAGTATTCTTATCTAGAGCGGGCCTTGGGTGCAACGATGAATCAAAGATGACCGGATCAAGACCAGGTAGTGCAGACCAATAGACACTGGTAGCAACGACCCCTAGTTTTTCATAAGTAATTAACTGTGGTTTAGGGAATACAATAATTAATAAGGCAATAATGGCAAATGTTACCCAGCGTTTAATGCCTTTTTGCTTTGGGGGATTATTGAGTTGAGTTTGGGCTAATTGTGCCTGTGCCATTGCGGCTCTTTGTTGTTGCGGAGAAAGACGTTTTTTCTTTTGACTACTTTGTCGCTTCTTTTGTTGTGGGTTAACTTGTCCTAATAAAGATTGTTTTTTTGATTGATTAGACATTTTGTTTTGTAGCCTTTTATTTGCATGTCTCTATAATGATTCTATGATTTAATCATAGCCTAAATTTATTCGGCAGCATACGGAAAGGATGATTATGGATCAACAGATCTCAATACTGATAGTGGACGACGTGGGTACAGTTCGCAGTTTCTTACATCAAACATTGATGCACTTGGGCATAGACCATGTGAGAGAGGCCTCTACTGCGACACAATGTATTACTGCATGCGAAGAGCAACATTTCGATATTGTGTTTTTAGATATCGAATTACCTGATGGTGACGGCAAAGAGCTGATCGCTGAGATTAATAAAATTAACGAAAATATTAATGTTGTGATGGTATCTGCTCATTCAACAGTAGATAACGTCAAAGATGCGATTGAAAGAGGAGCAAAAGGATTTGTGGTTAAACCTTTTTCACCGAAGAAGATTGCAGCAATGTTGAAAAAGTTTTATCCGGAATTGGAGCTTTATTAAGTAGGGCTTCTTTTCTTCCTTTCTTTAAGGCAAAAAAAAACCGACTTAAAAGTCGGTTTTTTCATTCAAAAACAAATTATAGTGCTTTAATTTTAGCAGCTAAACGGCTCTTATGACGAGCAGCTTTGTTTTTGTGGATAAGACCTTTAGTTGCGTAACGGTCTAAAACTGGAGTTACAGCAGCGAAAGCTACAGTTGCAGCTTCTTTGTCGCCAGCTTCAATAGCAGCTACAGTTTTCTTGAATAGAGTACGCATCATAGAACGACGACTTGCGTTGTGCTTGCGACGCTTTTCGCTAGTAATAGCGCGTTTTTTTGCAGACTTGATGTTAGCCAAGGTTTGCTCCTAACAATCTTAAAATAAGCTTAATTTAAAGGCCGAGGAATATGCCTTTTTTATTCTCAAAAGTCAATAAAAAATGACCACCCAGCCTTTTCCATTTGGGTCATATTGGCCTGAATGTACTAAAACCATGGTTTTAAGTTGCATAGCGCTAGTTGCAACAGGCTCAGAATCAACAAAACCATAACACCTCATAGTTTTGTGATTGTTGCGAGCGATTGTATCAAATCTATAACTCGACACCTAGTATTAAACGAAAGATATTTACAAATAGTCGTTGGTTGGCGTTCAAGGACAGTATAAGTCTGTGGCATAATCTGCCAGTTATATGTTCTTGGGAGTAAATTTGTGGCAAAAGGGTTATTTAAATCAGGCATGATAGTCAGTGCTATGACGATGATTTCACGCGTGATGGGACTAGTAAGGGATGCTGTTGTTGCAAATTTACTAGGGGCGGGACTTGCTGCAGATGTGTTTTTATTTGCGAACCGTATCCCAAACTTTCTAAGACGATTATTTGCAGAAGGTGCATTTGCTCAAGCATTTGTGCCTGTGCTATCCGAGATAAAAGAAAAGCATGGTGACGACAAAGTCAGATTGTTTGTTGCCCAAGCAGCGGGTACTTTGGGAACCATTTTACTGATAGTGACCATTCTCGGTGTGATTGGCTCACCCGTCATTGCAGCGTTATTTGGTACAGGCTGGTTTATTGACTGGTGGCAAGGAGGGGAAAATGCAGAGAAATTTGAATTGGCGAGTGGTTTATTAAAATTTACTTTTCCATATTTGTTCTTTGTTAGCTTGGTTGCTCTGAGCGGAGCTGTGCTAAATGTTTATAACCGCTTTGCCGCAGCGGCTTTTACGCCTGTTTTATTAAACATTTCTATTATTAGCTGCGCGATTTTATTACATGATGCCTTTGATGTGAGTGCCTATGCGCTGGCTATTGGGGTATTCGCTGGAGGCGTAGCACAGCTTTTATTTCAAATTCCTTTCCTTTTGCGTATTGGTATGGTGAATAAGCCGGTGTTTGCTTGGCGTTCACCTGAAGTGACGAAAGTACGTAAATTAATGTTACCCGCGATGTTCGGTGTGTCGATTTCGCAAATTAATTTACTGTTAGATACCATCATAGCTTCGCTATTGGTGACGGGCTCTATTGCTTGGCTGTATTACTCAGACAGACTGATTGAATTCCCATTAGGCTTATTTGGTATTGGTATTGCCACTGTTATTTTGCCAGCATTGTCAAAACTACATGCCACGGAAAAATCAGAAGATTTTCAGAGCACATTAGACTGGGGTGTACGTTTTGTGTTGTTTTTAGGCTTTCCGGCTATGGCAGGGTTGATGGTAATTAGCCCACTTATTATCTCTGTTTTATTTGATCATGGTGCTTTCTCCGAAGGTGGAGTCGATCACGTTAAAGCTGTGAGCATGGGCGTTGCCGCCTATTCGGTTGGCTTAGTCAGTTTTATGTTGATTAAAGTATTAGCACCAGGTTTTTATGCTCGACAAGATACTAAAACGCCGGTCAAGATCGGTATTATCACGCTCGTTTTGAACATGGTGTTTAACATCATGCTTGCCCCATTCATTGGCTATTTGGGGTTAGCTTTAGCAACTTCTTTATCTGCAAGTTGTAATGCGTTTTTACTTTATAGAAAGCTAAACCAGCAAGGTGTGTATCAGTTCTCTTCTTTTAGCCTATGGTTTGCATTGAAATGTATCGTGAGCGCAATACTGATGGCAGTGCTGGTTTATTTTATTGCCCAGCAATACTCATGGCAGAGCTGGAGCCTGATTGAGCAAATCACATTACTCTGCGCTTTACTGGCAGTGGCTATGATAAGTTACTTCGGTGCACTTTTTGCGTTTGGGGTACGATTGAAGACCATAAAAGAAGCCTCGGCTTAATACTTAACCTAAGGCATAGTAAGAGCCTTAGGTTAAGGCTATCTGATTATTCGCATTTTCAAGCAACTTGGGTATAATCTGGCACTTTGAATAAATTGGTGGTGAAGGCTTTTATTTCATGCAATTAATTAGAGGCATCCATAATATTAGAGCAGAACACGCTGGGTGTGTGCTGACAATAGGTAATTTTGATGGTGTGCATCTAGGTCATGTTGCTGTTTTAAAAGGCTTAATGCAAGATGCCGAACAGTACGGATTACCCAGTACCGTGATGCTGTTTGAGCCGCAACCGCAAGAGTTTTTTGCCAAAGACAAAGCGCCGGCACGCTTAACACGACTAAGAGATAAACTTGCTCTACTAGACAAACTCGGCATCGACAGAGTGATCTGCGTAAAGTTTGACAAAGAGTTTGCATCCATAGATGCCGAACAGTTTGTTCGAAACGTGTTAATTAAAAAGCTAGGCGTGAAAGCACTCACAGTGGGTGATGACTTTAAGTTTGGCAAAAACCGCCAAGGCGATTTTGATATGCTGAGCGCAATTGGCGCTGAATTAAATATGCATGTCAAAAGCACTGCTAGCTTACGCCGTGATGATTGCCGTGTTAGTAGCACTTTAATAAGAGCTGCACTTGCGCAAGGTGATTTAGACTCCGCGCATCAGATGCTAGGTCATACCTATGCAATTTCAGGTCGTGTAATTCATGGCTGGAAAAAAGGCCGAGAGCTTGGCTTTAGAACCGCTAATATTGCACTAAAACGCCAAGTGATCCCTGTACAAGGGGTGTTTGCTGTTAAAGTCTATTTAGACAACCGCGTATTAAACGGGGTGGCAAACATTGGCACGAAGCCTACGTTAAATGGCACGAAAGCACTATTGGAAGTGCATGTATTTGATTTTGATGAAAATGTTTACGGACGTTTTCTAAAAGTGGAGCTGGTTAAAAAGCTCCGAGATGAAAAAAAATTCGAGACATTGGCCCAGTTGACTGAGCAAATAGCAAGTGATGTGGCTGACGCACAACAATGTTTTACTATTAAGTAGCCGATACGGAAACTAGGATAAATGAGCGACTACAAACATACTTTGAACCTACCGGAAACTGAGTTTCCAATGCGCGGTAATCTTGCGCAACGCGAACCAAAAATGCTGAAAGCTTGGTACGAAGCTGACCTTTACGGCCAAATTCGTAACGCGAAAAAAGGTAAGAAGCCATTTATTTTGCATGATGGTCCTCCATACGCAAATGGCGATATTCACTTAGGTCACTCAGTTAATAAGATTTTAAAAGACATTATTATTAAGTCTAAAACGCTTTCTGATTTTGATGCGCCTTATGTACCGGGTTGGGATTGTCACGGCCTTCCTATCGAGCTACAAGTAGAGAAAAAAGTAGGCAAGCCAGGTGTTAAAGTCTCAGCGGCAGAATTCAGAGAGAAATGCCGTGCATACGCTAAAAAGCAAGTAGAAGGTCAAAAGGCTGACTTCAAACGCTTAGGTGTATTTGGTGACTGGGATAAGCCTTATTTAACAATGAACTTCGATTTTGAAGCGAATGCAATTCGTGTTCTTGGTCGCATCATCAAAAACGGTCACTTACACAAAGGCGCTAAGCCTGTTCACTGGTGTACAGACTGTGGCTCGGCACTAGCAGAAGCTGAAGTTGAGTATCAAGACAAGCAATCACCAGCGATTGACGTACGTTTTGACTTTGTTGACCAACAAGCTGTTGTAGCAGCATTTGGTTTAGCTGAAGGTCATGAAGGTAATGGCTCTGTAGGAACAGTTATCTGGACTACAACGCCTTGGACACTACCAGCAAACCGTGCGGTTGCAGTTCACGAAAACCTAGAATATGCACTGGTTCAAGTTGAAGACGAAGGTAAAGTACAGCGCTTAATCCTTGGCTCTGAGCTAGTTAAAGATTGTATGGACCGTTTCGGTTTCAATCACTTCCATGTACTAGGTTATGCAAAAGGTGCAGCGCTAGATAACTTACGTGTTGCGCACCCATTCTATGACTTTGACGTACCAGTCATTTTAGGCGAGCACGTAACAACTGACTCTGGTACGGGTATTGTTCACACCGCACCTGGTCACGGTCAAGAAGACTTCGTGGCAGGCCAGGCATATGGTCTAGAAGTAGCAAACCCAGTTGGCGCAAACGGTGTTTATCTGCCTGATACTGAATTATTTGCAGGTCAGCATGTATTTAAAGCCAATGCGAGCGTGATTGAAGTGCTAACCGAAAAAGGCGCTTTAATGCATCATCATGCATTACAACACAGTTACCCACATTGCTGGCGTCATAAAACACCAATTATCTTCCGTGCGACACCGCAATGGTTCGTAAGTATGGATCAAGCAGACCTACGTAAAGATTCACTCAGTGAAATCGAAAAAACGCAGTGGTTACCTGAGTGGGGCGAGAGCCGTATCGCGAACATGGTTGAAGGACGTCCTGACTGGTGTATTTCACGCCAGCGTACATGGGGTGTGCCAATTTCTTTATTCGTTGATAAAGACACTGGTGCATTACACCCAAATACTGAGAGCCTAATTGAAGACGTTGCAAAGCTAGTTGAAGAAAAAGGCATTCAAGCTTGGTATGACTTAGACGCAGCTGATTTAATCGGTGCTGATGCCGAGCAGTATGTAAAAGTACAAGATACGCTAGATGTGTGGTTCGATTCAGGTGTAACACACGCTTGTGTGGTTGATGCGCGTGAAGAGTTAACCGGTCCTGCAGATTTATACCTAGAAGGTTCTGACCAACACCGTGGTTGGTTTATGTCTTCTATGATGACTTCGGTGGCGATTAACGGTCATGCTCCATATAAGCAAGTACTAACTCATGGTTTCACTGTAGATGAAAACGGCCGCAAGATGTCAAAGTCTTTAGGTAACGTTATTTCTCCACAGAATGTTATGAATAAGCTAGGAGCTGACATTTTACGTCTATGGGTTGCATCAACAGATTACACGGCAGAAATGACAGTATCGGATGAAATCTTTAAGCGCTCAGCTGATCGTTACCGTCGTATTCGTAACACCAGCCGTTACCTACTTGCAAACTTAAGCGGTTTCAACCCAGCAACTGACTTAGTTGCTGTTGAAGATATGGTGGAGCTGGATCGCTGGATTGTTGCACGTGCCGCTGAGTTACAAAAAGAAATCATCAGTGCTTACGACAACTATCAGATGTTAGTTGTGACGCAAAAGCTAATGAACTTCTGTACCGGTGAGCTAGGTTCATTCTACCTAGACGTAATCAAAGACCGTCAATACACAGCTAAAGCTGACAGTCATGCTCGTCGCTCTTGTCAATCTGCGCTTTACCACATTGCAGAAGCAATGACGCGTTGGATGGCGCCAATCATGAGCTTTACAGCGCAAGAAATCTGGGATGTATTACCAGGTGAGCGCGGTGACTTTGTATTTACTGATGTGTGGTACGACGGCTTAGCAAATGTGACTGAAGGTCAGCTTAATAATACTTACTGGCAGCAAGTACTTGAAGTACGTGATGCAGTTAACAAGGTATTAGAAGCTGCGCGTAAAGATGAAGTTATTGGCGCTACGCTGCAAGCTGAAGTGACGCTTTACACTGGTGGTGACTTAGCTGAAACATTGAATAAGATCGGTGACGAGTTACGCTTCGTACTATTGACGTCAAAAGCAAATGTTGAAGTAGTCAGTGCGAAACCTGAAGGCGCAGAGTCTTCAGACATTGATGGCTTATTCATTAAAGTCGCTTCAACGGATGCGAAGAAATGTGACCGCTGCTGGCACTACTGTGAAGATGTTGGTACACACGAAGGCCATGAAGAGATCTGTGGTCGTTGTGTGAGCAACGTTGACGGTGACGGCGAACAGCGTCAGTTTGCGTAGGAGCAACGAGTGACCGAAGTTAAACAAAAATCGGGTTTAATTTGGTTAGTACTGAGTCTACTGCTTTTTGCAGTAGACTACATAACCAAAGCTGTAGTCGTGGCAAATATGAAGCTCTATGAATCTATAGAGATTTTGCCAATTTTTAACTTCACTTACATGCACAACTATGGCGCTGCATTTAGCTTTTTAAGTGATGCAGGCGGTTGGCAACGCTGGTTCTTCAGTAGTATTGCGGTGTTGATAAGTTTATTACTGACTTATTGGCTGAAAAAGCTGCCTGCGAAAAACTGGGTATTATGTGGCGCTTACTCAATGGTCATTGGTGGTGCGATTGGCAACCTAGTTGACCGTTTAGTGCATGGTTATGTTGTAGATTTTCTACATTTTTATTATCAAGATTGGCACTATCCAGCATTCAATGTGGCTGATATCGCAATTGTTTGCGGTGCGGGTCTACTTCTTTTAGATGCCTTCACAGGTGAAGGTGCAGATGGTTCTCAGGAGAAAAAAGCATGAGCGAACACGTCATTGGCGAAAAATCAGAAGTTCTTTTTCATTTTTCGATCAAGCTAGAAGACGGATCGGCAGCTGATTCAACAAAAGTACATAACAAACCTGCAAAGTTATTCATGGGTGATGGTAGCCTGACTGAAAACTTTGAAAAATGCCTGTTAGGCTTAAAAGCAGGTGAGAGTAAATCTTTTGATTTAGAACCTGAAGATGCATTTGGTCAGCCAAACCCAGACAACATCTATTATGTTGAACGCAGTAAGTTTGGTCCTGATGCGCCAGCTGAAGTGGGCAGTATTATTGCTTTCACTCAGCCAGATGGCACTGAGCTACCAGGTCTTGTTCGTGAAGTGGCAGGTGACTCTGTGACAATTGATTTCAACCATCCTCTAGCTGGACAAAAAGTAACATTTGAAGTCGATATTTTAGAGGTAACTGGCTAATGGACATTTTGTTAGCAAACCCTCGTGGCTTTTGTGCGGGTGTTGATCGCGCTATCTCAATTGTAGAGCGTGCATTAGATATTTTTAATCCGCCTATTTATGTGCGTCATGAAGTTGTACATAACAAGTATGTGGTTAATGGCTTAAAAGATCGCGGTGCTGTTTTTGTTGAAGAGCTGCATCAAGTACCTGATGACAGCATTGTTATTTTTAGTGCGCATGGTGTATCGCAAGCTGTGCGAGCAGAAGCAAAGCGTCGTGAATTAAAAGTATTTGATGCTACTTGCCCATTGGTTACTAAAGTGCATATGGAAGTAACACGCGCAAGCCGCCGTGGTACTGAATGTGTATTGATTGGTCACCAAGGTCACCCTGAAGTGGAAGGCACTATGGGTCAATACGACAACCCTGAAGGGGGGATCTACTTAGTAGAAACGCCTGAGGATGTTGCAGCCCTTGAAGTGAAAGATCCAAGCAACTTATTCTACTGCAGCCAAACAACTTTATCAGTTGACGACACTGCTGATGTGATTGATGCGTTACGTGCTAAATTCCCAGAGATTGACGGCCCACGCAAAGACGACATTTGTTATGCAACACAAAACCGTCAAGATGCCGTGCGTGACCTTGCAGATAAAGCAGATGTGCTACTGGTAGTGGGCGCTAAAAACAGCTCAAACTCGAATCGTTTACGCGAGCTTGCTGAGAAAATGGGCACTACTGCTTACTTAATTGACGATGCAAGTTGTGTTGATGCAAGCTGGTTTGAGAATATCAACTCAGTTGGAGTTACAGCGGGTGCATCTGCCCCTGAAGTACTTGTTCAACAAGTTATAACGCGCTTGAAAGAGTTAGGTGGTAAAACTGTGGTCGAAAACCCAGGTATCGAAGAAAGCATTGTATTTGCGGTGCCAGCCGAGTTGAGATAACTTTATGGCAGCAAGGTTTAAATCGCCCGATTTAACATCTGCATTGCTGCCAATCATGGTTACTGAGCGTGGCGTACTTGCCATGCTCGTTACCGCACAATTACTAGCAACCTTGTTAGCTTTTGCCCCGATGAGTATTGGCTCTGCGTGGGAGCGCCTCGGCTTAATTAGCTTATTCATTCACCTTGCCAGTACGACGAGCTTGGCTGTTGTGTATGGCTTAAAAACGCAGCTATCAAAACTCAATTCCTCTTTAGAAATACTTACAATTATAGTTATTTTCCAAATTAATACTTTAATTCTAAGTTTATTGTCACAGCGCTATATTGCAGGCCAAATTGATTGGACCATTGCGGCTCAGCACTGTGTGCTGGGGTTAGGTATGCAGCTATTTTTCATTTATTTGATGAGCATTTATGCTGAGCGAGTAGACACGATTAAAACGCTCTCAAAGGTAGAGCTAGACGCATTGTATGCTCGTATAAGGCCCCACTTTTTAAATAATAGTCTTAATACGATTGCCGAGTTAGCCCATGTTGATCCCCAAGCTGCGGAGCAGGCGACGTTAAATCTTGCCCGTTTATCACAAGCCGCCATGCGTACTCAGCAGTTAACAACCCTAGAAGATGAGATAAATCTATCAAAGCAATATTTGGCGATAGAAGCATGGCGTTTTGGCGATAAGTTCGGGGTCATCTGGCAGATTGATTCTTGCAACTTGGCAAGTCAAGTACCGGTTTTATCGATTCAGCCTTTGCTCGAAAATGCAGTGAATTATGGCATCGAGCCAAGTGGCACTAAAAGTAATATTGAAGTGTATATTTCGGATGTTGCTGAGCAAATCGTTATCAAAATAACTAATCCAATAAATCATCATGACCGTAAAGTTCAATCAGGGCAGGGGATAGCCTTGTCTAATATTAAAGCTCGGATTGAGCTTCATTTTGGTAACAGCGCAAGTTTGCAAACGGCAATTGAGCAAGATAAGTTCGTAGTAGAGTTACGCGTTCCTATTGGAGCAAGAGCATGAAATATATCATTGCTGATGACGAACCTTTGGCAAGAGCAAGAGTTATACGCTTGCTATCAGCCTGGCCACACTATGAGTGTGTTGCACAAGTAAGTTCTGGTGATGAGGTTGAGCCGGCTATAAATGAGCATTCAGTACAATTACTGTTTCTTGATATCAATATGCCAGGGCTTGATGGTATTAAAACGGCTGAATTGCTCAATCAGAAATATCGAGATTTAAAAATTATCTTTATCACCGCCCACAGTGAATTTGCTTTGCAAGCTTTTAATGTGTTTGCTGCAGGCTTTTTGGTTAAGCCCGTAAGTCAATCGGATCTGTTTTCACTTCTAGCGCACCTATTTAAGCCTCGTATTCAGTATCAAGTGGGAAGTCAAACTCGTTGGGTAGATGTTGATGATGTGATAGTGGCTAAAGCGGAAGACAAGCTAACGCAGATCTACTTTCAAGGTGGTGATGCGACAATTGATTTAAGCCTTAAAAAGCTACTCACTCTTTACCCTGAACATTTTGTACAAATTCACCGAAACACATTAGTGAAAGCAAAGTCCATAAAGCAACTCGAACATACACATTCAGGTATTTTGGTTAGTTTAGTCGACCATTCTGAAAAGTTAGCAGTAAGCCGCCGTGCTTATTCTGCAATAAAAAATCATTTATAGACCGCTTGTCAGAAATAAAAGCCGCTTATCCTTTCAAAAATTGCTTCTAGTAAACAACTCTTGAACAATGCAAAAATCATAAACCGTTTTTGACTGTGTATGCCATTTATCAATCGAACACAATCAGGGTTCACCCTTCTTGAAGTGCTAATCGCATTTATGGTGTTGAGCTTTGGGTTATTAGGCGCTGTAGCTTTACAGGCGCAAGCTAAAAAAGCCAGTTTTGACTCTATGCAACGTGCGGCTGCAATTTCGCTGGGTGAAGATATTATGCAGCGTATCAGGTCAAATGATACTGCAGATATCGTGTCCTTGTACAAACAAACATTTAGTAGCGACACAGATTTAAGTCCTCGAGATGATTGTTATAAAGATGTATGTAGCGCACAGAATATTGCCAGAACAGATCTTGAAAACTGGAAGGCAGCGATTAGAGCAAGAGAAAATACAGGGTCTTTGGACGAAGCAACGGTCTGTATCAACATTACACCCGTAGCGAATACTGCTGGTATGGGGTTTGATGTGAGCGTCATTGTTTCATGGCGCGGCAGACAAGACTTTAAGGCGTCCGATGCGACTAAAGACATACAGTGCGGTAACGTTGATGACAGGCGTCGTTTAGTAAAACTAGATAGTTACTTATTGATCAGAGGATAAAATGAAGCAGAAGGGTTTCACTATTTTAGAGTTTCTGATTTCTATGTTCATAGGCTTCTTAATTTTAGGTGGGGTCATTGCGACTTATGTCAGTATGAAGGCAACCACTCGAGATACGATGGCAATTGGTGAATTGCAAGAAACAGGTCGTCTAACTTTATCTATTTTAAGAAGAGATATAGAGCAGATTGGATTCTGGGGCACATTTTATGAGGCTGAATTCTCAGTAGATAACACGGTAAGTGAATCAAACCCTGACCCTGATTGTTTTGGCGGGTTAAATAACGGCAGTTTTCCAGATACCACCCCGACAAACTTTCGACCTGTATTTGCTGAAGTGTCTGATGGCAACGAAATGTTGGGCTGTATTGACGACTCGAAGGAAGACACGAATGTTATTCAGTTAAAGTTTCTTGAAGGGCGTCAGATGACACCTGAAACAATCACAAATACTAATCGATATTACTTTATCGCAGAGCAAGAAAAAGCACAATTTATAACCGGGGGTGCGGCTAAAAACCCATTACCGACAGTAAACGCGACGTTATGGCCATATAGTCACCACGTTTACTATATCAATGAGCAAACCTTAAAAATTAATAATAGAGACATAGTTGTGCCTGTTCTAATGCGTAAAAGGTTAACTGAAAATGGTGGCTTAGTGACAGAGCCTATCATGGAAGGCATTGAAGATATGCGCATGGTGTTTGGTATAGACAGTGACTCAGATAATAAAGTGGATACTTACCGCAGTACTCAGGATATGACCTCAGAACTCTGGGAGAACACCAACGGTATTTTAACGGTTCAGGTGTTTTTACTCGTTAGGTCCTTAGAGGCTGATGCTGATTTAGAGCTCAAAAGTCAGACATATACTCTAGGACTAGATGATGACAAGCGAGTTCATACTTTTACCGATAAATACAGGCGAACAGTTTTTACAACGACAATTCGATTGAATAATGTGGGGTCTACAGCATGGCGAATGTAAAGAAGCAGAAAGGTGTTGTTCTAATCACAGCTATGATCATGATAGTCGCGGTCACAGCAGTCGCTGTAAGTTTAATGAGTAGCAGTAGTATCGATTTAAAAATTACCAATGCAGCACAAGAACGTGCAGAGGCTGAAACCGAACTTATTGGTGAGATCCATAAACTCATAGTTGCAGAAGGGACCAGTACCAACAATCGATTTACACTAAAGCGTCAACAAATGCCTGAAGATGGTATGGATATGAGTTCATCCTCAACCCCTTCACATATGACGAATACACTTAAAAATTTGAATAATGGCGAAATGGAATTACATTGCCCAAGGCAGTTCGCTTATACAGATGGCTTAACCTGCAACTTAACGGAAATGGAGTCAACCATCACTTACGGTTCTAAGAATAAGCATACAATTACTGTGGTCATAGGGATTGGTCAAGAAATCATTAGTCACAATGAGGGCAGCTAAGATGAAATATAGTGTATTTTTTGGTCTTGTATCTTTAATGCTCGCACCAACTGCAAAATCTGAAGATATTGAACTTTTTGTTAAACATAAAATCAATATTGAAGAAAAGCCTCGGGTAATGATTGTATTTGATACCTCAGGCAGTATGGCATTTTCAAGTACTACTGGTGATGATTGTGGCTATGATTCCTACTATAGAAGGTGGAGACTTTGCCCGGATAATCGTTTAGGTGTTGCAAAAGATACCATAACAGACCTGATTGAAGATAAAGCGAATGAGAATGTAGATTTTGGCTTGATGCGATTTAACAGCGACAATGAAGGAGGGTATGTACTTTCTGGGATAGGTTCTAGTAAATCGGATATAAAAAATAAAATTAATACCCTAGAGGCCAATGGGGGGACTCCTTTGAGCGAAACTCTTTGGGAGGCGTATTTGTACTTAATCGGTGAAGACAGAGATTATGCTGATTACTACTCTATTGGAAGAGACCGTAATATTGAATCAGGAAGTAAATACATCTCTCCTTTTACCCCAAAAGCTGGTGAGCAAAGGTGTAATAGCGCTGTGAATGTAATTTTAATGACCGATGGTGACCCCTCTGTTGATACGAGTTCGAATTCAGATATCTCTAAACTCTATAAAAATACATTCAAACAAGATACGCCTGTTATAGAGAAAAGTTATATGCCGGCTTTGGCAGCAGCTATGCATGGCAGAGGCGGTAAAGATCCTGTCGAAGTCGATCTTTACCCGAATACATCTGATTTAAAAGACACAGCTTATGTATACACCATTGGTTTTGGTAAGGGAATGAGTGATGCTGGTGAGAAAATTTTAAGAGAAACCGCCGAACTAGGCGGTGGTAAATACTATCAAGCGGATACTGCAGAAAAATTAAAAGAAGACTTTAATAAAATTTTGGTTGCCATAAACCAACGAAACTCAAGCTTTGTGTCTCCTTCGGTATCAATGAATAGCTCAGATCAAACACAAAGTGGTAACTCTCTTTACTACACCATGTTTTTGCCTGAGAAACACTCCCGTTGGCAAGGCAACTTAAAAAAACTACAGGTTAAAGATGGTGAAATCATTGACATGTCGAATAAGCCTGCACTTGATGCGCAAGATGGCATCATCAGTAAAGATGCGACAACTTTTTGGTCTAAGCCTGGTTCGAATGACGGGAATAATATTGAGCAAGGCGGTGTGAATTACCAATTATCTAAGCAAACCTCTCGAAAACTATTTTCTGATTTCGGGGAGGGGGCACTGATAGATTTCAAATGGAATAAAGCGAAAAATAAAGTTGGGGCAAAAAACTTAAGAAAGCTATTTCGTGCAAAGAATAACAAGGAAGCAAAGCAAATAATGAATTGGGCTTCAGGTAAAGATGTATTAAATGAAAACAGTGACTCAAATATAAGAAAAGACATCTTTGGTGATCCGCTTCATTCAAAACCAGTCACCATGGATTATGGTAACAATGATATTAGAGTCTTTGTTGGCACTAATTCAGGTGTTTTGCATGCCTTCAAAGATAATGGCAATACAGTAAATGAAAGTTGGGCGTTTTTACCAGGTCAGTTGCTTGACATTCATAAGCCTCTAATGAATAAGCAGGATGGGACCAAGCTTTATGGTGTTGATGGTCCAATAACGGTATTCCATAAAGATATTAACCGAGATAAGATTGTTAATGGTTCGGATGAAGTGTGGCTGTTTTTTGGGCTTAGAAGAGGGGGCACAGCTTACTATGCGTTAGATATAACGAGTCCCGATAAACCTAAAATGTTATGGAATAAACCAATAACAAAAGAAAAAACAGGGTTTGAAGAATTAGCTCAGTCATGGTCGAAGCCCTTCGTTACTTATATTCGTTCGCAAGAAGAAAAGCCTGTGGTGATTTTTGGTGCAGGTTACGATACCAATAAAGACAATATTTCTAAAACAAAAGATAGCAGGGGTCGAGGCTTATTCATTGTAGACGCTGAGAGTGGCAATCTAGTTTGGTCGTTGACACCGGGTGGACCGAGTATCAATACTGAGAAAGCAAGTAAATTTAAAGGTCTTCATAGTATTGCGGCAGATGTTTCACTCATGGACTCGGACTACGATGGCTTTACAGATAGG
Source organism: Pseudoalteromonas sp. NFXS53 (assembly GCF_056629255.1). Classification (NCBI taxonomy): domain Bacteria; kingdom Pseudomonadati; phylum Pseudomonadota; class Gammaproteobacteria; order Alteromonadales; family Pseudoalteromonadaceae; genus Pseudoalteromonas; species Pseudoalteromonas sp. NFXS53. Next base: position 8,660 of record NZ_JBWVBR010000013.1, on the reverse strand, counting down.
ATCTATGCTGCAGATACCGGTGGCAACATTTGGCGGGTTGATATGCCTAGAGATAAACCAAATGACACTGAGAACCCTTGGACCCACTTTAAACTCGCAGAGTTAGCAGGTTCAAAAGACAGAGATGATAGACGCTTCTTTTATCAACCATTAGTTGCTCGTACTTTCTTTAGTAAAGTCACCAAGACGATAACCAACAATGGCTCGTATACAACACGAAGAGAAGTCCCCTATGAAGCGATTATTATAGGCAGTGGTAATAGAGCAAGTCCACTAGAGAAAACAGTGAATAACCAGCTCTATGTGATACGTGATGAAAACACGGTAACACGCTCATACCAAGGTGATGAGATACCAGATACGATTTACCATAGCCAGCTTATGCAAGTAAAAGATGAACCTTTCTACCAAGCAACGTCTAAACAAGCTTTTTACGAAAAAGAAGCGGAACTAGGTGCGCTTAAAGGATGGAAATATCAACTTAGGTCTGGAGAAAAATCGTTAGCAAAAGCAACTGTAGTAGGCGGTATTGCTTACTTTACTTCGTTTACACCACACTTAGATACCTCGATAGACCAATGTTCCGTGGGCAGTGGTGGTGGTTCTTTATACGCTTTACATTTGCATTATGGTGCGCGCGTGTTCCAGAAGGTCAGGTATGACACCGAGAGAGAAGTCCCCAGTACACCTGTGATCCTTTACCATAAAGAATCAGAAACAGAAGGGGGTTATAAACGCAGCACAGGCCGTTTAAATATTGAATTAAAGAGTACTGACTCTACAGGAGGGAAAGGTCCTGACGGTAGTAAACCGAGTGAGCCATTTTTAAGTGCTAAAGTAGCGGGGCCCTTACCAACACTCAACAGCGCGGGGCAACCAACATTTTTGAGCAATGAAGTACATGGTATTACGACAAAGCAAATGTATATTTACAAACGAGAAGATCATGATGAAAAGTAATCGTATAAAGGGCTTTACCTTACTTGAAATGCTAATTGTTGTTGCAATAGCGGGCATCCTAGCCTCTGTTGCCTATCCTCAGTACACAGAGTACGTTAAGAGAGCTGCGCGCTCAGATGCAATGGTATTACTTTTAGATGCTGCCAATAAACAAGAGCAGTACTATGCTGATAATAGAAGCTATGCAGATGATTTGAGCTTAATAAATGTCCCTTCAACGAGTGAAAATGGTTATTTTACCATTACAGTAGAGGTGCCAGACACTGGCACATCATTTACAATCACGGCAACAGCAGCTTCTGGTGCAGTGGCTGGTGATACTGCTTGCTCTACGTTTACCATTACAGATACAGGAATTAAAGGTTCTACAGGCACAAGTGATACGGATGATTGCTGGGAGCGCTAAATGCGCTCCTTACACTTTCTAGTATCCCTCATTCTTGCTCTACCTGCGTTGTTAATACTCATTTCAAGTCCAGTGGGTTTGCCTTTGAGGTCAAATGTACAATAGACAAACGTACCATTTGCTAACCCTTTTAGACTACCATCGGGCTTAAATGTAATGGCATGACGTGGATATGATAATTCATCTTGGATATTAATACGGTCAATGACGTAGAGTACTTCTTCATCGGCATCGAGTACATGGTTTCTATTGGTATCGACAAAACTGGTTAATGATTCATGCCAAAGGTCTTTATGGCACTTATTATGAACTAAGCCACAAAAACTAATGTATTTATCATGGGTTATGGCATAGCCTCGCGACAGAAATATTTGCCGTTTTATCTGTTTAAGGGCCACTTCAGGTCTATTCTTGTGTAAAACGCTATTGAAGGAAGGCACCGCCAAAAAAGTAAGAATAACGATTAAAGATAGGGTGACGAGTAACTCAATTAGAGTTAAACCTCGAGCGTGATTAAGTGAGTTTCTAGCTGCCATCCTTGCAACCTTAATAAGATTAAATTGTGGATATAAATATAGAATAAAGTATTAGTTTGTCAATGTTGTTTTATGAACAGCCGGTGCTGCTATCACCGTTGTATAGTGCAGTCCCACCGACGGTGAGTGTCAGCGCTTTGGCATGTTCAGTTTGATTTAAAGGACAATAGGTAAATTGACCAGCGTTTGTATTCACAACACGACCACTGCTATCAAACCTTAAACGCGTATCTGGTGCTTTTAGGTTGTCATTTGCTATCAGCTTATCCATAACGCGAAGTAAGTCATCACTTGCGACTTCATATGTGCCATTATTATTTTTATCAATAAATGAAATGATCTGGTTATTCTTCCAGTTATTGATGCATGTGAGATTTTCGTTTGCAGCGAGTTTTTTCGCATCGACAGGACACAAGATCACGATTTCATCGCTGGTTGTTGCTTTTGCTCGAGCAAATGTGATGTGTCTTTTCAACTCAAGCATAAAAGACTCTGCACGTGTTTTTTCATTCAGATCTGTATTACCGGCAAAAGACAAGGTCACTAAGATGGCTAATATCGCAATAGTGATGAGCAGTTCTAATAACGTGAAGCCACGATGTTTCATATTGACGCCTAGAAAAGAGCAATTATTCAATTGTAGCATATTGCATTATGAAGCTTTTTCTCAATAGTTTGCAACGAGTTTGTTTGCTATGAATAGTGGGATTGTCTAAAATCGACTCACTCGCTAAGGAAATAAAACACCATGAAAAAAATAGAAGCAATAATTAAACCTTTTAAACTCGATGATGTTCGTGAAGCTTTGTCTGAAATAGGCATTACAGGTATGACAGTCTGTGAAGTGAAGGGCTTTGGTCGTCAAAAAGGCCATACAGAGCTATACCGTGGTGCGGAATATATGGTCGACTTTTTGCCTAAAGTGAAACTAGATATTGTTTTAGCTGACGAAGATGTTGATAGAGCGATCGAAGTAATTCTTAAAACAGCGCAGACAGGTAAAATAGGTGACGGTAAAATCTTCGTGACTGAAGTCGAACGTGTGGTGCGTATCCGAACAGGTGAAGAAGACGAAGAAGCTATTTAATGAGATTAAACAAAAACGGCGCTCAACGAGCGCCGTTTTTGTTTTTAATACAAATTAATTCACTAGTCGCTGTTGCTCGTTTAATAAACGAGTCTGCTGTGCATGCTTGCTTAACTCATCAAGTCCAAGCTTGGCATAGCTTTTCTCCATTATCTCAAGCGCTGTGATTAAATAGCTACTTTGTGAAAAGTGTTCCACAACATACTTACCACGGTTAGCTGCGGCTAAATAGGCTTCACGCTCAAAATAATATTCTGCTACTTTAATTTCGTAACGAGCCATTTTATTTAATAGCCATACTAAGCGTTTTTTTGCTTCAGGTACATATGGGCTCTCAGGGTAGCTATCTACTAAAGTTGAAAGATCTTGGAAAGCAACACGGGTACGACTTGCATCTCGGTCAGCCCTATCTATGCCGAAGTATTCTTGAAAGGCATTTTTATCAGCCTGAATATTAACTAAGCCACGCATAAAATACATGTAGTCTAAGTTTTTGTGATTTGGATTTAGTCGAATAAAGCGGTCTATTGTCGCAAGCGCTTGATCAGTGTTACCTGTCTTATAAAAAGCAAAAACGAGATCCATCTGCACTTGCTGTGCATGAGGGCCAAATGGATAACGAGAATTTAACGCACCTAGTAACTCAATAGAACGAGCATATAAACCAGAGTCTAAGGTTGATTTAGCATCTTCATAGAGTGCTTGTGCTGACTTATTCGGCACACGTTCGATATCTTCTTGCTCTGGTGCAGAAGAGCATGCCGCAAGACCTAGAAAAGAAGTGCTGACTAGGATGGCAAAGGCGCGTTTCCCTAATTTAGTTATCATTTTATTTTACTACCTTTGGTGTCTTCGGCTAGGCCAAGATGGCAAAACCGAGTAAACTATGCATTTATGCGATTCTAACCCAGTCGAGCTAAGCTTGCACTGGTAATTTAGGTAAACTAACAGATGTCTGAGCAAATTTCTCTTCAAGCCGAAGTGCCAACTGAATTAGGCGGTAAACGTCTAGACCAAATTTTGGCGCAAATGTTCCCTGATTTTTCACGTTCAAGAATAAAAACTTGGATTTTAGATGAAAAAGTCACCGTCGATGGTGAGGTATTATCGACACCAAGAGAAAAGCTGTTAGGTGGGGAGTTAATTTCCATCGAGACGCAAATCGAAGCACCACGTGAATACGAAGCACAAGACATCGACCTAAACATCGTTTATGAAGATGATGATATTCTTGTTATTAATAAGCCTATGGGGCTGGTAGTACACCCAGGTGCTGGTAATCCAGATGGCACAGTATTAAATGCCTTATTACATCACCACCCGGATATCATTAACGTGCCACGAGCGGGTATTGTACATCGTCTAGATAAAGACACGACGGGTTTAATGGTTGTTGCAAAAACCATCCAAGCCCAAACACATCTTGTTAAAGCCCTACAAAAACGCGATAACTTTACCCGTGAATATGAAGCGATTTGTAATGGTACAATGACAGCCGGTGGCATGGTTGAAAAGCCAATAGGTCGTCATGCTACAAAACGCACGCATATGGCTATTCATGAAATGGGCAAACCTGCGGTAACGCATTACCGCGTTGCAGAAAAGTTCAGAGCGCACACACGTTTACGCTTAAGGCTAGAAACAGGTCGTACTCACCAAATTCGTGTACACATGGCTTATTTAACGCATCCGCTAGTAGGTGATCAATTATATGGCGGCCGCCCTCGCCCTCCTCGCAATGCAACACCAGAATTGTTCGCACAGCTAAGAGACTTTAAACGTCAGGCGCTGCATGCTATTAAATTGAGTATTGCGCACCCAATTACGGGAGAGCAAATGACTTGGGAAGCCCCTGTGCCTGAAGATATGCAGATTCTAACCCAGGCGTTACGTGATGACACGAAAGCCAATCCTGATTTAGTTTATTAGAATATGCAGTTAGTTGATTGGCCATTACACCAAGTTGTCGGCAGCATCCAAACTACACGTTTAGGTGGTTGCTCTAGACCACCTTATTCGAGTTTTAACCTTGGATTTCATGTTGGCGATGACGAAGATGCGGTGTTGGCTAATCATCGAGTATTAAATGAGTTTTTACCAAGCCCACCATTTTGGTTAGAACAAGTCCATAGTGCCAATGTTGTAGAGGTAACAAACTCAGTTACAGAGCAGAAGGTATTTGATAGGCCAAAAGCCGATGCGCTTTATACAAAAGTAAAAGCTCAACCTTTGGCAATTATGACAGCTGATTGTTTGCCAATTTTGTTAGCGAGTAATAATGGTAAAGAAGTGGCTGCTGTTCATGGTGGCTGGCGGCCTCTCGCTGGTAATATTATTGAGAAAACTATTGAGAAGTTTACCGCACCAAATCAACAAATATCGGCTTGGTTAGGCCCTGCAATTGGACCTACTGCATTTGAAGTGGGTTCTGATGTTGTGAATGCGTTTACACGCATGAATTCATCACATACTGATGACTTTATAGAGCTACAAAATAAAAAGTTTTTAGCTGATATTTTTTCTATTGCCAAACGGCAGTTGTCTTCGCTTGGCATAACACAAATATACAGTCATTATGAATGCACCTTTTCTATGCCAACAAAGTATTTTTCCTACCGCAGAGATGCACTCACAGGTCGATTAGCGACCTTGATTTGGCGCAAATAAATCAAATTAAAACTTTAAAATAGCCTTGAACAATACCTGTTGAATACCCATAAAGTAACTAGATTATTTTTATAAAGGTTTAGACGTCATGCGTTTAGATAGATTCACAAGTAAATTCCAAGCTGCACTTTCCGATGCGCAATCACTGGCATTAGGCCGAGACCATCAATTTATTATGCCTGTGCATTTGATGTATGCACTACTTCAGCAAAATGGTTCAAGTGTTAGAGCTTTACTAGCGCAAGCAGGGATCAGTGCTGACGAACTAAATAATAAACTGACTAAATCAATCGATAAAATATTTAAGGTTTCAGGTATCGGTGGAGACGTTCAACTTCACAATGAACTTATTTCTCTTATTAATTTGTGTGATAAATATGCTCAAAAGCGCAAAGACGAATATATATCGAGTGAGTTATTTGTATTTGCTGCGTGCGAAGATAAAGGTGAATTAGGTCAAATTTTAAGAGAGTTGCAATTAACTCAGAAAAAAGTAGAACAAGCTATAAAAGCAATTCGAGGTGGTCAAAAAGTCGATAACCCGAATGCTGAAGACACACGTCAATCTCTTGAAAAGTTCACCATTGATCTAACTGAGCGTGCAGAGCAGGGCAAACTAGATCCTGTAATTGGCCGTGATGAAGAAATCCGACGCACAATACAAGTACTACAGAGACGTACTAAGAATAATCCAGTTCTAATCGGTGAGCCAGGCGTTGGTAAAACAGCCATTGCTGAAGGTTTAGCACAACGTATCATTAATGGAGAAGTACCTGAGGGTCTTAAAAACAAGCGCGTGCTTTCTCTTGATTTGGGTGCTCTGGTAGCTGGTGCAAAATACCGTGGTGAATTTGAAGAACGCCTAAAGTCAGTTCTAAATGAACTGGCAAAAGAAGAAGGACAAGTGATCTTATTCATTGATGAAATCCACACTATGGTAGGTGCGGGTAAAACTGACGGTGCAATGGATGCAGGCAATATGTTGAAACCTGCACTTGCCCGAGGTGAGCTACATTGTGTGGGAGCCACTACTCTAGATGAATATCGTCAATATATTGAAAAGGATGCTGCGCTAGAAAGACGTTTTCAAAAAGTATTTGTGAGTGAGCCAAGTGTCTCTGACACAATTGCTATTTTACGTGGTTTAAAAGAGCGTTATGAGCTTCATCACTCTGTTGACATCACAGATCCTGCAATTGTTGCTGCAGCGAACCTTTCCCATCGTTATATTTCAGATAGACAACTTCCTGATAAGGCCATTGACTTAATTGATGAAGCAGGCAGCTCTATTCGTTTGCAAATAGATTCTAAACCTGAGCAACTAGATAGGTTAGAGCGTAAGATCATTCAACTAAAGTTAGAAGACAATGCGCTAGCGAAAGAAAAAGACGAAGCAAGTCAAAAGCGTCGTACTGAAATGCAGAGTCTAATTTCAGAATTAGAGAGTGAATACAAAGAACTTGATGAAGTGTGGAATGCCGAAAAAGCATCTTTACAGGGCACGCAAGTAATAAAAGGTGAGCTAGAGCAAGCGAGATTAGATCTTGAAGTTGCACGTCGAGCAAGCGACTTGCAAAGAATGTCAGAGCTTCAATATGGTCGAATTCCTGAACTAGAAAGAAAACTTGATCTTGCATCTCAAGCTGAAATGCAAGAAATGAGCTTGTTAAAAAATCAGGTCGGTGAAGACGAAATTGCAGAAATATTATCACGCTGGACAGGTATCCCAGTAGCTAAAATGCTACAAGGTGAGCGCGAAAAGCTACTTCAAATGGAAGATGAGCTACACAATAAAGTGATAGGTCAAGACGAAGCGGTAAATGCGGTATCAAATGCGATACGTCGTTCAAGAGCTGGTCTTGCAGATCCAAATCGTCCGATTGGCTCATTCCTATTCTTAGGCCCGACAGGTGTCGGTAAGACTGAGTTAACAAAAGCACTTGCTAATTTTATGTTTGACACTGAAGAAGCCATGGTTCGTATTGATATGTCCGAATTTATGGAAAAGCACTCAGTCGCAAGATTAGTTGGTGCACCTCCAGGCTATGTCGGATATGAAGAAGGAGGTTATTTAACAGAAGCAGTAAGACGTCGTCCTTATTCTGTTGTGTTATTGGATGAAGTTGAAAAAGCACACCCTGATGTGTTCAATATATTGCTACAAGTTTTAGATGATGGCCGTTTAACTGATGGTCAAGGCCGTACTGTTGATTTTAAAAACACAGTGATCATTATGACGTCAAACTTAGGATCTGACATCATCCAAGAGCAAGCTAGTCAAAATGACTATACATCATTAAAAGAAAAGGTGATGGGTGTCCTTGCTACTCAGTTTAGACCTGAGTTTATAAACCGCATCGATGAAACCGTCGTGTTCCATCCTTTAATAGATGAACATATTAAAGAGATCGCGAATATACAACTAGATAAATTGACGGCCAGACTTTTCGAGAAAGGTTATCAGTTCGAATTATTACCTGAAGCGTTAGATAAGATTGCTGCGCATGGTTTTGATCCTGTGTTTGGTGCAAGACCTCTTAAACGCGCAATACAGCAATATGTTGAAAACCCATTAGCGCAAAAACTATTGTCAGGCGAATTTATCCCAGGTGATAAAATTAGAGTAACGGTAGATAACGACGTTATTACATTTATAAAGTAATAAGCAGACTAATCATTGGGCATTCATTTTATATGTGTGCCCAAATTTATTTCTTTTTCTTCCTTGCATTATCTTTCTTCTCGACAATACTTAAGTTCCCCCGAATAATTAAGGGGTGGTTATATGACTTAAATATTGTAGTTTTACTTCGTTTTGATTTCTTTTTGTACAGAAAACATCTGAAAACAGACGTTTCGTTTAAAATACACGCGAACAGTCAGTTTTTTGCATTTTTCTTTAAAAAAGGGGTTGCGTAATTTTCTGCTCTCCCTATAATGCGACCCCACTGACACGGGGCGAGACGCTGAAAAGCAAATCAAAACGATGTCGAGTCAAATAAAA
>NZ_JBWVBR010000012.1:0-157686 GCF_056629255.1 Pseudoalteromonas sp. NFXS53 | reverse complement strand
TCTAGCTTCTAGCTTCTAGCTTCTAGCTTCTAGCTTCTAGCTTCTAGCTTCTAGCTTCTAGCTTCTAGCTTCTAGCTAATACTATTTACTCATTTTAAATGGTCGTACTAGTACTTTTTTGCAAACCCTGATATTAATACTACTACTTTAGTAAGTTTAAAAAACAGACTAATACTTTTTAAGTATTCCCAAGGATGTAACTGGGTCAGTTTTCCAAATATTTGGGGTGCAATATGCATTTATTCGAACCTGATACAACCAATACATCAAATGGTGCTCGTCCACTGGTATTTTACGTCATCATCACATGCGTGCTTTTTCTCATTACTTTCTTCAGCTTTCCCTCTAAAGCAATCACTATGATGTCTGGTGAGCTAGACAAGCATTTGAAGTCATATAACTATGGTACCAAAGCCGATGACCGCTGGGTGATGCCATCAGCTCAAGAACAACACACGTTCGAGCAAATGTTTGATGCCTTTTATCAACAAAATTGGCCGCTTGCAGAAGAATATGCCCAACAAATAGACTACCTAGTTATTCAGTTTTCAGATGTAGATACGGGTAATACTTACTACTTATTACAAGAGAAAAACCAATTGCCAAGTGCCGATTTTAAAGGAGGTGGCACTTATGTGCTTAACCCAAATGGCTTAAATGCGGTACTTCAAGCACCTCACCCAGAGCGCGACTCTTTCACAGGCACGCAATCAATTGATGCTTTCTTACACACACAGAGCAAGTTATTGATGCTCGCAGGGACACGACGTGACAGCAGCCATGATATTAGTGAATGTACAGGCACTAACTACTCTGCAAGTGACGTTGCACACCAAACTGAATCATACTTTCAAGTCGCTCACGAACAAGCTAGCAACTACGATGACACGACCGTGTTTATTCAATATCACGGCTTTGGCTCTACCACTCGCGCCAAATTACAATCTCAATGTGGTACCGATAACGACCTAATGCTTAATTTAAGTGAAGGAGTTCGCTATGCAACCAATGACGACGAACACAGTATTATGCAACTGCTCAGAAAAAACGTCGAAGCCGGTGGCAAAATTAAAGCCTGTGTTTATGGTAACGATACTAAAAGCCTAGGTGGCACGTGGAATGTTCAAGGTCGTCACTCCAATGGCTCTGTTGATAGTTGCCACAAAAGCGCAGATGCTTCAGCAAAACGTTTTATTCATTTAGAGCAAAGTTATGGCGTCAGAAAATATCACCGCGACGCAATGGCTGAGCACTTAAAACAGGCTTTGACTCAGTACTTTCAATAAGTTTTATTTGACGAAGATCCCCCAAGCAAAACGGCGAGTTAATGACTCGCCGTTTTTATTTGTAAATAAGCATTTCAAGACAGTAGTCACCAATCAGCAACTTTGATAGCTTAAATATTAGACTCCACCTAAATCGAACAATTGAGAAACAATATGTTTATAAGGAAAGCCATTAATATTGCAATTGCTAGCAGTTTAATACTCGTTGCAGGCACGCTTAGCCAACCGACCCATGCAGCTGACACCATCGTACAGCATATTCAAAAAAGCATTGTTATTGCAGGAGAGACACAACCTAAGACTACCTTAATGCAAAGGATGGCTGAAGAGAATGTGCCGGGGTTGAGCATCGCTGTATTAAAAAATGGTGAGATTATTTGGGCTAAAGGCTTTGGTATTGCTAACAGTAAGACAAAACAGCCAGTAAACGAATATACGCTATTTCAGGCGGGATCAATTAGTAAACCCATCGGTGCATTAGCCGCGTTAAAATTAGTTGAGCAAGGTCAGCTGTCTTTAGACGAGGACGTAAACAAATACCTAAAAGGTTATCAATTAACGGGGGCTGAGCTATCTAAAGACAGACCTGTCACCCTCAGGCAATTGCTTACTCATACCGCAGGGCTATCAGTGCACGGGTTCCCCGGCTATTCAACAGGTGATAACGTTCCTTCAACTATCGATGTCTTAAATGGTAAAGGTAACACGGCTAAAGTCGAAGTTGTGTTAACGCCTGGTTCTGAATGGCGGTACTCTGGAGGTGGCTACACGGTTATGCAGTTACTGGTAGAGCAAATTAGCGGACAGACATTTGCTGAGTTTACCGATGCAAACATTCTTAAACCTATGGGGATGCTGAACAGCACCTACGCACATACATTACCAAATGATCTTAAGAAACGAGCCAGTGCCGCATTTGATGGTGATGGCAATATGCATTCAGCTGTATTCAATGATTACCCTGAAAAACCAGCGGCTGGTCTTTGGACAACCCCAACTGATATTTTAAAGTATGCCTCTCATATGCAAGCCATTATGAAGGGTAAGAAAGATGGTATTTTGCAAAAAGAAACCGTCACAGCCATGTTTACCAAACATAAAAATGATTGGGGCCTAGGCCCTGCATTAATGGACGTTGAAGGACAACTTGCATTCGGACACGGTGGAAAAAATCTTGGCTTCACAAATGACTTTAAAGCGTTAGTAAATAAAGGCGATGCTTTTGTCGTTATGTCCAATGGTGACAACGCAAATACACTGAACAACGAAATTATGGCGACATTATCTAAACATTATGATGTTGCATTTTTAGCTCAAACTGTCATTCAGCCTGTCACATTAAACCCCCAGCAATTAGACGCCTATAAAGGTGAATACCTGCTACTCACCGACATTGGTTATAACGGTGACTTCATCTCTAAAATTAGTGTGAATGAAGGTAAGGTGACAATTCAAAATCCGGGGGACCCAATGCCGTCCCGACTCGTGCCGGAAAACACCTCGAAATTCATCAGTGCAGTTTCTGGCAATGAGTTTGTTTTTAAATTTGAAGGTAAAAAAGTGACGGGATTAACTGTTGCCGGTCGATTTGAATTACAAAAGATAAAGTAAAGAAAATTAATTAAAAAATATAAAAAAGTGCTTACTAAAGAGTAAGCACTTTGGTCTAAGTGAATTTTAAATCGGAAACTTTTTTATCTTGCTAAAACCTCAGCGTTTAAACTAATTGTGTTAGCATTTCTTCTGAGTATTCAACCACTGTTTCACCTGCTTGAACACGCTCAACATAATCTGGGTTGGCAATGAAAGGTCGACCAATCGCCAGTAAATCGAACTTATTATCAGCAATCGCTTCGCTTCCTGTCTCTGCAGAAAAACCACCCACACCCACCAGCGTGTGTGGGTAATTTTGTCGAATATAGCCACTTACAGTACCACCTAAATAGTCGAACTCCATGGCATCATCGAAGATACCCACATGCAAATAAGCTAATTGGCGTTCAGACAATTGATCTAATAAATAGTCAAATACGGCTTTGTCTCTGCTGTCTGCTTCCATATTAAAATATGCCCCAGGAGAAACACGTAACGCGGTTCTATCTGCGCCGATTCGGGCACTGATGGCATCTACAACTTGTAGTGGAAAACGTGCCATATTTTCAGGTGTCTGACCAAACTCATCTTCACGGGTATTACTTGAGTAATGTAAGAATTGATCAACCAAATAGCCATTAGCACCGTGGATCTCTACACCATCAAAGCCAGCGTCGATGGCATTCGATGCAGCTTGTGCAAAATCTTCTACCATTTGCTGGATCTGCGCTTGCGTCATAGGGGTTGGCGTTTGGTACTCAAGGTCTCGCATTCTCGGCACAGTGCCTTCAACCTTCACCGCACTTGGTGCAAGTACTTCATCGCCTTCATAAAAATACGGGTGAGAAACTCGCCCTGTGTGCCAAATTTGTGCAAAAATTTTTCCGCCATTTTTGTGTACTGCGTCTGTGACAACGCGCCAACCATTGATTTGTTCGGGCGTAAATAAACCCGGTGTATTTGGGTAACCTTGGCCGTCAGCGCGAATTTGTATTGCCTCTGTGATAATAAGGCCTGCACCTGCTCGACGGGCATAATAATCAACCATCGCTTGAGTTGGTACTAAATTATCATCGGCCATACAACGCGTAAGCGGTGCCATTAAGATTCGATTCTTTAGCTCTATGGTGCTGTTTAATGCAAATGGTTGAAATAGGTTGTCAGTCATGGAGTTTCTCTTTAAGTAACATTCTTGAACGTTTATTCAAGATAGTCATATTTGAATGATCGTTCAAGAACTTTTTTGAACAAACATTCAAATTGATTTAAACTTGCCTCATTAACACTTCAAAACAAATACAATGCGTAGTGCCGAATTCGACAAAGTTGCAGTACTTCGAGCTGCCATGCAGGCCTTTTTAAATAAGGGTTACACTAAAACCAGTATGCAAGATCTTAAACAAGCAACGGGTCTTCACCCTGGATCTATTTACTGTGCTTTCGAGAACAAGCGAGGCTTACTACTGGCTGCAATTTCGCAATATAACCAAGACAGAAGTGATGAGTTTTGTGCTTTCTTCATCAATAGCGACTCAAGTAAACAAGGTTTAGAAACCTATTTAGCACATATTGTTGAAGAGTGTTTAAGCTGCGATACCAGTAAAGCCTGTTTGCTCACAAAAGCACTCAATGAACTGGCCGAACAGGATGACGAAGTACAGACCTTGATAAGCCAGCAGCTAGATGCATGGCAGTCAGCAATCACCGACAAATTTGTTCGCGCACAAGATGAGGGTGATATTTCTGATTCACGTTCAGCGGAATGTAGAGGACGATATTTTGTAATGGGTATTTATGGCTTACGTACATTTGCTAATACGCATCCAGAACCAGAAATTTTAAAAAAGTTAGCAAAGCAACTTTTTAAAGATGTTTGCGCTTAATCAAATCAAAAAGAGCCATTTCGGCTCTTTTTCGATTCATTGAACGTTAATTAGTTAATGTCATCAGGGCATGTTCTTAATGTTGAGCGCTCGGTGGTGTAACACACTTTGTTTAATAAATTTACGAACTCTAACGACTTTACGAAGCTGTTTTTGTCTTGATAAATCAGTTCACTTTTGTCGTTATAACACTCAATGTAACCTGAGTTAACTAAACACACGCCCTGTGGTGTTCCAATTAGATTATCAATATAACTTTTTCCTACAAACAAGTTATTGAAATAATCTGCCTGTTCGCCCCAACAGTGCCAGTCACCTGAACTGTATTGAGCACACATGTCTGTATTACTCATAGCAACAATGTTAATTACACCCGCTCTTTCAGGTACTTCTAATACAGACAATGGCCCTATACCCTGACAACTCACTTGGTCATCATTATTGAGTAAACAAACAAACTCTCCCTTGGTTACACCCTTTTTAACAGGGGCAGCTAGCTCTCCTACATCAAGCAAAGTATATGAATTATCTCGACATGAGACTTCGTCGGCTCTGAAATAACAGGTATAGCGTTCACCTTTGTCATAAATTCGAGATGTCATATTGGTTTTTAAATCGGCTTGTATCAATTGGTTTTCACTATCCCGTGCACTGAGTGTCACAATACGAAAGCTGCTCGTTGCGTTATTAGTGACTTTCGCATCAGTCGAATTCAGAGTTTCAATTGTTAAATCATCATAATTAGTTGACCAACTCATTGCGTTGATTGGATTATTTAGACGCTCTTGCCCATAACCAAATACATAAAAATCACTACCTGAAATATAGGTTTTTTCTGAACCTGCAAATAATTTCAAGTTACTTTTATTAAGATTGACCGAAACATATTCTATGGTTGAAACCGTACCGGCATTCATAACGACTTTGAGCATCAGCTCTCTATCGAGTAAAATTTCTGAGGCTTTCAAGGTGAAAAATAAATTTAAACCATCTTGAGTCAGTGTCGCAGTATCTAAATCTGCGTAACTCACGTTCGATACGTCGAGTGAAACACTATCTAACACCCCAGCTTTATCAACTGCTAAAGCATTGAAAGTCAGCGGCTCGTTTTTAAATAGTTGTGGCAATTCACTTGGCTGCTCTATATCTAATGTCGCTTTGGTCGCAGATTCACTGAGCAAAGCAAATACAGCATTTTTTGTTGCTTCAAGCCCATTTTTAAAAGTGACTTTGTATTGCACCAAGGTACTTACTAACGAAGTATTTTGCGACGGCATTACCAACGAAAGCTCGGTCGCCGACTCTTCTTTTTGTTTAAAAATTTCTTCGTCAATTACCCACTCAAAAGACTGAATGTCATCAGCACTGTCAGTATCAACGCTCACCACCACTTCTTGCCCCGGCGCAGCATAAGCTCTGTTCACCGATAACGAAAGCTTACCGACTTGCACGACATTATTTACTTTAACTTCAGTTTGAACAGACTTCTTTTCGCCGCTTTGAGCTTCAACATCGAGTACTAATGTTGCACTGGTATCATCAGATACTTCATTCGCTTTGATAGTCACAGTCTTATTCTTGGCATTAACCAGTTCTCCTAACGAAGTATCTAACCAGCGCCATTGATAAGAGGTAATGCGCTCAGATGATTGAATTTTTGGCTCTATCAATAAATAATCTTGCTCGTTAAGCGCATAGCTTGCGTCAAGATTCACCGTTAGACCCACTTCGCTTTTCGGCAAAATAGTTAGCTTAAAAGGCTGTTGGTATTCATCATGATCTGTCGTTACGACAAAGTTCAAATTATAGGAGTACTCGCTAGATAACGTCGGCGCTGTGAATGTCACGACTGAAGAACCACTGTTATTAGATTCTTGCGTTGTAACTTGTTTGTTAGCAAGGTCTAACTCATCTGTTTGCCATTCAATATCAATTATTTCTTCACGTGAAGAAAATTGTGCTGTGATTTCAACTGAGTCACCAGAGAAAAATTCATAGTTATCTTGTAAATCAATAGCCACTTGATTATTTGAGGCTTTCACCATAACGATGAAAGTTTTCTTTACTTTGTTATCGGCACTATCTGTCACTTCAAGAGTAAGTGTCACTTCTTGATCTGTTGTAACAACAGGAAATTGCACTAATACCCCCGTATTTGACGAGTTCTTAAAAGTCACACCACTTAATGAGCTGGTCCACTTAACTTTGACGCTTTCATTTTCTGGGTCAGAAATGGAAGTCTTTAGTCTCATTGCTGTTAGTGAAGACGTTTCTGAATCACCTGAAATACTGACTTGAGGGGCTTTATTTTGACTCAGAGGTTGTGAATCAACTGTCTCTTTTTTACTTCCACCGCCACCTCCACCGCAGGCAGTTAACAAAATACAAAAAATAAATAGTAAGAGATAACGCATTCTAATGTTCCTTATTTAGCTTAAATTCCTCAATTAGAAACTTACATTGAAGCTCAGGAAACCGCACTTTAAAAAGTGTATTAATTTGTAAGTAATTAATTTTATTTTAATTACTGCCAATTCAGGAACATTGCATAAAATTCAACGGGTACATTAATGCAAAATGTAACAACAGCCATATATTGTTTCAAATATAACCAAATGAACTATTCACAACAGGTTACCACTATGTTAAAAAAACACTTCACCATAACAATGACAACATAGATTAACAGGGAAAATATGAAAGTAATCAATAAACTATCTACGATAGCAATGGCTGTAATCGTTGCTAATTCAACTTCGGTATTTGCAGCTGAAAATAACGAGGAAGTAGAGCGTATTGAAGTCACCGGCTCACATATTAAACGTACTGATATGGAAGGCCCATCACCAGTCCAGTCTCTTTCTGCAGCAGATCTCGCTGCGACGGGCTCAACGGATTTAATTGGCGCATTACAAAAGTTACCAGTTTCTGGGGCGGGTACTTTTAGTACCCAAGGTAACTCTAGTGATGATACAGCCAATGGTGGTTCAAGTGTCGCGCTACGTGGCTTAGGTGCTTCATCAACATTGGTATTAATTAATGGTCGTCGCGTTGCTGTCAGCCCATTCGCAAAAGACATCGAAACCTCTTTCGTTGATTTAAATACCATTCCTGTTTCAGCAGTAAAGCGCATCGACATTCTTAAAGATGGTGCGTCTGCAACCTACGGCTCTGATGCCGTAGCTGGGGTAATCAATATTATTATGCGTGACGACATCGATGGATTTGAAGTCGCAGGCAAAATTTCAGATACCGCTGACGGCGGTGGTGAAGAGCAAAACTTCACCCTGCTTTGGGGCTCTACCAGTGACAAAGGTTATCACAACTTCTCTTTAGACTATTTTAAGCGCGGCGATGTTTTCTATGCTGATCGTGATTATGCCTCAACAGCCGATCAACGTTTCCGTGATGGTAATAACTCGCTGAGCTCTTCAGGTATCCCAGGTAGTATAGAAGTCGTTAGAAGCATGCTAACAGACGCACAATGGAGTGCCCTGCCAACGAAGAGTATTGCCGATGACGGCACACCAGTTAAACAAACTATCTTTGCAGACGTTTGGGGCAATGATAAATGTGATGAGTCACTGATCATTGGCGATATTTGCCGCTATGACTATGCACCACACATGAGCCTAGTGCCTTCAACTGAGCGTATTAGCTTTAACTACAACGGTGTGCAAGAAATCACAGATGACATTGAAGGTTTCATGGAGTTTTCAGCGCAACACGCTTCTACATTCATTCAAGGTGCAGGAAGCCCAAGCTTCACCGAATTATTCATGAGCGGCGATAACCCAAATCATCCACTTGCCGATGACGCAGACCATTTCCTACATGGTGTTGATATTTCAATGCGCCGTCGTACATATGATATTGGCAACCGTAAGAAAGACGTAGACTCTGAGTATTATCGTGCCGTGATCGGCGCCCGTGGTACATTCAATGATTGGGATTGGGAAACAGCTTACTCAGCTATTCGTTCAAGTGCAGTAGAAAAAGGCTTTGATGGCTTCCCGAACAAACTGCGTGCTCAAGAAGCGATCGATAAAGGTTATTGGAATCCGTTTGAACCAAGTACCAATACCCCTGAAGGTTTAGCATTCATTGAAACAACAACAACACGATATGGTAGCTCAAGCATGCAGTCTTTTGATGCGACGGTATCAGGTGAAGTATTTGAACTTGAAGCAGGTGCAGTGGCTGCGGCATTTGGTTTAGAACACAGATACGAGAAAATCGAAGATAACCCAGATAGCCAGTACCTACGCGGTGAGATCTTTGGTACGGAAGCAACACAGGCTAACGGTGATCGCGATAACACCGCCCTATTTGCTGAATTCAGTGTGCCAGTGCTTGAAACATTAGAACTGCAATTAGCTCTTCGTTATGAAAACTATAGTGACTTTGGTAACACCACAGATCCTAAAGTTGCTTTCCGCTGGGCGCCTTCTGAAGATTTAGTTGTTCGTGGTTCATGGGGTACTGCGTTTAGAGCACCTTCTTTGGTTCAACTTCACTTAGGCCGTACTGACGAATCGCCAAGCGTCATCGACAAAGAGCGCTGTAAAATCACGGGTTCAGAACTTGACTGTGAACCGTACGAGTACACAGCCGTTGTTGCTGGTAACAAAAACCTACAACCCGAGACATCAACTAACTACAATTTAGGTGTTGTTTGGCAAGCAACTGAAGACTTCTCTGTAGGCGTAGACTATTGGAACTACGACCAAGAAGATCTTATCAAAAAAATCGGTGCGCAAAAGCTAGTTGATTGTTGTGGTACTGATGCAAACCTTGTTGTACGTGGTCCGAACGAAGGCAGTACGCCAGGTCGTATTCAAACGATTTATGATACCTTCGTGAACATTGGTGGTCGTGAGACAGATGGTTTTGATTTAAACCTTGCTTATAAGCTTGATACCAATGACATGGGCTTCTTCAAGTTTGACTATAAGCTTAGTTATGCACTGAACTTCGAAGAGCAATCTTTTGAGAGTGATGAAAATGGTAACACCTCAATTGCTGCTGAAGATCTGAACGGTGAATATCAGCATCCTCAGTTCAGATGGACTGCAAGCATTGATTGGGAGTTAGACAATGTACTCACTACGCTAAGCTTCAGTCATATCGACGCTTATAACGACCTAGCTGATGCAAAAGGTAACAAGTTTAAGATTGACTCTTGGACCACGCTGGATGCATCAGTCAGCTACACAGGTTTTGATAATCTAATCTTAACTGCCGGTGCAGCAAACCTCATGAATGAAGAAGCACCGCAAGCGCCTTCTGAATCTATGGGTATTGATAATAAAACGCATAATGCGCTTGGTCGTCAGATGTACGCGAAATTCAAGTACAACTTCTAAAGACATAAAAGCAAAAAGCCCTAGAGAATTTTCTAGGGCTTTTTATTAATTCAGGTTTTTAATTACTTACCACTTCTTGTACCGGCTCCGCCTCGAGTAGCTGTTGTTCTTTCATATCGCTCAGCATCCCGTTCAGCAAAGGCTCTACGATAAGCATCTTCTTCTTTAGTCACACATTTTTTCTTTACAAATCGACTACCCAGCTTTGGCTCTGTGTAACACACCATATTTTCTTCATCTATTTCTTCATTATTAGCCTGAAGGTTTTTACTAGTAGAATTACAGCCAGCTAAAAAAATCATCGCGATTAATGAGGCACTCAGTGTAAAACTTTTCATAATTATTCCTTGTTGTCTGATCTGTACAGAATAAAGCTACACAAAAAACGACAGATTGTGTAGTTTTTATTCAAATTAATTTATACAGTTATCATAAAACGTTGTTGTTGCGGGCCAATCACTAAATACACCTATTACACCCACATCTTGGGCTAGAAAATCTAAAAGCGTTAACGTAAATCCATCATCTTTAGCTAACTCTTTCACTGATTGATAATAAAAACCACCACCATTATTGAGCGGTCCAGACCTTTCTAGTGACCAGGCTATGATTTTTAATCCCGCTTTTTTTGCCTCTATTGCATAAGTTGATTGCATTAGAGTTCCGTCTTCACTGACGGCAACTAGCATCCAAAGCGGTGGCGCAATAATATTCACCCCCATGGCTTTCAGTTCATCCATCGTATGTAGCCAAGTACTCGGTTTATTGTGATCAAACCCAGTAATTTCATAGCTATCGTCTAGATAAACTACCTGCTGCGAATACTCTGAGTGGTGTTTAATCCAATATTGTACGTCTGAGAGTAAAAAAGACTGTGGAAATACATCTTCCGCTGACACACCAGCCTGCTTATATTCAGCAATTAGTTTTGTCGCATAGTCTTGCTGTGTAAAGCCATTGAATGGCATCTCAACTTGAGGTGTTTTAAGCTCAGGCGTCATTTTTACGCCTAGCCGTTTGAATAACGCAATACTTTGTTTATGCGTCATTAATGTACCACTTGCTGCATATAAATCAGTGCGCCACTTAGGTGTGCCCTGCATATACTCTTGTTTTGTTCTAGCAAATTCGTTGGCACCATCCATCTTGCCTTTTAGTTGCAAAAATTCGTCTAAGGTTAGATCCGAAGTACAACACTGGACCTGTGCCTTAATGCCTTTATTGATATCACCTGATCGAAAAGGAACACGGCATTTATTTGCAAGTTCAGGCATGGCTAATATGTTTGTCGTGGTATGCAGATCGCACTGAGAATGACGACACACTAAGGCTTTGTCTTTGGTAAAAGCCACATCGCACTCTAATATGCCAGCCCCCATTCTAGCTGCTGCTATATATGACTCTTTTGTATGCTCAGGAAATTGCAAAGGCGCGCCTCGGTGGCCTATAGAAAAGTCAGTCTTTTTAATGCTCGAAGCTTCACACGCGCTAAGTCGGCTCTTTAGTTCAGACTCTGGTAGTTGTTCAAGTAAATAGTATGGTCGCACACCGACTTGAACTTCCTCATTCGATAGTTTGGGTTGCTTGGAGCTACATCCTGCAAGAAGCATTAAAGCTAACCCTAGAAATCTCTTCATCATAAGCTTTTTATTTGTTCACTTATGACAATTAAAACACCTAATAATGACAATAAAATGGATGTCGTCACAAAACTCATCACAAATAGCTTGAATAAAACCTTTACTTTTAACCATCTAAAAGCCTAAAAAAACCAAAATACCCATTTCAGGGAAAAATTTATTTAATTTAACAAAACAAGGAAAATGCATATTACTTTCATAAAATAGAAATTCTGAGATATTTATATCTTAAAATAGAAATTTTTACATAAACTATCCCAAATGAAATCCGATGAGTATTTTTTATTCAATTCTCACCTTGACAAAATCCCGTCATAATTTAACTTTTAACACACCAGATTAACAACTGGTTAACTTAGAAATATAAATAAAGGACAACAAGATGAATAAAACTCTGATCGCTGGTGCTGTTATCGCTGTGTGTGCAACACAAATGGCATCTGCTCAGCCAGCTACTTTCCAAGGGGCAAGTTTAGATTTAGAAGTAAACAACACCTGTATTGTTCGCTTCAACGATGACGTCTCAAAGTTTGATGTAGAAGGTAAAGCGCGCGGCATGTTGGTTTCAAGTAATGCCAAAGCAAAACATATTTATAAAAATGCCATTAAAGGCATGGCAGTCAACATGAGTTGTGATAAGGCAAAAGCAGCTTTTGCTAATAACGCTGATATTATGCGCTTTACGCCAGATGGTATGGTACACGCTAACCCAGCTAAAGCATTTAAAGGCAAGCCAGGTTCTGGTGGCGGTAGCAATGGCCAAACTACGCCTTGGAGCGTCTCGCGTGTGGGTGGTCCAGTTGACGGCAGCAACTACACAGCTTGGGTTTTAGATTCTGGTATCGACTTAGACCACGCCGACTTAAATGTTGACAGTTCACGCGGTTTTACCGCATTCACGAAAGGCCGTGATGCAGGTATGGACGATGGTAACGGTCACGGTACGCATGTTGCAGGCACAATTGCAGCATTAGACAATAACATTGACGTGGTCGGTGTTGCAGCGGGTGCAAAAGTAGTACCAATCAAAGTATTAGATTCTCGCGGTTCAGGTAGCTGGTCTGGCGTTTTAGCGGGTATCGACCATGTTGCAGCAAATGCAAGTGCTGGTGATTGTGCAAACATGAGCTTAGGTGGTGGTTTTAACCAAGAATTAAACGATGCGGTTGAAAATGCGGCACAACAGTCAGGTGCCTTCTTTGTGATTGCAGCAGGCAACGAAAGCCAGCATGCGTCTAATGTTTCTCCTGCAAGTGCTTCACACAACCGTGTATTCACAATCTCTGCAACTGATTCTAACGACCGTTTTGCGAGCTTCTCAAACTATGGTAATCCACCAGTAGACTATGCAGCACCGGGTGTAAACATTCTTTCAACACGCAGCGGTGGTGGTACAACAACAATGTCGGGTACTTCAATGGCTTCGCCTGCAGCATGTGCCGTTATCATGATGAGTAATGGCAACCCTAGTGTGGATGGCAAAGCGATTAACGATCCAGATGGCAACGCAGACAGCATTGTACATCTTTAAATTGTGCACCTTTAATTAGTTGCTCTTTTGTGAGCTGTTCGTTGCTTAACTAACGCTCACATAAAACACTTCATATCATTCAAAAAGGAGAAGCGGATCTTCTCCTTTTTGTTTAATTTCTAAAACAATAAAAACTTAAATCCAATCAAAATCAATACCACGCCACCGAGCATCTCAGCTTTACTTTCAAGCCAAGTACCAGACTTATTGCCAACCAACACGCCTAAGTAACTAAACACAGCGGTAATAACCCCTATGATTAGACAGGCAATAAATGGATTTACCGACATTAAGTTTAAAGTGAACCCAGCAGCCATGGCGTCAATACTGGTAGCAATGGCCAATAAGCACATCACTTTTTGTGTTAGTTTTTTAAATTCTACTTCTTCATCGCCATCAAAGGCTTCGTAAATCATTTTTGCGCCAATACCAAATAACAAAATAAAGGCTATCCAGCGTTTGTAATCATCGACCCAACTTAAAAGTCCTGCACCGCCTAAATAACCAATTAGCGGCATGGCTCCCTGAAAAATACCAAAATAAAGGGCACACATTAGAGCAACTTTAGGTAAATTGTTTTGCTTTTTAGCGCCAAGTCCAACCGATACCGCAAATGCGTCCATACTCAGCGCGACGGCCAATATCAATACTTCAAACATTCAACTTCACAACCATCTTAAATTGGTCGTGAATGTTAATTTATTTTATTAGAGAGTAAAGCGAATTTATTCTTTGCACTCTCTTAAAGCCTTGATATGTTGTGCTATAAAAAAATGAGAATTCTATGCTTAGATTTATCCTCGCATGTTTTACACTTTGTTTTTCACTCAATAGTCTGGCTGGAGCACCAAAATATTTTAATAAAGCGATTAATGATGAATATATCGCAATATTAAAGCACTTTAAGCAAATGCTTCCCGCTACAAAATTAGAGCTTGCGTATTTACCTTCTTTTTACCCATTTGCCATAATGGATGTAAGCGCTACAAATTTTGAAAGCAATGAAGATAAACAAAGCTTTGCGAATTTTAACTATGGTGTTCTCGGCCGCGCCTATCTAAATATTAGTCAACAACAACAAATACAATTACTTAATACCGTCATTTGCAAACATGAGAAATGTGAAAAACAACGTTTTGAAATCATTAACCCTTTTCTCAATAGCGCCGAAACTGAACTCAGCAATTTAATAAAACAACGTGATATCGAAATCGTCCAGCAAACGTCAGAGGACGTGTTTCGCATCAATAATTCATTTTTTAGTCCTGAAGAAGTGTTGCAATATTCACCCTCAAGAACTGCCGGCTTTATACCGTCGGCTGAATTCAAAATAATTCCGCTTAACGAAGCACCAGCAGACTTGTTACTTGCCTCAAAAACCCATGCCCTCAGAGATACAATGACAAAATTCAAGGTTGCAGCCATAACCAGAGTTAACGGTAATAGTCTGAATATTATTTTTGGAGGGTTAGGAGATAATCACTGGGGCATAATGATGAATTACTTAGAAAAGCTACCTGAACCCGGTGAGTATAATCACCTAGGTCTACAATATGAGATTATAAAAAAGATAAACCAAACTATGTTTTATTATCAAACAAATTAGGCCGTGTTGGTTAAACAATGGACTTGGAGAACACACACAATTTTCGCCTTTTTATGACAATAAAATAGTCTTAAAACATCTTAAATCTGCACAATGTAATAGGTTTACTATACTAGTTGAGAAACGAGTTCCTTTTTTAATTCGCGTTATTAGGAGCTTAATGTAACTAAGTAGCAATGATGGATTGCATTGTATGGGTGATTACTCAAAGGCGATTATTAACCTCTTTTTTTGCGTTGCAATGTTTAATGCGTATGCAGAAATCAAAACTACTGAAACTAAGGCGGTTTATAGTTTATCACTGCAAGACTTACTTAACGTGAAAATTGCCACCAGCACACTCACAGACAAAGCAATTACTGATATTCCCTCTCCCGTCACGGTCTTTACTCGGCAAGATATTGAAACAATGGGTCTGAGGTATTTACACGAAATACTAGAGTTTGTACCGGGCTATCAAGTTACACGCTATAGTAATTACCCCTACGAGTACTCCGCCTCCTCACGTGCACTAACCTTTGGCGCGTCGAGTAAAAAAATTCTATTTTTACTCGACGGCCATAAAATCAATGGCCCGCGCTCAGGTAATGCGGCTCATTTAGCTAACTTTGCTTTGGCGCATATTGAACGACTAGAAATTATTCGCGGTCCTGGCTCTTCAATCTACGGCAGTAATGCGTTTACTGGCGTTATCAATATCATTACAAGAAAAACCGGAAAGTCGGTCAGTTTAGCAACTGGCAACGACATTGATTACGATTTATTTGTAACCCACTCAGGCCAACAAGGTGACTATAATTGGAATATTCAGGCAAATCGTATTGAAGCCCCAGGTAGCGACTACATACTAAATAATACCTTTACTCAGCAACCTTTTCATACTCAAGACCCATATGACTTAACGACACTTCATGCCCAAATACATAATCAAAACAGCGCCTATACCATACATTTTAGGCAACTGGATATGACTGAGTTTTATCATATTGCCCGCACCAGCAACGAACATAACTTTTCACGCCATAGTGCTTTACTATTTTTGACCGAACATCAATTTAGCCTAGTTGACAACATTCAATCTCGTCTGCAGTTTGACTACCTACAAACCACATTAAAAAATGGCAACCAAAGTACGCCAAGCGGCGTGTTTAGTAAAATCAGTGAACCGAGTAGTGATGCACCTTTATTTGGCTATGGGGTATTTGAAGACTTTAGAGCAGCCCTTGCTTTGCATAACAACTGGCAAGCAACTCAGGAGTCGAGTGTGCAATTTGGTTTTGAATGGCAGATTAACAAAGAACAACGGGCCGAAGGATTTACTAACTACGATCTACCCGCATTACTGAATCAAAACTACCCTATTCAGCATTACCCTAATGTTGACTATAAAACACAAATTGGCGGTGAAACCTCTCAGCCTTTCATTGGCGCTTATGCGCAATATCAAATATCGTTCGCAAAGATAAATTGGGTTATCGGCGGCCGGTTTGATCGCTACCCAGATCTTAAAACACAATTCACGCCAAGACTTGGAGCAGTCTATCTAGCTAATAACCACTGGCAATATAAACTACTTTATGGCGAAGCTTTCAGAGCACCAGAGCTCAGTGAGTTAACTTTATTCAGCGGCATCACTCGAAGTGGTAACGCCGACTTAAAAAGCGAATCGATTAAAACCACCGACTTCATCGCACAATTCACGGGCGAGCAACTGCTATTTTCGGTTGATCTATTTTATAACCATTTCTCAGACCCCATAATCAACGGGCTGGTAAGTGAGAACCTCGCTGGGCAAGTTAATTCAACCGATCAATATGGTCACGGCATAGAAACTGAGCTAGTTTGGGAGTTACAAAACAATATAAAACTAAGAACAACAGCCACCTACTTCACAAAAAGGCCTATTTCTGCGTTTAGAGATTCAAAAGCATTAGCAAGTATTCAGCTAGAGCATTCACTAAACAACTTAACCTATCAATTATCTGCAACTTATCGCTCCAACAGAGAAACACCAACTTCAACAGAGCTGAATAACAACATTGCTGGTTTTTGGTATCTCAGGGCATATCTTCATTATCAATTAAACCCTAAGCTATCCTTAAAATTTGCCATCAATAATTTACTCGATGATACGTTGTATAACCCTTCTACTGTACCAGCTCACCCTAACGGCATACCGTTAAAAGGTCGTAATGGTACACTAGAGCTTACTTGGCAATTTTAGGTATGGCCATAAAATATCTTTTACTTTCAACATTCTGTATTGTGCTCATGCTAAGCAGCTTTAACAATAATGCAGAAGACACAACCTCTGAACAAACCCTAAAGTCAGCTTTTATAGGTCAATTTAGCCACTTTATAAATTGGCCAAACAGTCCACAGCAATTAAATGTCGCATACATGGGTAATGATGACCAATATTGGCAGGCCCTTCAAAGTATGGCGAGCTCTGGAGCGTCCAAATACCCTTTAACATTAAGCCGCATTTCTAAAGCAGAACATGTGCTTTTAACAGACGCACATATTTTAGTAATAGGACAAAGCCACAACAGATATATTTCTGGGATCAATGCCTTGTTAGGCGACCGAGCAACCTTGCTCGTCAGCGAATATGTCTCTGACAACAAATTGATTGGCATTAACTTTTATAAAACCGACAAACAAACGCTGTCTTTTAACCTTAACCGCTATAACCTGCTTTATCAGGGACTCACAATCAGTGAGGATATTGTCTTGCTCGGCGGCTCTGAGATTGATGTTGCTCATATGGTTAAAGAGATGACCGCCAAACTCTCCAATTCAGCTAAACAAATCGATAAGTTAAACAACCATATAAAAAACCAACAACAAACCATCACCAGTAAACAAACTCAAATAGAACAAAAACAAGCGCAGATAAATAACCGAAACAAAGAGCTACTTCGACTCAGTGATAAAATCAAACAGACTCAGTTTGACCATGAAAAGCAATTAGACGACCTTGCCAATCAATTAGCTGAGAAAGAACGCCTACTCAAAGATAAACAAAATAAAGTGAGCGAGACTCAAAGTGAACTTGATAAAATGAACGAGCAAAGTCTTAAATTAACGGCACTTATTGATAAAAACCAACAACACATTGAACAACAAACTCAAAAATTAAATCGTTTATCAAATGGCCTCAAAGAAAAAGAACAAGCGTTGCAGGTCAAAGAAAAACAAGTAGAACAAACCACTAATGTGCTATTTATTAGCCTAGGCGCATTGATAGCTTTTGCTGTGCTTGCGGCAAACCTATGGTATTTATCTAAACGTAAACAAGCCCTAAACAAGCTACTAGAAGCACATAACGAAGAGCTAGAAAACATCAATCAGCAGCTTATATCAACGCAAAAGCAACTCGTTGAATCAGAGAAAATGGCGTCACTTGCTGGTTTAGTGGCGGGGGTTGCGCACGAAGTTAACACACCATTAGGGGCTGCAATTACAGCCGTCACCCACCTAAGCGCGATTTCGACAGAGATCTATTCAGATTTCAAAGATAAAAAACTATCAAGCCAAAAATTTGAGCGTATTCTTGAGGAGCAGCTACAAGCAACCGATATCATTTTCAAAAATTTGTGCCGCTCTGCAGATCTGATCAAAAGTTTTAAGCAAGTGTCAGCTGACCAAGTATCTGAAGCAGCCAGAGAGTTTGAAATAGGAGATTATCTACACGAAATCATCACGAGTTTAAAACATGAGCTTAAACGCGCCCAAGTTGATGTTTCTATTCGCTGTGATTTTCAAAAACGTATTTACACTTATCCCGGCGTTTTTTCTCAGGTGATCACCAACCTTGTGATTAATTCACTTATTCATGGCTTTAAATCTCAACAAGCTGGGCACATCCAACTCGAAGTAAAACAAGAAAACGGACACATCTTCATTAATTACACAGACAATGGGTGCGGCATAGACAAACAGAATATAGATAAAATTTTCGACCCTTTCTTCACCACAAACCGAAATTCAGGCTCGACAGGGTTGGGCTTGAGTATTTGCTATAACTTAATCACCCAAAAAATGCAGGGAAATATCACCTGCTTAGAAAGTGAAAGCGGCGCACACTTTGAGCTGTCTTTTCCTTTTACAATTAAAGAAGCTAAAAGCTAAAAGCTAAAAGCTAAAAGCATCTTAGATGTGACTCGACTAACAAAGATGTTTAATGTGCTTTCTATTTCCTCAATAACACCGACATCAGTGTAAATTGACTGGTGCAATGTGCTCACCAAACAGTTTCTAAATGAGATAAAAACGTTAACTTTGTAAATAGTTAAATAATAATTAGAAAATAAAGCAACAAGAAAAAGAAAATTTAATAAAAAACCACAAAAAGTGAATATTAATTCTTTATTTTTGAATAAACATGAGTAGAATCACCGTTCTCAAAATGACGTTCAAATTAACTATGAGGTTTTACGTGTTCTCGCTTTTTCGTCCTTCAATGATTGCCCTTGCAGTCTCTACTGCGGTTTTACCAAGCACATTTGCACACGCGCAAACTCAGCCTAATACTGAGTTAAAAGCGCAACTTTCTAAAGAGATTGAGACTATTCAGGTAACTGCAACACGACGAAAAGGCACAGTGCAAGAAGCCCCACTCAATATTACAGCGGTCGACAATGATGTGATGAAGCAACAAAACATCACTGACCTTGAATCTGTATCACGCTGGGTGCCTGGTTTAACCATTACCGATCAGGGCGGCCGTGAAAGCTCACCTATCATTGTTCGCGGTTTGAATACAAATTCATCTGAACGCGCCTCTGATTCTGGTACGGTTGCCACTTATTTAGGTGAAATTCCACTGAGTGTTAATTTACGTTTAACCGATATCGAACGTGTAGAAGTGCTGATTGGCCCACAAGGCACGCTTTATGGTGCGGGTACATTAGGCGGTGCTATTCGCTATATGCTAAAAGCACCTGAGCTTGATTACACTGAAGTACAAGTGAGCGGCGACGTGTTTGCCCTATCTGAAAGCGACGGCCAAGGTGGCGAGTTTGGTGCAGTTTTAAACCTGCCATTGATTGAAGACACACTGGCACTGAGAACGAGCTTTAACCATTACACCCATCCTGGATATATCGATTACAACTATGTGGTTAAAACTCCGGGTGTTAGCAAGCCAGATATTGACTGGAACAACTCAGAAGAGTTTGCACAAAACATCACACAACATAAAGATGCCAACGACGAAAGCATTACCACAGCTCGCGTATCTTTACGTTATCAGCCGTCTGATGTGTTTGAGGCAACGCTTAACTACTTCTATCAAAAACAAAAAAACGGCGCGAACAGCATTAGCCAATATCAAAGTTTGGCGAGCAGCAATCCGCTTGCTGACAAAGTTGGTAAATACGAGTCTGCCTATCGCGTATTAGAGCCAAATACCCAAGAAGATGAGCTACTCAGCCTTGAATTAAAAGTAGATTTAGACTTTGCAGAGCTTGTTTCTGCAACGGGTTTAACCGACTACGAACAAGTGGGTCAACGTGACCAAACCGATCTGCTTTATGATATTTGGCCAGGTTACGCTGACTTCCCAAGCTTTACCGCACTAACTGACGACACCAGTAAAGTGAAAAACCTCACACAAGAAATTCGTTTAGTGTCTAAAACCGACACAGCGTTAAATTGGATAGCTGGAGTCTATTACAACAAAACCGAAGGTAGTTCAGACGACCGTGAATACACGCCAGGCCTTAGCGATTTTTGGGGCGGCGATATCACCAATATCGAAAAAGACCTAGAGTATTTAGCACTGGGTGAATACGACAACAAAGAACAAGCTATTTTTGGTGAAGTTGGCTATGCGTTTAGCGATAAACTGAATGCCACTGTCGGTGCGCGTTTTTATGAGTATGAAGTAAAATCACTGTCTGGTGCTGTTACACCGCTATACTCAGGTGATATTAGCAGCATCAGCCAAGTTCCAATGGAACTGGTTGAAGCCAGCGACAATGGCTCATTATTTAAGTTTAATGTTGATTACAAGTGGGATAACAATGTCATGACCTACTTCACTATCAGCGAAGGCTTTAGATTAGGCGGTGGTAATGGCGTAATGTCATGCCCTGAGGTATTGCCTGATCAACAGATCATTTGTGCGTTACCACACGAGGTGGATTATAAGCCAGATACCACCACCAACTATGAGTTAGGCTTAAAGTCGACTTGGTTTAAGAACAAGTTACATTTGAATATCGCAGCCTTTAATGTGCTGTGGAATGATGCACAAATTCAAGCAACCACGGTTAACGGTAAAGCCATTATTACGTCAAATGCCGGTGAAGCTCAAAGTAAAGGTATTGAATTCGCGACTCGCGCAATATTAACCGATAACTTAAGCACGTATTTAACCTATTCATATGCCGATGCAGAGTTAACCCAAGACGCGCCAGCACTGTTTGCGGTTTTCTCTGAAGACGACTACAGCAGCGAAGAAATCGCCAAATATCAACCTTACTACAATGGTGAAAAAGGCGACCGATTACCGGGAGCCCCGAAGCATCAGTTGTCATTTGGCGTAACCTACAACACCGACGTATTGGAAGATAAACTACTGACCATCAACTATGGCTTAACGGCACAAAGTGATGTGATCACCAAAGTAGGTTTAAAAGCTGACGGTGAAACCCTAGCTGGTTACGCTATGAGTAATTTAAGCTTCAGACTTGCCGGTGAAGCTTGGTCAACCACCCTATATGTGAACAACTTATTCGATAAATACGCGCAAACTTCTGTGCGTCGAGATAAGTCTTGGGCGGGCGAAGGCAAATATCCAGAGCTTTCAAAAGCACTGCCAGAATTACAACGTGTGTACGGGCACTATGTCACCACACCTCGTACTATTGGCCTTAAATTTGACTACCAGTTTGAGTTATAAATGAACATAGCCAGTCAAGTTAAAGAATACCTTGCAAAGGGCGCGCTCACCAAAGCGCACCCTTTATTGGTGTCTTGGTTACAACAAGAGCCCCACAACCCGCAGGCTTGGGGCTTTCTGGCTGATCTAAATTTACTCGCTGGAGATAAAAGCAAAGCGCTTAAAATTATTAACAAAGCACTGAGTTTAGCGCCGTCATTACCTATTACACTTCACCTAGCTAAAACGGCATTGTTGGCGGGCGATCACCAACAATGTGACAATATACTCAGAGGCTTAACCTTTAATACAGCACACCCACTTTCAGCTTCTGCAATCGAGCTAGATTTGGCCGCGAATTTATGGCTTCGCCTCAACCAACCATATCACGCACTCAGTTTATTCGAGCAAGCGCATTCATTTGATGAGTTAAACACAAACATTAGTTTAAATTACGCGATATGCTTAAAAATGGCTGGCAAAATACAAGATGCTGAAAAGTTATTTGAGTCTGTAATACAGCAACAGCCTTTAAACGAATTGGCGCACTTATCACTCGCTGAGCTCAAAGCTGACAAATCGAATACTATTCCAATTTTGTTAGAAAAGGCGCTCGAACAGAAGCCTAAAAGCCAGTACCTCAATTATGCCAAAGCCTTATATCTAGAAGCACAGAATGACTACAAAGCAGCATGGCAAAGCTTTGAATTAAGTAAACAAACACCAGCACAAAGCGCTCAGTTTGACGCAAACGCCCACCAGCAGTTTTGTTTAAATCGCATTCTCAGTGCTACCAAAGAACATCTAGCAGCGCTTTTTAAAGATGCGCCCCTAAGCAGTAACCAAGCCATTGCCCCTATTTTTATTGTTGGCATGCCCCGCTCTGGTACCAGCTTGTTAGAGCAACTTTTAGCAACGCAACCACGACTCAAAGCGCTCGGTGAACTGAGTTTTTTACCTCAATTACTAAATATAAAAGCGGGGTTTTATAAGCAAACAGAATTAACCCTTTCGGATACTCCTGAATTACTTCTTAAGCAATATACTCAAATACTTAACCAAAAAAACAAGCAAGCAGAATTGCGACAAAACAATATAAGAGGCATAGATAAACAACCGTTTAACCTCTATTTTGTAGACGTGATTTTGAAGCTGTTTCCCAATGCGAAAATCATCTGGCTGGTGCGTAATAAATTCGATACCTGTGTTGGTAATTTTAGACAAGCCTACCAAGTAAACAGTCCTTTTCATCATTACAGCTTTGATTGGCAACATATAAATGGCTGTTACGACGACTTTATGAAGCTAGGTACCCATTGGCAGCAAATATTTAGCGAAAGCTTTATGCGTGTCGATTATGAAAATTTAGTGAGCGAACCACACTCTCAGCTTGCAGATTTATTCAAATTTCTAAATATCGAAGTCGAAGGTGATCCCCTTGACTTTCATCAACATAATTACTTCTCAGCAACCGCCAGCAAGCTGCAAATAAGACAGCCCCTGAACACGCGTTCCATCAATAAATTTAAGGGGATTTATCCTGCATAAACCGTTATAAATCATCAGGCGTGAAATTGGCTTTAAAAGTAAACGCATAAGGAGAGTCACCATGCTCTCTTAAATATTGTAAGCGCGCTTTTGCTTCTTCAGCGGTGGGAATGTGCCCCTCTTCAATCCACCATAATACATAAGAGTCTTCATTTAGCTTTTCGAACCACTCGCCTTTACGTCGCATAAAATCACGGTGATGGGTACGAAACATAAAGTCTTTAAGGGAGTCTGGACTTGTCCATACTGACATATTGATTAACAAACTCGGATCGTCAAACGCTTGAATGCTCGTCGCATCACCCGATTCATCCATTAACCGCCATACAAAGCCTTCACTTTGTTCCGCTGTGGCATTTACCACATCGAGATTATCAACAAAGTCTTTAATTTCTGGAGCATCTAAAGGGTATTTTGCTCGGGCTATATTCAATTGTGCTAAATGCATGACTCTCTCCATGAAAAAACAAAAGGCTAAGTTGCATCGCAATCACACCCGCTCAACAACTTGTCTATCAATTAAGTAAATAAGGTCAAAATGCTTTAGTTCAATATTCAATCAGTAACTTATTTAAAAATAAACAACAATAAGTCCCTTGCTCAAACACGCTAGCACAATAATTTTTTCCTATATCATAAAGCGATATTCAATGTAGAAGGAAGTTATGACCAAAAGAGGCATAATTTACATGTAGATTTTTAATAAGGTGGAGCTGGTGATTAAGAGTTAATGTTGCAAAATAAGTGCAATCAGTAAGCACCATGTCCGTGGGCGATTCCTGATTGCTGAATATTTCTCTAACCGATCTCAAATGAGGTGATACCAAAAGTTCTCTGCAACTGAATTTCAGGCTGAGTTTGCGTGTACATTCTGGCAGTTTTAAAACATTGGGTCATTGCAAAATGCTCAGCCAATTTAACCGCTTCATCGTTGACTTGAGGCACATCTAAGAATATGTCGTCGTTTTCTGACACATGACCGCTTAACGTCAGATAAAGTGCACGAGCAATATAAGCCGAGTCAGCGAACAAGGGTCCTATTTTATACCCCGACGCACACTGACGAATAACACCCACACCTTGTAGAACATCGTTTGCAACGTAACCCAAAGCTACACTATTATCTTGTGTGGTCCAGCCTTTTAGAAACGCGTGCCTATCTGCTGGAAAAAACGCAGCGCAATACTTTTTAATATCGTTAAAATCGAGAGATAACAAAGACTGAACATAACTTGCATCAACTTGCTCTGCGCTTTTAAGGACACCACCTTTTCTAACAAAGCGAATATTACGATGAGCCAATTTAAACCCTGACTTTTTATAGTTATCTTGTTGATCAACCACACCATCTAAACCGATATTACAACCATCTAAATGCGTGAGTGCCTGTTGCCAAAGTTGATAACCATAGCCTTGACCGCGATATTCAGGTTTAACGACATAAAACCCTAGAAAGCCAAAGTCATCGTCGTATTTCACCACTGAAATACTCGCTATCGGTTCATCGCCTAAATAACCCATATAAAAGCCACTGGTATCTACTTGATAATACAACTTCGCATCATGTAGCCCTGGGTTCCAACCTTCATCTTCAGCCCATTTCGTGGCAAGTTTAACATCTTCAAAGCTTGCGACTTTTATTGAGAATTTTTGCCCTGACATTGTTTTTCCTTCGCTTTATGCGTTAATTAAGCTTCATTACTTACAAATGTTCTCTATGACTGACAGAATCCGCAAGCTGAGCACAACTATTTTCTTCTAAGAAACCCGCTATCAAAGCCTTTATTTTGGCCTTGAGCCATTCAGGCCCTTCATCTTCCATATCATTGTGGCGCGCTTTAGGTATTGTCACCACGCAACTAGCAAATCTTTGCTGCTCGCTGGCTGTGGGTAAAACCCCCTTGTCCGCAGGAAAGTCACTGGCTCGAACAGATAACACTTTGACATCGTCTCTTCTAGGCAGAGGTACGCGGCGATGATCTAGGGTAATAATATCTTGAATATAGTCTTTGCCTTCATTTGCAAGCCAAGCTGAGATATCACCACCGTTCGAATGTCCAACTAAAGTTAAATTATCGAAGTCATAGTTTTTAAAACGCGGCTTCAAATTATTACGAATGAAATCGAGGGTCACAGCCCCTCGAGACCAATTTTCACTGCGAGTTTCATATAAATTACCTGAGACAGACAAAGGCGGATCGTTTGGTAACTCATGGCCAATTGCCACAACCATATAGCCTCTTTGTTTAAATAAGTTGCCAATGAATTGATAATTTAGATGTGATACGCCATATCCCGCACTTATGAAAGCAACTAAGCAAGGTGACTGAGCTTTACAATCGCTAGTTTGGGTTGGGTGAGAGATTTCAATGGGGATGTAACGATCGCGAGATTTGTCAAAAATCACATCTGCTAGTACTGTGAAGTTAATACCCGCCAACAACAGTATTAACCCTTTCATCAAATACTTCATGAATTTAATTAATCCTTATTTTTCTACTTAACCTGAGCTTTGGTTAAGAGATTTACTAACGTCTTGATATTGAAATGATAGTTGTTTTTTTCAAGTCTGCAGCCGGAGACTTTTGGCGATAACCAGGCGAATTTACGCGTCAATAGCTAGCCTATTGCAAGTAAATTCAACGCAGTTAACGTTGAAAGTAGCCACTGGAGATAGATTTATTATCCAGAGCTCAGGTTACTTATCTAGTTTCAGTACATAATATAGTAATATCATGTTTTTAATAATTAAATTTCAAAAGTGTCTTGTTTGAAGAAGGCTGAAACCTAAAAATTCCCATCGCAGTAGAGTCGAGAACGACTCCTAGAGAAGGATATTAATCCCACACTCTTTCTCTCTTATAAGTGGCGCCAAAAAACTATTAGGACACTGGCAACCAAGGATGAAATTAATTTGAGAAAATAGTTCTAGGCTTTCGCCCTAAAACCTTAGCGTTGGATTACCTAGAATAGATTGGCAGCTAACGTCTCAGTTAAAAGGCGAAATTTGGTTGGCTATAATGTGAAGCAAAACCAGTCAACTGAACTTTGCCCGCTTTTAAACTGATTGTTATGTACGAACTACGACAGTCTTGCCAATATAGTCGTGAAGAGCTCTGCGTTTATCATTAAATAGCATGGTTATAAATTCAGCTATTCCCCAAGCCATAGCTAAAATTCCAAAGCCAATTACTGCATAAGATAATCCCTCAGAGATTGCACCTGATAATTCTAATGATGTTGCTACTACTAGGATGATAAAGACCCAAGAAATATTTAAAGCTAAATTAACAGATTCTCTACGCAATGCTTGTTTAACGTTGATCTCAGTCTCGGTGTCATGATTTAGGACTTTAACATCCATAATCATTTTCCCAATAGTTTGACCGAAATAACCATGCATAAATATGGCGTAAATTGCAAATTGAACGCCGTTTAAAGCTTGAAGGAATTTATCTTGAGTACTGTATTCGACATCAAAGATTAAGCATTCAACATATAAAATTATAGCGAATATAATTCCATCTATTATGGCAGACCAAAAGCGAGGCCAAAATGTTGAGTATTTGCTTATTTCTTAGAGCTTCTCCATCTCTTTTTTTGTGTCTGGATCTTCCATCTTCCTTGAAATAGCTAAGTCTATCTCTTTTACTCTTTCTGGATACTGCTCTTTGTTGATTTGATTTAGAATATCTAAAAGCTCTTCTAGTGTGTAGTTATTATAATTAGGACTAGAATCCATGTGCTTAACTCCCCCTTGAGTAAGCCCTAGTCAAGCGCCTTGTTAGTCGCTTATTTCAATATCTTGCATTGAACACCAATCGCGTAACGCTTTTTCAGTGTGCTCTGCTTCAAATTTGTACCACTGCTCAATTTTGCCTGAAGCCTCTAACACTGACTTGAACCTAGTGTAAGCCCCTTTAGATCGGAAAATCGAACGAATCTTTTCATATTCTGATGGCAAATGTTCCATGACAAAATTGAAAACAAGATCCCTTCCTAGATTTAACTCACTTTTGTGAGGGATCATCAAATATTTTTCTTCATCAATATCATCAGGAAGTTCTTCTTCGTTTTCACCAAACTCCGAATGTAAGTACGTTTTGCCAGTCGACTTACAGATGTACCCTTGATGATCATAAGATAAACCAAAATTCACCATTTCAAATAGATCTAATACATCACTGAACTTTATAGTCATAGTTTTCTCTATCTAACTATAGATGGTGTCTACTTTTTTTGGGTAAGTCCTAAACCTAACGCCGTTGTAACCGGCTAATAATAGTTGGCTATAATTTGCGAGGCACGAACAAAGCCAACTGTTATTTGTCCGCGTTTACGACCTTGTTAGCTACTCTTTAGCTCAGATTTTACAAGCTTTATTAGTTCAGGGTGAAGTGGAAAAGCCTTGCTATCCAAAATTGAGTTACCACCAAATGTCATAATTAAATAGGTTTCACCACCATTTACGAAAGCGCCTTTACAATAGCCGCCTCGAAGCTTAATAGAATCGATTGGATCGCCTTTCCATATTTCATGTGGAATAACTCTATAGGTATATTTACCACCCATTAATAACTTTATTTCACCTTTGTCTACTGGCGAGTATTTTTGTATATGTTTTTCAAAGTCACTCCAATGTATCTCGACAACAGACCCTATAAAGACCTGATTGGCTTGTGCTACAAGCTCTTTATAACTTCTATCTTCAATTGTGCATGCATGTGACAAGTTTGAGGCTAATGCCAAGATAGCAAAAATATATCGCATATTCTTCATTGAGTAGCTAACGCTCGATTAACGGGTTAAAAATTGTGGGCTAAAATCGAGCGAAGCGAAGAGCCCGCTGTTTTTAATCCCTGTTGAATTGCTTGTTAGCACTACTTTGACTCTAAATAATCGAATAATTTCTTTCTTTGAGCAGATGAAAACAAATAATAGCTAAACTTTATATCGTTACTTTTCGAGCTTTTTAGAACTATTAACCTAGGTAACCTATTAACAATTTTAAAGCCTTCAAAATTCTTCCACTCCAAAGTGACTTTAACGCCAAAATCAATGAATGTTATCCCTTGTTCATTAAGCTCTAAGCCGTATTCAATTACCTTACTTCTACCAGAGTTAAAAACGAATAACCAGATGCTGAAAAGCACTATGGAGATTATCAAAATGAAAAAAAACAAAACCATGTCTTTCGGATAAACTCCTGTGAACATGGCAAAGATTAACCCTACTACAATGAACCAAAAGTATTGAATGGACATTGTATACAACCTGTTGAGTAAACCTTGTACGCGTGTCTGAATTACCACCATAATTGCTAAACTATCCTTGTAGTGCTAACGCCTCGCTTAACCGGCGCAAAATAGCAGGCTAAAATTAGCGACGAAGGAGCGCAAGCCTGCTGTTTTGCGTCCTTGGTTAAAGCGTTTGTTAGGTAACCTTTAAATTATTGCCGAAATTTATCCAGCTTTGTTCAATGTCGTTACCATACTGCTTTACTGTTTCAGAGTGTTGCTCCAGAAATTCCTGAAGCACTTTATTTTGCTTTTGCATTTTTAATGCAACAGCATACCTTTCTGGATAAAAGCCTAAACGCTCTACATTACTTCTTAAAAACTCAGTTACCACTTCAATGTTATTATTTCTTTCGTACCAACGAGATGCGTGTATTTGAATAAGGGAAATTAGTCTTTCTATCTCTGGTTTTATATTTTCTGGCTCTTCAGGGTCAAACGTAAACAGTTTATATTTTTCACCTAAAACTGTTTGAAAGCTTTCCATAATGGTGACACCTTCACCTACTTTATATTTCAATCCAGAATACTTACGCGCAGTTTCTTCAATATCCCTAAAGTGAAGCCCGATATTTAGCATATAATAAATGGCTTCCTGCCCTCTGCTATCACATGGCATACCGTGCCATGAATAAACATTAGGCGAAAGCTCAAAGTAGCAACATGAACGCCTTGGTCTTTTGTAGTTTATTGCAACAAAAGCAGAATCAATTTGGTCTTGAATTTGATTTATGAATTTGCGATCCATGCTAGTTACCTAACGCCTTAATAAACGTCGGAAAATAGCAGGCTAAACTAAGCGAAGAATGAGCGCAAGCCTGCTGTTTTACGTCCATAGTTTAATTAACTTGTTGTGCGTCTTTTAAAGAGTAAATTGTTGTACCAAAGCCTTCATAAGACCTTTTGAATATATCCTCAATGTCTCGAATATTTGTATTCATTTCAGCAAAGCTATTTTGATTTATAAATAACTTGAAGCTGTACCCTTGCGCATTTTCGATATAAAAAGCATCAAGCTGAAAAAGCTCTTCAGTACCCACTTGTGTTAAGCGAGATATTCTCTTCTTTTCATTACCAAATTCATAATAAGTTAACTGAACACTTATTAGCCCTTTATCATCAAAAAATTCTAAATCTAAAGAAGTTTTGTCAAGCTCATTTAATGGCTTTTCGATAAAATCTGATTTATTAAAGCCAAAATATTGCTCTAAAAATATAAATGAATGTAATTGGTTATTAACAGGAATACCTTCTGAGCTTTTCGTAAACTTAATTGACCACCTGTTATGCTCATAACCCAAAGCAATAAGATTAAGTTGTGCGCCCGTAAGTGGAAGTATTTTTTTCGTTTCAGAGTCACAACCTAAAGTGATCGCAACTAAGAAGATGAAAATAAATTTTAAAAACTTCACTGTATCTAAAACTCCTGACGCACAACGCCGTTGTAACCGGCAAAAAATTGTTGGCTAAAATGTGAAGCGAAGCGTAACAGCCAACAGTTTTTTGTCCGCGTTGACGACCTTGTTATGCGTTGACACTCAAAATTAAAAGCGCTTGCGCCTGCACTAATAAGCCAAACTTTAAATTAAAAAACACTCACCAAACCCAAATTTGCAAAGAAGCGCTCGACTGGTGAATGACCTTTCTGGTCACAGCCTAAATTGAAAAACGAAGAGCCAAGACCAACTTAAAACTTAATTACGCCACTGTACCTAAAAGCTGATTTGAAGAAAAGACTTGAAGTAAAAACCGTTTTAAAGACAGTGATTTAAAGTGACGCATAACGCCGCAAATAAACGGCAAAAATTAGTTGGCTAAACTTGTGAGGAACGAACAAAGCCAACTGATTTTTGTCCGCCCTTTTTAATTTGCTTTGTTATATGCCTGTTGTCTCTATTTTATGGCCGTAAATAACAAGGTGATTAATAATCTCTCGAGACTCGGGGTTACCAATTAACTCATTGGTTAACTCATGACCTCCCCAATCTTCTGTCATTAGATGATCATGTGCATTTCCAGACTTTTCGGCTTGCGCCGCAATAGCCTCTAATCGAGATGCTAACCAGCGAAGCTTTTCTGGTGATGCATGAATGAAAACTTGTTCAGCTTTTTCGTCTTTTTCTAAAGTTAACATCCGAACCCTTTTGGCATATAACGCTTGCCTAACCGGCGTAAAATGGCAGGCTAAAATTAGCGACGAAGGAGCGCAGCCTGCTGTTTTGCGTCCTTTGGTTTAGGCACTTGTTATGTTTTTGGTAGCAATTTATTGAATAACTTAGCGTAATACCAATAAGAGCTAATAAAAACTATAGTTATAATTCCTAATGAAAGCATTGATATTGGTTTGTTTAAAGTATTAATAAATGCCTCAAGATTACTTAACATCAAGCCTAAACCTATACCAAATAGCAATGTCACTATAGGAAATAAAAAAGCAAAAATTTTAAGGTCTAACTTTTCTTCCGAAAGCTTCATTCGTTTTAAAGCTTTTTCCATATTGAAAACTCCTTAATAAAAAACATAACGCTTAGCTAACAGGAAAAATTGAATAAGCTAAATTCGAGCGAAGCGACGAGCTTATTTAATTTTGTCCTAGTTTAGCGCCTTGTTATGCGTTGACACACCGCTTTCAAAGCGCTTGCGCCTGCACCAGCGAGCTAAACTTTTATTTATAAAAAAACACCCACCAAACCAAAAATTGCAAAGAAGCGTTCGACTGGTGAATGACCTTTCTGGTCACAGCTTAAATTGAAAAACGAAAAGCCAAGACCAACTTAAAACTTAATTACGGCACTGTACCTAAAAGCTAATTTGAAGAAAAGACTTGAAGGAAAACCGTTTTAAAGACAGCGATTTAAAGTGACGCATAACGCTTGCCGTAAACGGCACAAAATAGCAGGCTAAAATTTGCGACGAAGGAGCACAAGCCTGCTGTTTTGTGTCCACGGTTTAACGGCCTTGTTAGGTGTATATTACACTCTGTTTTTTAATACTAAGGGTGTAAACAACATAGCTATTAAAACAACAAAGGCAGCTACAAATCCAATGTTTTGAAGATAAGTAACATCAGAAAAGAATAAAATTATTGCTATACCTAAAATGGCTATTTGTGAGAAACCTATAACGCGCCTTTTTCTAGCGTTACCTTGTCCACGAAATACCCAAATCAAGGTGATTGGTAAACATACTAGTAACAGAATAAGAATTGGGAAAATTGCCCCTGCTACTCCGTGTGTCACCTCAACCTCCTATACACCTAACGCTTGCCGTAAACGGCACAAAATAGCAGGCTAAAATTTGCGACGAAGGAGCACAGCCTGCTGTTTTGTGTCCTTGGTTTAACGGCCTTGTTATAAGTACGTTATTTTCCAGCTTTTCCAGCCTCTAAAATTGGGAGTCCAGCCTCTGTTGGAATGTAAATACGCTCTCCATTACCATCTTGTAGCCCTTTTATCCAAACATAACGCAGATAAGCTTCGTTACCTTTAAGCGATTCGCCAATAATCTTATTAGCTTCAGCGGCAGCTTTTGCACGTTCGATATCAGCTTGACCTTCAGCTTTGGCTTGGACTATTTTCGCTTCGCCTTCTGCTTGAGCCAGAGTAACTCGAGCCTTAGCTTGCATTAAAGCTGCCTGCTCTCTAGCTTTAGCTTCTTCAATTAGAATTTGCTTACTCCATTCAGCTTCTTTCAGAGCAGCAATACCATTCATTTCGAGCTTATAAACTTTGTACTTTGGCCACGCCCAAAGCGCTAGGACAATTAGGATTACAAAAAATAAAACTGTGGCAACAAGACCGCCAAATGCAATTGCATTTCTATTTGGATGCACGATTTCTCCTAGTACTTATAACGCTTGCCGTAAACGGCACAGAATAGCAGGCTAAAATTAGCGACGAAGGAGCACAGCCTGCTGTTTTGTGTCCTTGGTTTAACGGCCTTGTTAAATGCTGACAACTTCGTCCACTTTTTGGGCAAAGTTTTGATAACCAGGTGTCATATGATCAACTACATAAATAGTTTTTCCTGACTTATCAAATAGTTTTAATATTTGCGAACCTTCATAGTTTTTGACTGACGCTATGTCCGACCATTTATAAGAAGTTTTTAAGCCTTTCATAGACACTGTAAAATGTTCATCATCGAACTCTACAACTGCTGGAACAAATTTAGCTAGTAGGATTCCTATATATGAAATATATCCCACACCGAAACCTAGTAACAAACACCCGCCTGCACCAATAACTCCTGATTTTGGATACAAATCAAAAGCCAAATAGAACATATACCCTGCTAAACAAGGAAATCCAGCTATAGCTGCATAAAAAATAACTTGGAGCCACAGTGGGTTATATACACGCATAAACTTCCTCAGGCATTTAACGCTCGATTAACGGGTTAAAAATAGTGGGCTAAAATTGAGCGAAGCGAAGAGCCCGCTGTTTTTAATCCCTGTTTAATTGCTTGTTATAAGCCACTTACCACTTTAAGGTAGGATTTAGTACCAATACCGAGCTGAGCCCAAACTTTACGTTTATGATTGCCGATATAATCGTATTGCTCATCCATTTCCCAAAGAGTTACTATTTGGTCAGGGAAAATATACTCTGACTCATTAAATGAATGACTCTCCGATTCATTAGCAGAAATTACTTTAAACAAAGTATTTCCATCAATATCAAATACGTCAATATCACCGAACATAAGTTGGTAATTTTCGTTTTGAGAAACCCCGATAAAGTTAACTAAGTCGTTTTCAAACTCAATTTGAAGACAGCTATCAAAATAAAAATCACTCGCCTCATCTGACAGACTGAAAAAGCCAGCAAATAATTCTCTTACTTGCTCTCTATTCATTCCAAGTTTGACGGGCCCAATTCCATCGTGAGGCTTAACTAAAAACTCCATATCTTCCCATGGCTTATAACGCCTCACTAAGAGGCTAATATCAGTTGGTTAAAATAAGCGACGAAGGAGCAAAAACCAACTGTTATTTGTCCTTTTAAGTGAATTGTTATGTGCAATTTACGACTAACCAAAAAAGCAGCAAAACTCATCTTCTTTTACCGTTTTTAAAAAGCCGGATAAATGTTTAACTTGTGAAACTGGATCGTACTTATGAAACTTTAAATCTTGACGTTGCCAGTATATTTTCCAGATTTTTTGAGATTTAACGTAAGTTGCTTTTGCAAAGTGTGATTCCACAATTTCATTGGGATCTCGCCAGTCAGGGCGAAATTCTAAAAGTAATATACTTTGCTTGTCTATACGATAACCATAATCCAATTCTTTTCGAACATGAACTGGTGGGCGTATTTCATCAATAAATGAATTTAACTCTTTTTCATGCTTTTTTAATTCAAATTCGCTAAATGACATATTGCTGATGATTATCCTTTGCACATAACGCCGTTGTAACCGGCTAATAATAGTTGGCTATAATTTGTGAGGCACGAACAAAGCCAACTGTTATTTGTCCGCGTTTACAACTTTGTTAGTGCTTTTTTTGCAAATATTGGCTACTGACTCTTTTAGCCCATCATTAAACTTATATTTGCCTAGTTTTG
Organism: Pseudoalteromonas sp. NFXS53; assembly: GCF_056629255.1. NCBI lineage: Bacteria > Pseudomonadati > Pseudomonadota > Gammaproteobacteria > Alteromonadales > Pseudoalteromonadaceae > Pseudoalteromonas > Pseudoalteromonas sp. NFXS53. Next base: position 123,480 of record NZ_JBWVBR010000012.1, on the reverse strand, counting down.
TATTATTTACCAACAATAGTTTTAGCTTTTCAAGCAAAGTCTCAGGTGTTTCTTTACTGAGGCACTTAGAATACTTACTGTTGCTTCTCGATGCGTCTAAGTAACCAAATAGATAAAAAGAACAATGGCGCTTATAGCGAGCAAATTTTGCTAGATCTGATGTACATTCACTTACAAACTCTTCAAACGAAATCGGCTGATAGCTTTTCACGTTGAAAGAAACAGCAAAAATGATAAAGGGTAGTATTAGTTTCACAAAACTCTCGAAAGCACTAACGCTTGCCTAACCGGCGCAAAATAGCAGGCTAAAATTAGCGACGAAGGAGCGCAAGCCTGCTGTTTTGCGTCCTTTGGTTTAGGCACTTGTTATGTTTTGATTTTAAATACAAAGTACCTAAAGAGTAAAGCTTGGGTTAACGCTATCAAACCGAATAACCACGGGCCGTTAGTAAAATAACTAACACAAAAAAAACAAGCTGGTACGGATGCATAATAAAAGTAGCCCGTGTGTTTGAACTTACAAACAAGCCAATGAATAGGGAAACCTATTAATAACCACCCAACCATTGAAACTAATAGAAACACACCAATATAAAGCAAAAATGAAACTAACAAACCTGCCAGTTCAGTTAGCTCGAAGCTATTTAGTTGAAAAGAATCAGCTAGGTAAGCAATAGGAATTAAAAAACTTGAGATGAACAAGCTTTTTAATAGCGCACTGTCCCAGTTACCTAAATTCAAATATTTCACCTAAAAACATAACGCCTCGCTTAACCGGCGCAAAATAGCAGGCTAAAATTAGCGACGAAGGAGCGCAAGCCTGCTGTTTTGCGTCCTTTGGTTAAAGCGTTTGTTAGGTAACCAGTTCACCATCACTATTAAAAGAAAAAACAGCTTCGCCCACTCTATTTTCGATAATGAAATTAGAGTTCTCCCAAGTACCTTTGAACAACTCAAACCAAACTGTGTTCCAAATTGCGTTTGAATACAAGCAATGCTTTGTTAAAACTGAACCTTGTTTGTTAACTATTGATAAATAGACATTTAAACCGCCAACCTTATGATGTAATTCTGTGATAGCTCTTAAGTTTCTCGATTTGTTCCACTTTGTGGTTTTTTTATATTCACGCTGCAACTCAAAGTTATTTTCTAAAACTTTATTTGAGACTTCTTTTATTACCTCAGCAACTTCGCTTGGTAACTCAAACCTGCCACAAAGAATTAGCAACGTGTCAGTTAAATAAAATAAGGAAAGCTCGTTTTTTTCTTGGTCGGAAAGCTCACTGAAATTACTGAACTCGAAATCACTCCGCCTAAAGCTAGCAATGCCATCGCTGCCTGCTTCAGTGAAATCTTCACCCTCGAATGAACCAAGATAAATGTTAAGTTTAGAAATACCGTTAAAATCGAATTTTGCTGGTAAAAAAGTGCAGAAAATATCTCTTAAGTTTTCCCAATACGCCATTAGATAACGATTTTGGCGAAGTTTTTCTTCACTATGCTTTCCAGCATTAACTAATTGTACATCGCGAAATATCATTGGTTACCTAACGCTTTGCTAAGCGGCAAAAAATTGTTGGCTAAAATTCGCGAGGAACGAGCAAAAGCCAACAGTTTTTTGTCCGTTTGAGCAACTTGTTATAACTAAATTACACCTAACCTATCAGGTTTTATAGTAAATGAACCCTGATATTCGAATAGCTTATTTGCTAATTCCTCTAGGCTATTCTCTTTTGCGTAATCCAGTTCTTGAGCTGTAATACCTGTAATTTGCAGTATATCGACTTTTCCAGATATTAAGTCGAATGATTCAGGGAATTGATTTGGCTTTACAACCATTAAGCTTGAAATATTCGGCTCAATTTTCATTGGAATGTAGTCTCCGTAGTCAACTAGAGGTTTATCACCATAATGACCAACGGACACAAGAATATTGAAAGCTACTAAACTACGTAACGCATTTATAGCCCAATCACTTTCCTCATTTGTTTCGAGGATAAACTCAGTTCCGAAACCTGAATACTCCTGCGGATCATCTGACTCCCATGTATTAGACATGCCAGAGGTGACATAAACCCAAGTTTTTCTGTCACTCGTTGGAGCACATTTGAAAACACCAAAATGTAACCATCTAGGATCAATGCTGTCGATGCCAAATTGATTTTTGAATAGAGAGGCATCTAACGGGTAAATACCTTCACCAGTACCGCCAAATAATTCGGGATATACTTGTTCTTCTCTTTGTTCCCACGAATCTTCCAGCAGACTCATAATCTTCCTTTAGTTATAACGCCTCAATAAGAGGAAATTTATAGTTGGCTATAATGTTGAACGCAGTGAGAACAGCCAACTGTAAATTTTCCTACTTTATTGCCTTGTTAGGTGTTTATAAAAGCCTCAATCATAGCTTACTATTTTTTACGTTTTGAAGCTGCTATAGCAATTATTACAACGATAATTACTACTATTACACCACCAATTACTGAACTGCTCATAATGATTTCCTTTTGCAATATTGATAAAACTAGATGAATAAGGTCTCCACCAAAAATACAGAGAATACACTAAACACCTAACGCCTCGCTTAACCGGCGCAAAATAGCAGGCTAAAATTAGCGACGAAGGAGCGCAAGCCTGCTGTTTTGCGTCCCTTGGTTAAAGCGTTTGTTAGTTGCCAATTTGCACACAAACCAATGAAATAGCAAACATAGACATAATTACAAATGGTATTGAGCAAACGAAACGAAGCCTTTTATTTAATTTAGGTTTTGGCCACATATAAAAGTAGATCGCTGAAGGGGTAAGTAAAGCACTAAAATAAACACTGAACGCTATAAAATACCATCCCTCATAACTAAAGCGACCACCAAAATATAACCAATATAAACCAAACAATGAGCTAAGACTTGGGATAACCAATAATATAGAGGAAATTATTAAACCAAATTTATTTCCTTTTGATTCCACTTCATTTGAGTTCAATCGCTATCCTTGCTTTGGCAACTAACGCTTGCCGTAAACGGCACAAAATAGCAGGCTAAAATTGGCGACGAAGGAGCACAAGCCTGCTGTTTTGTGTCCACGGTTTAACGGCCTTGTTAGTTACGATATTTTTTGAGCGTTTGATTTTATTGAAAAAACAAAACCAAACAGACAAATTATGCTTACTAAACTTAAACAGCTTATAGATAACTGATTTAGCTGTAAGTTACCAAAAATAAATAAGTCGCTTACTAGAAGTGCTGTACTTGACATGAAGCCAGCTAGAAAACCTGATTTATGTTTTTTAAGATTCATCTTATCTCCTTGCTGGATGAATTCCATTAGTAACTAACGCCCAAATAATGGGCAAAAAATAGTTGGTTAAAATAAGCGACGCAGGAGCAAAACCAACTGTTTTTTGTCCTGATTAATTTGCTTGTTATGTGTTTGTTTTACCATACTATAATCGTTTTCTAAAAAATAGCGTAAGGACAACGCCCAGACCAAAACCTACTAGGCCAATTAAGCCGATAGGTTTAATAAATGCTTTATGCTGTTCATTGAAAAAGTACCAGTCAATAAGGACAAATATAAAAGCCACAAACAACATTCCTAAAGAAACATTGAATAATAGTTTTAAATATTTTGAGGTTTGAGATACACCCTTATCCAACACTGAACTCCAGAAACACATAACGCTTGCCGTAAACGGCACAAAATAGCAGGCTAAAATTGGCGACGAAGGAGCACAAGCCTGCTGTTTTGTGTCCTTTGGTTTAACGGCCTTGTTAGGTAACGTTTTCAACTTGCCAAAACACTTTACCTGTATTTCTGCGATCGGCCCACAAATGATGGTTTTTATTGATGATTGCTCTTATAGCAGCATCAGCATCTTCTTGGGTTTCAAGACAATTATGTAGCCTTAAAGTTTCTAATTGACCTAGACACTTTTCTGTACCAGCAAACGCCAAAATACTACAACAATGATAGCGAACAAGCTTGGACCGATCATTAATACCAATTAATGCCATATCAATGATTTCAGAGTGCTTTTTGGCGTACCTTACAAGCCAATAAGCAATTTCAATACGAGCTGGTGAGTATTTTATTTGATAAAAAGCTTTAACGTAGTATGGAACAAGACTTTCTAAGCCAAACTTCTTTCTCAACATTATCATGTTACTGCCGACTAATGATGCATTTTTTTGATCTAGCAACTCTAGAACATGTTCAAGGCTCAAAGAATTCATCAAGTTACCTAACGCTTGCCGTAAACGGCACAAAATAGCAGGCTAAAATTAGCGACGAAGGAGCACAAGCCTGCTGTTTTGTGTCCACGGTTTAACGGCCTTGTTAGTTACGATACCTTTTGAGCATCTGATTTTATTGAAGAAATAAAGCCGAAAAGACAAATTATGCTTACTAAACTTAAAAAAATAATAGATAACTGATTTAGCTGTAAGTTACCAAAAATAAATAAATCGCTTACTAAAAGTGCTGTACTTGACATGAAGCCAGCTAGAAAACCTGATTTGTGCTTTTTAAGATTCACCTTATCTCCTTACTGGATGAATTCCATTAGTAACTAACGCCTCAGTTAAAAGGCAAAATTTGGTTGGCTATAGTGTGAAGCGGAGCGAAACCAGCCAACTGAAATTTGTCCGCTTTTAAACTGTTTGTTAGGTTGAAACAGCTGCATACAACCATGAAAAAATAAAATACACTGGAACCGCAACAAAACATGAAGGTATTAAAGGTAGTATTAGCACCACTAAGTTATATGCGGCAAATGTGTTTACAGTTTGATCTTTAGAGCCATGAGCATAAAAGAAGTCATCTGTTGCATCTCTGTTTTTAACTTCTTTATAGCCCTTATCGAATTCCGGTGCATTAGCAGATACAGCTTTATACATGTACTTAAATAGCGGTAAACAGATAAATACCCCAACTAAAACTGAAATAAAAGCTATACCCAAATGCAATGTTCTCTCCTTGAAACCTAACGCCGTTGTAACCGGCTAATAATAGTTGGCTAAAATTTGTGAGGCACGAACAAAGCCAACTGTTATTTGTCCGCGTTTACAACTTTGTTAGTGCTTTTTTTGCAAATATTGGCTACTGACTCTTTTAGCCCATCATTAAACTTATATTTGCCTAGTTTTGTATTATTTACCAATAATAGTTTTAGCTTTTCAAGCAAAGTCTCAGGTGTCTCTTTACTGAGGCAATTAGAATACTTACTGTTACTTTTCGATGCGTCTAAATAGCCAAATAGATAAGAAGAACAATGGCGTTTATAGCGAGCAAATTTTGCTAAATCTGATGTACATTCACTTACAAACTCTTCAAACGAGATCGGCTGATAGCTTTTCACGTTGAAAGAAACAGCAAAAATGACAAAAGGTAGTATTAGTTTCACAAAACTCTCGAAAGCACTAACGCTTGCCGTAAACGGCACAAAATAGCAGGCTAAAATTGGCGACGAAGGAGCACAAGCCTGCTGTTTTGTGTCCTTGGTTTAACGGCCTTGTTAGCTTTACAAAAAGCTGAGTGTGTAAAAGAAAACCCACCCTGTAAAAGCTATAAAGAATAAGCCTTTAACTATTTTTAACTTTCTAGGCTTTTCTAAATACGCAGCTCTAAAAAGAAAACCTGATGGTACTGCTGCACCAAAGTAATAAACTCCAGGAGCAAGCAAAACCCCTGACTTACTCGATGCATAAGTAATAAAACACAGAGCTAGAAAAGCACCTAAAAAGAACATACCTTTTGATGTTTCTAGAAATTCAATTGAAGTATCAAAAAAATCACTTAAATATTTTGTCATTGTGTAATCCTTCACAAATATACAGAGTAAAGCTAACGCCCTGTTAATGGGCAAAATATAGTTGGCTAAAATTACGCGACGAAGGAGCAAAAGCCAACTGTATTTTGTCCTTGTTAAACAGCTTGTTATACGTAAACTATTTGCCGTACTTTAACTCAAATAACTGTTTTAGCAAATCACTACGTTGTACATTAGAGTGCCCAATAGACGCTATAAATGAAGCAACTATAATAAGATGCGTTGGAGATAATGAATTAGTTCCTGACCAAAGAAGCCAAAAACTATAAAGCAAAAGCATTAGACCACCAATTGCAGGAATAAAACTAAGCCTATGAATCCTTTTCTCTATGCGCTGAATCTGATCTATTTTTTGATATTCGGTAAGTGCTTTTACATCTTCTACAGAATTCAATTCCATCTGCCGAACCTCCTTTACGTATAACGCTTGCCTAACCGGCGCAAAATATCAGGCTAAAATTAGCGACGAAGGAGCGCAAGCCTGCTGTTTTGCGTCCTTTGGTTTAGGCACTTGTTATGCGTTTACACACCGTTTTTGAAGCGCTTGCGCCTGCACCAGCGAGCTAAACTTTTATTTATAAAAACACCCACCAAACCAAAAATTGCAAAGAAGCGTTCGACTGGTGAATGATGATTCTGGTCACAGCTTAAATTGAAAAACGAAAAGCCAAGACCAACTTAAAACTTAATTACGTCACTGTACCCAAAAGCTGATTTGAAGAAAAGACTTGAGGTAAAAACCGTACTAAAGACAGCGATTTAAAGTGACGCATAACGCCCAAATAATGGGATAAAAATTGTTGGTTAACATAAGCGACGCAGGAGCAAAAGCCAACTGTTTTTAGTCCTGATTTATTTGCTTGTTATGAATACTTTTTAAGTACGGTATCTTTACAGCTTTTAAAAAGTTCTTTTGCTAACTCAGGTACTTCTAAAGAAGGATTAAACGCTGAATCTAATGTACCAAGAGGGTTCTGCATTTGACCTACTACAAAGTCCATTTCCATACTTAATAAATACAAGGCTCTTAAAGAACTATTAAAATCTCTTTCAAAATCCTCTAAAGTTTTCTCTTGTTTTTGCATAAAACTATCTACATCAATAATATTAATCTCTTCAGATTTATTATGAACAAGTCTGTTTCTTGCTGATACTAAAGTTTTTAAAGCACTATAAGCAGCACCTGATTTATCGAGACTTCTTTCGCAAACTAATCTAGGTATTATTACCCATTTCGAAATCAAATCTAAACTAGCTAAATGCTGTTTGTAATATTTATCGCCAAGATGTTTTCCTGCATAATCATTTATCGCGGATTCAACAGTCATAGCTGCAAAAACGATAGCTTTAATTGCAAAGTCTGTAGCCTGACTTTCTAGCTCATAGATTTCGCTCTCTTCAAGAGAAGATTTATCTATAGCCCGTATTTCTAAGCAACGACAATAATCTGTTTCTGCTATTTTGAAATATGTGCGAAACAAGACATTGGTTCTCGCCGAAGTTTCTTTAGGGTGAGGTATATGGTTATACTGACCGTTCACAAGACTTCCCTGTATTCATAACGCCGTTGTAACCGGCAAAAAATTGTTGGCTAAAATGTGAAGCGAAGCGTAGCAGCCAACAGTTTTTTGTCCGCGTTGACGGCCTTGTTATGCGTTGACACTCAAAATTAAAAGCGCTTGCGCCTGCACTAATAAGCCAAACTTAAAATTAAAAAACACTCACCAAACTAAAAATTGCAAAGAAGCACTCTACTGGTGAATGACCTTTCTGGTCACAGCTTAAATTGAAAAACGAAAAGCCAAGACCAACTCAAAATTTGATTACGCCACTGTACCTAAAAGCTGATTTGATGGAAAGACTTGAAGTAAAAACCGTTTTAAAGACAGCAATTTAAAGTGACGCATAACGCCGTTGTAACCGGCTAATAATAGTTGGCTATAATTTGTGAGGCACGAACAAAGCCAACTGTTATTTGTCCGCGTTGACGACCTTGTTATGCGTTGACACGCAAATTTAGAAGCGCTTGCGCCTGCACCAATAAGCCAAACTTAAAATTAAAAAACATTCACCAAACCCAAAATTGCAAAGAAGCGTTCGACTGGTGAATGACCTTTCTGGTCACAGCTTAAATTGAAAAACGAAAAGCCAAGACCAACTTAAAACTTAATTACACCACTGTACCTAAAAGCTAATTTGAAGAAAAGACTTGAAGCAAAAACCGTTTTAAAGACAGCAATTTAAAGTGACGCATAACGCCTCAGTTAAAAGGCAAAATTTGGTTGGCTATAGTGTGAAGCGGAGCGAAACCAGCCAACTGAAATTTGTCCGCTTTTAAACTGTTTGTTAGGTTGAAACAGCTGCATACAACCATGAAAAAATAAAATACACTGGAACCGCAACAAAACATGAAGGTATTAAAGGTAGTATTAGCACCACTAAGTTATATGCGGCAAATGTGTTTACAGTTTGATCTTTAGAGCCATGAGCATAAAAGAAGTCATCTGTTGCATCTCTGTTTTTAACTTCTTTATAGCCCTTATCGAATTCCGGTGCATTAGCAGATACAGCTTTATACATGTACTTAAATAGCGGTAAACAGATAAATACCCCAACTAAAACTGAAATAAAAGCTATACCCAAATGCAATGTTCTCTCCTTGAAACCTAACAGCTTATTCTCTCCCAAATTGCCAGAATAAATACCGACAAAACGGGCTATATTACGTGTTCCAATATTCACACAAGAAAAGTTCATTGTAAACATGACTTTAGAATGTCCAATTTTATTCAGTTGTGAAAATTGGACAAAACGCGGCGTAATAATGTTATTGGACAAATTGCAAACCACTGTCTATATAAACAGTATCTTTTTTAAACTATTTTTACTTATGAAATCGCCTTTTCTAACCATGGTGCAAGAGCATATGTATCTTCGCCGTTATGCAAAAAGAACCATCGAGTCTTATTTACGATGGATTGCAGCTTATATTCGTTTTCATGATATGCGTCACCCAAGTGTGATGGGAAATATGGAAGTTGAGCTATTTTTAAGTCACCTTGCAAATCAGCAAAATGTTGCACAAGGTACGCAATCTCAGGCGTTAAATGCGCTGGCCTACTTATATAAAGATATTTTAAGTGCTCCACTTTCTTTAGACCTAAACTTTAATAAAAGCCAAAGAGCTCGAAAATTGCCTGTCGTTCTTACAAAAGAGGAAGTCGCTACACTGTTTAAAATGTGTAATACGCGTCATTATTTATCTTGTGCTTTGCTTTATGGCAGTGGATTAAGGCTTATGGAAGCTATGCGTTTACGAGTGCAAGATATTGACTTCGATTATCATTGTATTCGTATCTGGGATGGCAAAGGAGGCAAAAATCGGGTTGTTACATTAGCAAAGGAGTTAGTGCCTCTTTTAACTGCACAAATTCAACAAGTGCAAAGCCACTTAATGCTCGATTTAAAGAATCCATCATTCGATGGAGTTTGGCTGCCGCATCGATTACGTGACAAATATAGAGGTCAAAATAAGAAGCTGAACTGGCAGTATTTATTTCCATCATCAAAACTCAGCCTTGATCCCGAAACAAAGCAATTTAGGCGTCATCATGTTGATGAAAAGCAAGTGCAAAGAGCAGTAAAAAAAGCCGCACAATTAGCAGGTATCACCAAAGCAGTAACGCCACATACTCTGCGTCACTCTTTTGCAACTCATCTATTACAAAGTGGTGCTGATATACGAACCGTTCAAGCGCAACTTGGTCATAGCGACGTTAGAACAACGCAAATTTATACCCATGTTATTCAACAAGGCGGTCAAGGCGTGGTGAGCCCGATGTCACATTTATCGATCCCGAAATAATCTAACTGTGGCTAATTGGTTTACTCATGTATTGATATAAAAGACAGTTTCTTTATAGACTGTCAGAGACATATTTTCAGAATTAGCATCATTAATTGAAGCATTCAAAGAAGGTGTGGGAGAGCTAATTCAATACAACTGACATTGAAAAAGCGCAGTCCGTTGCGCTTGCCCAACACGGGCCAAAATAAACTCAACTCAGTTGAAAAGGGTTGTTTGTATTCGCTTTAAATAATTTAACTTTAAAGCTAGTTATCTAAAGCTGAGACTAGTTACAAGCCCCTAACTTTTTCCAAACCGCCCATTGGCTTGAGTATTGAGCTGGGTTTTGACCGCGCGTCCACCACTTAGCTTCATATAGCTCACCGTTTAAGCTCGCTTTATTACCCGCGGTATACACCTTGTTATTACTCCACTCGGCTACTGCACAATCACTGCTGCCATCAACCACATTGATGGTGTTTGCCTTCGATTGTGTGCTTAACCCCGTTGCATCCGTCGCTACAGCGTAAATGCTCACATTACCTAATTGGTTAGCTGTGAAGCTTGCCGTGTAAGGCTCTTGTGTACTCACGCTCACTTGCTTGCCATTCACAAAGTAAGCAACTTGTTTTAGGTCGCCGTCTTTGTCATTTGCGCTAACAGTGAGTGATAAACGCTCACCAAGTTTTACCGTTTGGCCTTGGCTTGGTGACAACAGTGTCACTTCTGGTGCGGTTGGCGTTGGCTCTTTGCTTTCATTTACCACCACTGTGACAGCTTTGGCAGTTGTCGTTGCACCTTTATCGTCTTTTGCAATGGCGCTAAAGCGGTAGCTACCAGCTTCGTCCGCCTTCCAATTAAATTGATAAGGTGCGCTATTCAAACGCGTTAGTAGCTGTCCGTTAATGGTTACTTCAACTAACTTAACATCGCCGTCACTATCTTTTGCATCAAGGTTAAAGTTAACGCTTTGCCCTTGTTCAACCTCAGTATTGTTTAGTGGGCTGATGAATTGCACGCTCGGCGCTTGATTTGGCTTGTCAGTAACGCCGCCACACTCTAGGCCTTTTTTCCACACGCCCCATGACCCTGAGTTGCTACCTGGGTTTTGATCTCGGTTCCACCATTTAGCTTCATATTCAAAGCCATCAAATGAGACTTTTTGGCCCGACGTATAAACGCGACCGCCCTGCCAAGGTACAGTATTACATTGACTTGGGTCGATTAGGGTAAAGCTAACCGTTTGCGCATCTGCCTTAGCGCCATCGTTGTCTGTTGCACGAGCAGCAACCACGAATTGACCGGTATTGTTTGATGTAAACTTGGTTTCAAATGGCGCTTGTGTGTCAGTTGCATGTAGTTGACCGTTTACAAAAAACTCTACTTTTTCAACACGACCATAATCGTCTTGCGCATTTGCAGTAATGGTCACGTCTGTGCCAACAATAAAGCGCTCGTTTACGTTAGGGCTAGTCAAGGTAATCGTTGGCGCTTTGTTTTCAGTACAAGCAAACACACCCACTTGTTTAAAGGCGTCACCAATGGCTTTGATGTCATACCCTAAGTCTTTTGCAGATGCGGTTACGCCACAGGCAAGTGACTCAAAGTTGCCGTTATAAACCCAGAAGTTTTTGTTGGCGTTGTACATCACTTCATAGGCTTTTTTTACACCCCAGTTAGGCGTATTTGCTAATAAATAGAAAGCTTTATTAAACACACCTGAGCTACTATGAACGCCCATGCCCGGTTTGAATTTATCTGCATGACCAATTGAATGACCATCTTTTTCAGGGTTTGCCATATAACGCAGTGCAGTGCGGTTTTTGAAAATACTTGCGCCAATTAACCAGTCAACTTCACAGCTGCCATCCGGTTTTTGGTTCATGTAACATTCCAGCGCTTCTGAGGTCATATCAGAGAATGCTTCATTCACACCGCCCGACATATTGCTGTAGACCAACTTTGAATTTTGATGTGTCACGCCGTGGCCGATTTCGTGGGCAACAACCCCTAATGATGTGAATGGGTAAACGCCATAATTGGCTAAGTCGCCGTCACCAAAGGTCACTTCTTTACCATTCCAAAAGGCATTCAAATAATCTTCACGATAATGAATACGCATCACCAAATCACCAGTTAGGGCGCGGCTATCGAACCAGTCTTTGAATAGGTCTATGGTGGCTTGGCCATAATACATTGCGTCGTTTAGCGGTGAGTAAGCACCATTCACGCTTTTATGGGTGTTTTCATAGCAAGGAAACTGAAACGTTTCTGTATTTGTCGTGCCGTGCTCCATGTCAATAACACGAATATCTGTGTGCGACATCTCACATTGGCCATTGCCTAGCTCTTTGGCATGAAAATGGGGTTTATCGGTACCATAGTGATGTAGGCCGATCTTTTCATTACCGCCGGGTCCTGAGCCCACTCTGGTGTGGTGCAAGGTTTCAATGCGTTTTAATACCGCACCTGAATGCGCATCAATGGTAAACTCTGGGCGCGTTGGTGCATCTTGTGTTTCAGCCAAAATAGAGACTAAGTAAGCCAGTTTAAGCTCACCATTATGCGGGAATATAATCAGCTCAGCGTGCTCATCAGATGATGAAATAAGTGCTTTAATTTGCTCTTTAGCAAACGCGATTGCTTTATCAGCGTCGATGCTCGGAATAACTGTATCTATGCTTGGCTTTTTGATCACCGAGCCACTAATAGACTTTATTTCGCCCTCAGTTTGAAACCAGGCACTGAACACATTTTTCTCTTCATGGTGAGTGACAATTTCACCACCATAAACACGCACACCTTTATAATATTGGCTGCGACGCAAATGCTTACCATCCGCAGATTTTGTATGTGTTCTAAATTCAAAATCGCTCTGAGACGACGAACTTGCTACTCTAAAAAAACTATCATTTTGCGATAACTGAGATTTTAAGCTGTTTTGTAGCTGTTTGTTGTTATGAAGGCTTACCGGCTCGCTGGCCATTGCAGTCACACTGGTTAATGCACTTGCACCCATGCTTGCAGCCACAAAAAAGGCCACCTTACTCATTTTTAACATTTTTATTCTCTTTTTATGTCTTTATTACTTAACCCGAGATCAGGTTATTTAGGTGCGTCCTTGCACCTAGAATGAACTTAGTTCTGATTAATAATTATTAATGTGATGATTACAGCTTGCGCCATACGCCGCCGTTGCCTGGAGTTTGACCGCGCGTCCACCAGCGAGCTTGGTAAGTTTCGCCGTTATGCTCAACCTTATCGCCACCGGTATAAACTAGGTCGCTACGCCATGCGCGTACTTTACCGTCATCTGGGATGATCTCAGCCCATACACCGCCATTGCTTGGTATTGCACCTTTAGTCCACCAACGTGCACGATATTCAACGCCTTTGTACTTAACCGTATTACCACCTGTGTAAACCTTGTTCGGATCCCACGTTGTGTCATCGTTACCCGGTGGTGTTGGCTCAGTTACCTCAACGTTATTAATGGTTACGTTGAATTCACGTGTCACTGTGTGCTTGCCATCAGTCACTGCAACACTGCCTTTTACCGTTATGGTTTTAGCCACTTCGCCCGCTTTAAGTGTCACACTTGCGCCATTACCAACCACAGTGTGGCCCGGCACGCGCCATGTGTAAGACAGTGCTTTACCTTCAGGATCATTGGCCGTTACGCTCAGTGTTTTTGACGTGTTTTCGTCTAACGTTACGTCAGCAACAGAGCCCACTACTGGCGCTTTGTTTTCAACAACAGGGGCTTTTACAGTCACTTTTACTGAACGATTAACTGTGTTAACGCCGTCGCTCACGCTTAGGTTAACGGTGTAAACTGAGTCCATGGTTACTTTAGGTGCTGCAATGATTACGCTGTCATTTTCAGTCTGAAGATTAAGCGCTGCGTCACCTTGCCAGTTAAAGGTCACCGCTTTGCCTTCTGGATCTGTCGCGGTAGCAGTTAATACATGAACATCACCCGCATTTAGAGTGATCTGCTCAACAAGCGTCACAATTGGGGCTTTGTTTTTCGGTTTAGGCGGCACAACCTCTCCAGCTAACCCTTCGTGCATAGCGTTTAAGATATCGCCGTTATCTGCATCGATTTCCCATGCAAATAAACCAGCTAGATTATGCTCGCGTACATAACGACCTTTGGCACGCACAGAGCGAGGGCTATCATAAGTAACCAATGTGCCCTTTTGACGGTTCCAAACATAAGCGGCTTCTGCTTGTTCATCGTACCCTACTTCAAACCCGTTAATACCTTGCTCGTCTTGACCGATCATGTGGGCTTTTAAGCCTTTATAATCAATCACACCCGCTTCCCAAACGCCTTGTGAGGTTGAGCCTTTCAGCTTGCCATTCGCAGGTGCGGTCATTGGGTTGCCCTCAATTTCAGCATTTTGTGGGTAAACCCCTTCCCAACCACGGCCGTACATAGCAGTACCCACTACCAGCTTGTCGCTTGGTACACCTTGCTTAAGTAGTAATTGGATTGCGTTATCTAAGGTATAAGCAGGGCCTTTTCTTGGCGCGCCGTTTTCGTCAACACCAGTGCCGTTACACTCGTCGGCACTCATGTGAGAGCCACAGTAAATCGCGGTTTGGTGACCTGTTACATTGTTCCAGCCACCGGCGAAGTCGTAAGTCATGGCAAAAATGTAGTCCATGTACTGCGCAGCTTGCTTGTAGTCAACGTCTTCAATTTTGTCGTAACCTGTACCAATGGCAGAGGTTAGTTCAAACTCACGGCCCATTTCGATTTCTAACTCATCAAGCATCTCACGTAGCTCTTTCATTAGAATGATGTACACTTCGCCGTCTTTTTCAGAGCCAAGATCTGGGTTCGCACCATCACCACCTGGGAACTCCCAGTCGATGTCGATACCATCGTAGAACTTCCACGTTTTTAAGAACTCGCGCATTGAGTTAACAAAGGTGTCGCGATTTTCTTTTTTGTCGAAGTCGAAGAATGGATCAGACAGCGTCCAGCCACCTACCGACGGTAAAATCTTCAGATCAGGATTGCGCTTTTTCAGTGCCATAAGCTGCGCGTAAGTACCACGAATTGGATCTTTGCTGCTCACACCCGGCAGTGCTTTCTGTACAGCAGCCCACGGATCGTGAATAACAACTTCGTAATCTTTTGAGCCACCACATGCCAGTTCAAGGGCACGTAAGCTGTTACCGTTTTCAATTTCTGCGAGCGAATCATTTGGACCACACACAGGAATAAAGCCGTAAAGCAGGTGAGTAATGTTATCAGCTGGGATCTGAGTCACATCGAATTTACGACCGTAGATACCCCACTCTACAAAATAAGCACCAACCACCGTATTTGGATCGGTGTCGAACTTTTTATTGTTAGGATTAACATTAAGTTTAAGTGGCTCTAAGTGACCGCCGTCTGTGTCGGCAATGACAATTGGCTTAGACGCAGACATAGCACAGCCGCTAGAGTCACACAATGCAATACGCAGCTGATGACGGCCAGACTTATGATACGGGAAGCGAATAGTGCCGCCTGTGGTACCTGCCGATAAGGTGCCTTCGTTCACCACTTTATCGTCAAAGTATACTTTGTAGCTGTCACCGCCTTTGCCAGACCATGCGTTCCATTCAATTTGAATGTCGACAACATCTTTGGCTTGAATTAGTTGCTTATAAGAGCCACGACCATAGATGTTTACATCAACAAACGAGTAGTTTTGTGGCTTCCAGTTAATGCTTGGCGTCGATGGTGCGGCAAATGATGCTGCACTTGCTAAAGCTGCGCCAACGGCGGCAGCTGTGGTTAAATATTTAAACATGTTGTATTTACCTTACTGAGTATTATTAGAGTTTTTTCCAAACTGAACTTTGGCCCGGTGTTTGACCGCGCGTCCACCAGCGAGCTTGATAGCGCTGACCTTCAAAAGTCACAATGGCGCCACCTTGGTAGGCTTTGTTGGGGTTGTATGAATCGGTATCGTCACCACCGCTTTGGACTAATTCCCAAGCTTGGCTAGAGTCTGGCGCTTGGCCTCGAACCCACCATTTGGCGCGGTAAGTTTTGCCTTTATAAACGGCTGTATTACCCGCGGTATAAACCTTGTTCGCATCCCACGTGTCTTTACCTGTTGGTGGTGTAGGTTCTGGCTTGTCTACTTTGTTCGTAACGTTAATCACTAGCGGCACGGTTTTACTGATAAAGCCGTCTGACACCGTTACTTTGCCGTCAAAACGCGTGTCGGCATCCACTTGCGGCGCAGTCACTGTGATGGTTGAGCCTTGACCTGTAAAACGCACAGCAGTAGGTAGCTGCCAGTCGAAGTTCAACGTTGCTTGCTCGTCATCAAAAGCATGCACATGCAGATGCTTACTTTGCCCTTCTTCTAACGTCAGCGGCGCCGGCGTATGCACAGTTGGTGCGGTATTGGTTGGTTTTTTGTGTACTTTAAGATTAAAGCTGTGCGCCTTATTGCTTAAGAAAACTTGATTGCTCTTGATGTTTTCAGCGTCAAATACAATCTCGCCACTGGCATTTTGCACACCAATGCGGATCAAGCTGTCAAAACCAGATACCAGCATGTTGGCAAATTCAGCCTGCCACTGGTTGGCATTCTCTGCAGTCACATCGAACTTTTCTTGAATAAGCTCGCGGCCATTTTCGTCAAATAGACGTGCCCAAATAGTGTCACCGTTTTGTGCTTCTTGCCCTTGCTTTACAAAGTAGTCAAAGGCAAACCAAGTATCAGGGGCTGGCGTTGAAGCATCATCGCGCTTGATGGTTATATCACTACAGTTGTAGAAACCTTCACCGACCACATCGTCACGTTGCCAGCGGCTATACAAAATTGCATCGCCATCAAAACGCTCCGGTATAGCAACGTCCATCTCGTAGTAACGATGACCATCTGGGGCCATAAAGAAGTCAACATTGTCGTGCGCTTGCACCAGCTCTAAGTCGCCCCATGCCAGTGGCTTATTTTTAAAGTCCACACCCGGCTTAGTTAAATAAAACTGCCAAAAGCTAGGGTTATGTGGCGTGGTTGCACGGTAGCGAATTTTAATTTTGCCTTCGTCATTGGGCATCACTTCGGTTTTTTGCCAATCGGCTGAAGGAATATTCATGCCCGCCTTGCTGGCATTACCTGCCGCACATAGCGTGCCGTCAGGCACATTGGCTTCAACCGCGCTTTGGTTGTTGTAATCTGCGGTATTGACTGCAAACTCATGGCGCTGAATAAGCGGTTCATGTTTTGACTGTAAATACGCTGCACGACATGCAGCATTTGGAATATTAGAGCCATCTTCTGGCCACCAATATCCACCTTGCTCGTGACAAATCGTTTGTCTGGCTTTAGGAAAATCCATATAGCCGTGGGCATTGACTTTGCCAATAAGCCCCGCCCCTAAAGCGACGCCAACGGCGCATAAGGTGAGTTGTTTTTTCATGGTTTACTCGTTTTTGTTATCAATTCCAATTGTTTTACACATGACTTTGCTAACGTCGCAGACTCTATTCAGTCGCAATCTGTCAATCATTCATGTTGAAAACGTTTGATAAAGGAGCGGCCTAACGGCCACTCCTAGTTGGGACCCTGACGGGTTAAAGGCTACATACTTTTTGCCATGCGCCGCCGTCACTTGGTGCACCGTTCGTCCACCACTTGGCTTTGTAAACTGCGCCGTTGTGGATCAGTAGATCTCCCCCGACTGCATGACTTGGCTGACCCGCCCAGTTTGTGCGAGGCCAATTCGGGTAGGTGTTAATGTTGTTTACATTGACACCTTCACAAGTTTTGCCATCTGGTGGGGTATTGTCATCAGTATCACCACCGTTACCACCGCCATTGCCAGTATCAGGTTTAGTCGCAATAGGTAACTCAGGGTATTCAGAGGTGAAGGCATACTTGTTGCCGTCTTTTTCAACCACAAAGTTCACCGGACCTGTAATTGGCATGTAGTACATCACTTGCGCATTCACAGTTTCGCCTGGTTTGAATGACTCAAGCTGACCGCCCCACTGGTTTTTGAAGGTAATTGAGAAACGGTGGAATTCATTCTCAAAACCGCCAATGTTATTGCCTGCGCTATTTGACGCATCGTGCTCTACTGCCATGCCCAGCTTTTTGCGTGCATTCCAGTTCGATTTGAAAATCGGTGAGGTCGACGTAGGGACGTTAAAGGTAATCGTCGCACCTGTCAGATCCAGCTCTGAATTATTAGTAAACGCAAAGGTTGGACTAATTGGGTAGTTTTGGTCGCCAACAGGGAAATCTTTGGCGACAAAACGAATGTCGACGGCTTTTTCTGGTGCAACAAATTCGTTGTCACCTAGGTTAGTGTTGTACGCCATACCACTTTGGTTAAAGGTGTTGTACGCTAAAGACGTCATGGTTGACCCCATGAAGTATTCGCCTTTGTCAGCGTGGTAATCAAAGTCACCAGCCAGCTCCCAGAACATCACCCCGCCTAGGCCCTTTTCAACCACATAGTCGAGTTTGGTTTTCATCGACTCTGTGTCTTCCATTGAAAGGAATACTTTTTTCTCGGCATTGTATAACCAAGGTGCCACAGCCACGTCGTCGTAATGACGCACATAGTCACCTTTAAAAACATCATCTGGATCTGACTCAGGCGTTAGACCATAAACCCCGAGGTAGCTTGGGTTAATACCATGCTCTAGATTTTTAGCATGCCAAAGTGGGTTAGAGCCTGCTGCAACTTCTTGGCCGTTTTCAATGTCGTGCCATAAGTTATCAATACCAATGGCGCCGTTACCACACTTGTTTTTTTCACCAATGCCCGTACCCTTCGGACAATCACTTTGGTTAGGTAGAGGGGCACGACCCCACAGGCCATTTTCTCCACCGCGTACGTCTTTAAAGCCACGGGTATAGTAAGGAATACCAATGTTAATGCGCCCTGCTGGCATAGTGCCGCGGAAGTAATTCACCGCCCAGTCAGTATTGAGATAACCGATGCCACCAAATTCTTTGGTGTTATACACATTCCAGGTTTTAAGCTCTGTGTCTTTACCTGTATCGTACAGTGGCGCATTGTGACCAACGTGATCATTCCACGCACCGTGAAGGTCGTAGGTCATGATGTTTACAAAGTCTAAATACTGAGTAGTTTGGAATGTTTCCATACCGCGTAGTAGGTAGCCTGATGACGGCGCGGCAATGGTTAACATGTAGTGTTTACCGTCTTGCTCACCCGCTTTATCAAGGGCTTCACGTAGGTCTTTCATCAGTACTTGATACGAGTTGTTTAAACCTGCACGACGTGCGTTACTAATAGCAAAGTCTTCTGGGTGACCTGTGTCTTTCATTGATGACGGGTATTCATAATCCACGTCTAAACCATCAAAGTCATAGGTTCTTAAGAACTCAACTGAGCTTTTCACGAACGCATCGATACCGGCTTGGTTAACACTGCCGTCTTCATTGGTGGTCATGGTATAAAAACCACCGCTGTTAACGCGTTTACCCGTTTCGTCAAAGTAACCGCCGGTTTCAGCCCAGCCACCTACCGAGATAAGCGTTTTAACATGCTTATGTTTTTTCTTGTATTTGCTCAGTAAGTTAAAGTGACCTTTGTATGGCAGAGATGGGTCCATTTCTGCACCTTCAACACCCGGCCAAGTCATATTCGTGGCAGCATTGCCTTCGGCATTTGGGTTACCAATACTGATTTCGTTTTTGTCATTTACATGGGCAAACGCATAGTTAATATGGGTGATCTTGTCCCACGGAATATCATCAACTAGGTAACTTGGTTGGCCGTTTTTACCATGGCGCCAACTCGTGAAGTAACCAATCACACGTCTTGGGTGATCGGCCCCCATTTTTTCACGGCCCTCGGTGTCGTAAATATCACAATAGGCTGGCGTCACGCCAGGTGTTTGGTATAAACCCGCTGGGCGACAGTCTTCATGTGACACATCACCGTCATTGGTGTCTTTCACCACAAAGGTGCGGCTGATTATGTCAGACGCTAAACCGTGTTCGTCTTCAGCAACTAGGCTAAATACTTGGCGGCCAGCCGAGGTGGCTTTCCACACAACTTGGTGTTCATTTTCAGTGCTTGTTACAAGCACTTCACCGTTAAGTTTTAGCGTTTGTGTAAGCTTGTCGCCATCTGAGTCGCTGGCTACCAGCGTGAACACAATCTCACTGCCGACTTCTAATTCGCTTGGTAACTGAGCGGCAAGCCTTGCAACAGGCGCATTGTTTTTGTCTTTTGGTGGCTCTGCCGTCACCGTGATCTTACGGCTAACAGAGCGCGCCGTTGCACCGTCATCGTCTAGTGCTACGCCATGGAATTCATGAGTACCCGCTTTGGCTTTCCAAAAGAAAGTATATGGCGCATTACTTAAAACCGTGACCAATGAGTCATTATGGTAAATAGCAACATGTTTAATTACACCATCACTGTCTTGTGCACTAAAGTCGAGCGTGACTTCTTCGTTCTCTTGTACAGATAGGTCTGCCGCCGGCTTAAGTAATTTAACCGATGGCGCTTGGTTTTCTGGCTCAGCAGAGCCACAAGCACCTAGCTTAGTCCACTCTTGCCATTGACCTGAGCGAGCTTTTGGTGAAGAACGGTTCCACCAATTAGCTTTGTAGGCAACATCGTCTTGCTGAACTTGCTGACCACCAGTGTAAACTTTCCCTGACTCCCATAGAGGGATATTTGTACAATCTACAGCGGCAAAAGCGGGTGCACTCAGCATGGCTAACACCAAGGCTGAAGGCTTGAAACCTCTGCGCACTAAATTGAAATGTTTCATATTTTGTTCCTGACTTTAATTATTGTAATTTACACAATCAACTAATTTGAAAATCACTTATTTACCCATTAAGGGGGCAAAAAAAGTCTAGAACACAATTTTTGAATCACAAAACTTTAACATTTGTGATTTTTTGAATTTTAAAAAAGTAGTGATTAGCAATAAAGGATGAGTCAAAAAACAATCAAAAATGACAACATTGTTAAAATACCCATATATAACATGTAGATATAAGTTTTATTGAAGTTATACGCTGAAGAAATAACTGATTAAAAACTACAAAAAATCGTTACCTTTACTTTACGAAACTCACTGAGCATACCAGCTATAAATAATATAAAAAGATTATAAAAATAAATTATTTTAATACTTTAAGTTCAATTTAAACCATGAACTAGTAATTTAACTAAATGGTTTGAAAAGAAGTGCTTAGCCAAAACTGTTAAAAAATTGATATTGATTCTTATTTAACAAGCCAATTTTAATACATTTTCACTATCTTTTTATTGTTAATAATTTCGCAAAAATAAATAAGGGATAACAATACTCTCTCAATTAGTTGAGTTTTTCCAGTTCAGACAAAGTTAAAAAGCAATTCTTTATACTTAAGCAAGTATGTGAAAACACCGATGTTCGAACTTAAAGCTAGCCGCATTTAAGCCAAAACATTAAGAAATTATGCGCAAGTTTTATCTAGTTTTGCAGTGAAGGAATTAAAGGGATCAAGTTAGTAAAACGAAGAACAATGGTTGGGCGCTATTTTTAGAAGGCGAAACCATATCCTCGTTTAGATATGTTAAAAAGCACATTAAAATATAAGAAGAATACATGCCCGCTTAATCTAAGATTTTTACAGATTAAGCAGAGCATGGGGTGTGATTCATAATAAAAAAGGCGTCCTTGCCAAAAGATAAATCTATGCGTTAGCTATATGCCATATCAATCCTCTAAATAAATGACTAAATAAAGAGGATTGGTAATAAAGTTACAGCTTTGTCCATACAGAGCTAGTGCTTGGGTTTTCGCCACGTGTCCACCAGCGCGCTTTGTATTGTGTACCTTCGTACCAAACTAAGTCGCCGCCAACATAAACTGTATTGGCATCCCAAGTTGTTTTACCTGTATCTGCAAGGTTATTGACTGTGACGTTGAAAGTACGAGAAACCGTATTTACACCATCGCTCACACTCACTGTGCCTTGTACTGTTTCAGTTGCAGTCACTTCGTTAGCCGTTAATGTTACTGAGCTACCAGAACCTGTTACTGTATGACCTGGTACTGACCAAGTGTATGTCAGTGCTTGGTTCTCAGGGTCATTTGCAGTTACAGAGAGTGACGTAGATGCTTTTTCGTCAACAGTTACATCAGCAACAGTACCTACGACTGGTGCTTTGTTGTCTGAAGCCGGTGCTTTAACAATCACTTTAACTTGACGGTTTACTTCGTTTTTACCGTCTGACACTTTAAGGCTTAGGGTATAAACGCTGTCTACTGTGACTGCAGGGGCAGCAACAGACACACTTGCGCCATTCGCTGTTAGCGTGAGTGCTGGATCTGCAGACCACTGGAAAGACACCGCTTTACCTTCTGGATCAGTCGCTGTCGCTGAGACAGTAGCAGATTTACCAGAATCGATTGTCACTTCAGAAACAAGGTCAACCACTGGTGCGCGATCTACTGGCGTATCACTTGCACCTAAGCCTTCGTGCATTGCATTTAAGATATCGCCGTTATCTGCATCGATTTCCCATGCAAATAAACCACCTAGGTTATTAGCGCGCACGTATTGGCCTTTTGCCTTTACAGAGCGAGGGCTATCATAAGTGATTAATTTACCTGTACTACGGTTCCACACGTATGCGCCTTGTGCTTGCTCGTCGTAGCCTACTTCAAAGCCATTCACACCCTGCTCGTTGGCACCAATCATGTAAGACTTAACGCCTTTATAGTCAATGACACCCGCTTCCCAAACGCCCTGCGCTTTGGTGCCTGTTAACTTGCCATTACCCGGTGCTGTCATAGGGTTATCTGCAATGGCAGCATTTTGCGGGTAAACACCTTCCCAGCCACGGCCGTACATAGCCGTACCTACGACTAGCTTCTTACTTGGTACACCTTGTTGAAGCAGTAACTTGATTGCATTATCAATTGTGTAAGCAGGGCCTTTACGAGGGTTACCTTGGTCATCAACACCTGTGCCATTACACTCGCCCGCGCTTAGATGTGAACCACAGTAAAGTGCAGTTTGGTGACCAGTTACGTTATTCCAACCACCAAAGAAGTCATAGGTCATCGCGAAGATGTAATCCATGTACTGAGCAGCTTGCTTATAATCAACGTCTTCAATCTTGTCGTAACCTGTACCAATCGCCGAAGATAACTCATATTTACGACCTGTTTCAGCTTCTAGACCATCGAGCATGGCACGTAGCTCTTTCATCAGTGCAACATAAGCTGCACCATCTTCAGGGCTACCTAGGTTAGCATTAGGACCGCCACCACCAGGGAATTCCCAGTCAATGTCGATACCGTCGTAGAATTTCCATGTTGTTAAGAACTCTTTCATTGAGTTAACGAATACGTCACGGTTTGCTTTAACCGTAAAGCCATGGAAAGGGTCTGAAAGTGTCCAACCGCCTACAGAAGGAAGAATTTTAAGATCTGGATTACGTTGCTTAAGCGCCATTAACTGTGCATAAGTACCACGAATTGGGTCTTTACTGTTGATGCCAGGCAATGCTTTTTGTATTGCAGCCCATGGATCATGAATTACGACTTCGTAGTCTTTTGAGTCGCCACATGCAAGTTGAAGCGCACGTAAGCTATTACCATTTTCAATTTCACCTAGTGAGCTATTCTCACCACAGATTGGAATGAAGCCATAAAGAATGTGCGTTAGATTATCGACAGGGATCTTAGTTACATCATAGTCACGACCGTAGATACCCCACTCTACAAAGTAAGCACCAACCACAGTGTCTGTTTGTTTCGGATACGTTTTGTTATTTGGATCAACATTCATAGCCAATGGCGCAAGGTGACCACCATCTGTATCTGCAATGACAATCGGTTTTGCAGCTGACTTAGAACATCCTGTTGCATCACAAAGCTCAACACGTAAATCGTGACGACCAGACTTTGTGTAAGGAAATGAAATCGTGCCACCATTTGAACCTGCTGCTACAGGGCCTTGGTGAACCACTTGATCGTCAAAGTAAACTTTATAAGTGTCGCCTGCAGAGCCAGACCATGCATTCCATTTTATGTTGATCTGGACTTCTTTTTTGGTTTTAACCAGCTGTTTGTATGAACCGCGGCCATCGAGGTTAATTTCAACAAACGAATAGTTTTGCGGCTCCCAATTAAGACTTGGTGTTGCCGGTGCCGCCATCGCTGTTGCTGCGCTCATGGCTGCCGCGACTGCGACTGCTGAAGTTAAAATTTTAAACATAGTTTAGTTCCTTCAATTGTTGTGTTTCCCGCCACGTTTCGACACTGAATGAGTTAACAAGCACAAAAGTCGTGATGCGCACGCACATCTCTCATTCGTATTTGCTTGTCAAAAACGAGCATCTCAGCGCTTTGGGTCGTTCTAATGGTTATTAAAGTTGTTTCCTTATGTTGTTTGAGCTCGGGCATTGCCCTTGCGTCTAACAACATGCTTTATAATTTTTCTTTCATAACTCTCTGTGGTTTTGTCTAAGAAAGCTGTATTTCTCACAGACGTCTTAATTACCAGCAGACTTTGTGAATAACTCCCACGCTTGAGAGTTATCAGGTTTTTGGCCTCTTACCCACCATTTGGCACGATACGTTTTGCCTTTATAAATAGCGGTTTGACCTGCGGTATAGACCTTGTCAGCGCGCCATGTATCTTTTGAACCATCAGGTGGTGTCGTGGCTTTATTTTTCACATTGACAGTCAATGGCACTGTTTTACTAAACTCACCATCTGATACGGTGACTGAACCTGTAAATTGCTGATCGGCAGTCACTTCTGGCGCATTCACTGTGATGGTTGAGCCACTGCCAGTAAACGTTAGCGGTGCCGGTAAGTCCCAAACAAAACTAAGTGTTGGCTGCTCATCATCAAAGGCATGCACATGAAGATGGGCACTGCTATTTTCGTCCAGTGTCAGTGCCGATGGAGTATGTACCGTAGGCGGTGTATTTTTAGGTGACGCGACAATAGATAAATTAAAGGTGTGGTTTTTATCCGTTACAAACACTTGGTTTGAAAGCAAATTTTGACCATCAAATTGCACATTTCCTTGCGCATCTTTGATACCAATTTGGATCAATTGGGCAAAGTCTAGGCTGACTTGCTCTGCCAATTGTTGCTGCCAATTAGGCATATCAGCGGCAACTTTTAATTGTTGCTGAATAAGCTCTTGACCGTTCACATCAAATAAACGCAACCAAACTGTATCGCCAGCATTAGCTTCTTGCCCTTGTTTGATGAAATAACCCGCCGCATGCCATTCAATTGGATTAGGATCTGTGACTCGTTCAATGGTAATGTCAGAGCAGTTATAAAAGCCCTCACCCACTACATCGTTACGCTGCCAGCGACTGAATAAAATGGCTTCACCATTGAACTTCTCAGGAATAGCCACATCCATTTCGTAATAACGCTTACCATCTGGTGCGACAAAGAAGTCCACGTTGCCATGCTCTTGAACAAGCTCTACATCAGCCCAATTGAGTGGTTGTGCGTGAATATCAACGCCAGGTTTTGAAATATAAAATTGCCAAAAACTTGGGTTGTGAGGTGTGGTAGCGCGGTAGCGAATTTTAATGGTGCCATTTGCATTAGGTTTAACAACAGTTCGCTGCCAATCCACTGAAGGTGTGTTGATACCGATTTTATTTACATCGCCACCTGAGCATAATTCGCCATCTGGCACAGCCGCTTCAACTGCCGCTTGATTTAAGTAATCAGGTACATTAGCTGCAAACTCATGTAGTTGTATAAATTGTACTTGCCCACTTTTTAGGTAAGCTGCACGACAGGCAGTATTTGGAATATTGCTGCCATCTTTTGGCCACCAAAATCCACCTTGTTCTTCACAGATTGCCTGTCTCGCTTTTGGGCTGTCCATGTAACCATGGGCTGAAACAGAGTCAGCAAACCCTAGGCCCATTGCCATAGCAATAGCCGATAACATTATTTTTTTCATGATAGTTCCTTGGGGCTGGCAAGCAGCCCCTTAGATTTCTGGTTAAATAATTTCTAGTTAAAGGTTTGGCTTACAAAGCACACACTTTTTTCCAATCGCCGCCTTCAACAGGCTCTTTCGATGTCCACCAATTTGCTTGGAAAACAACTTGGTTGTGTATGATGTAATCGCCTGCGTTGGCGTGGCTTGGGTTACCCGCCCAATCAGTCCGTGGCCAGTTCGGATAAGTGTTAATGGTGGTTACATCAACGCCATTACACGTACCATTTCCTGGGTCACCGTTACCTGGATTACCTGTATCTGGCTTAGTCGCGATTGGTAGTTTTGGATACTCGCTAGCAAACGCATACGAGGCACCATCTTTTTCAATAGTGAAGTTAACCGGACCGGTAATTGGCATATAGTAAAGTACTTGCGCATTCACGGTTTCACCCGGCTTAAATGACTCAGCTGCACCGCCCCACTCATTGGTTAGTGTGATTGAAGCTCGGTGGAATTCATTCTCAAACCCACCAATATTATTACCCGCGGCATTAGAGTTATTCGTATCAATCTTGATACCTAACTTCTTCTGCGCATTCCAATCTGACTTAAAGATTGCAGAGGTAGAGACTGGAATATTGAATGAAATCGTAGCACCAGATAAATCAATTTGTGAGTTGTTAGTGAACGCGAACGTTGGACGAATTGGGTAATTATCATCGCCAACAGGAAAGTTCTTCGCCTCAAACTTAATATCGACCGCTTTCGCTGCTGGTACAAATGCACCGTCACCTAAGTGTGCACCGTATGGAGTTGATGCTTGGTTGAAAGTGTCATAAGCAAGACGCGTCATAGTGCTCCCCATGAAGTACTCGCCTTTTTGCGTATCGTAATCAAAGTCACCTGCAAGTTCCCAGAACATTACACCGCCAAGCTCTTTATTGACCACATAATCAAGCTTAGTCTTCATTGACTCTTCATCTTCAATCGATAAAAACACTTTCTTTTCTGCATTGAATAGCCAAGGCGCAATGGCAACGCTGTCATAGTGGCGCGTATAAGTACCCACCATTTTGTCTTCAGGGTTATTTACCGGATCTAGACCATAAACACCTAAGTAGCTTGGCGTGATGCCATTTTGTAGGTTTTTAACGTGCCACAGCGGGTTACTACCTGCAGGTACTTCAATGCCATCAACGGTGTCATGCCATAAGTTATCGATACCAACCGCACCATTACCACACTTGTTCTTCTCACCAACACCTGTGCCCGGCGCGCAATCAGCTTGGTTTGGTAACGCTGCACGACCCCAAAGGCCATTTTCTCCACCCTGCACATCTCTAAAACCACGAGTGTAATAAGGCAGACCGATATTGATACGACCTGCTGGTAACGCACCTCTGAAGTAAGTCGCTGCCCAATCAGTGTTTAAGTAACCAATACCTTCAAATTCTTTAGTGCCATACACATTCCACTGCGCCAGTTCAGAATCTTTACCTGTATCGTAAAGCGCTGCGTTATGACCAACATGATCGTTCCATGCACCATGTAAGTCATAAGACATGATGTTCACAAAATCTAAATATTTAGCCGTTTGGAATGTTTCCATACCACGCAGTAAGTAACCAGAAGATGGTGATGCAATAGTAAGCATATAGTGTGTATTATCTGCCGCACTTGCCGCATCTAGTGCTTCACGAAGTTTACGCATTAACACATCGTAAGAGGCATTTAGACCAGCACGACGGGCATTACTAATTGGGAAGTCATCAGGGTGACCTGAGTCTTTCATTGATGAAGGATATTCGTAGTCAATGTCTACACCATCAAAACCATACTCACGGATGAATTTAACCGCACTTGCTACGAATGCGTCGATACCAGCATGGTTTACACTGCCATCAGCATTCGTAGTCATAGTATAGAAACCACCACTGTTCACACGATTACCATTTGAATCGAAGAAACCACCTGTTTCAGCCCAACCGCCAACAGAGATCATCGTCTTCACATCAGGGTGTAGCTTTTTGTATTTATTTAATAAGTTGAAATGACCTTTGTACGGTAGGCTTGGGTCCATCTCTGCGCCTTCAACACCCGGCCAAGTCATGTTGGTAGCTGCGTTGCCTGCTGCATTTGGATCGCCGATGCTTAATTCATTCGCCGCATTGACGTGTGCAAACGCATAGTTGATGTGGGTGATTTTATCCCAAGGAATGTCTTTTACTAGATAGCTTGGTTGACCGTTCGCGCCATTTCTCCAACTTGTGAAGTAACCAATAACACGACGTGGGTGATCCGCCCCCATTTTCTCGCGGCCTTCTGTATCATAAATATCACAGTAAGCAGGTTGTACACCTTGCGCTTGATATAGACCTGCTGGACGACAGTTTTCATGACCTGTAATTGGGTCGCCTTTTTCTTTGACGATGTAAACCCGCTCAACAGGTGTTGCTGCAAGGCCCAGCTCATCTTTAGCAGTCAGCGTGAATGTATAAGTACCTGCAACTGTTGGTGCCCAAACATATTGCTCCGACCCTTTTGTGCTATTTACAACCACTTCACCGTTGACGGTCAGTGTTTGCGTAACTGCATGACCATCAGCATCTGACGCACTCAGGTTAAATGTTACTTGCGAGCCGACTTCTAACTCTGATGGCAAGGTCGCAGCTAAACTCACAACCGGAGCTCGGTTCTCGTTTGATTTCTTCTGAACTGTCACAGAATGACGTGCCGACTCCGTTCGCGCCCCGTCATCATCTTGTGCAATCGCATAAAATACATGTTCTCCAAACACTGCCGTCCAATTAAATTCAAACGGTGCAGTATTGAGGGTAGTTAGTAATTGACCGTCTAGATAGACTTCAACATGCTTAACTTGACCGTCGATATCACTGGCTTCGGCCAAAATGGCAACGCTGTCATTTTCGTTCAACAAATTGCCATTAGCAGGGCTTAATAAAGTTACCTTAGGCGTTTCATTAACTGGCACATCTGTTTGGCAGTTACCTAATTTAGTCCACTCCTGCCAATCACCTGAGCGTAATTTAGGTTCTGCTTTGTTCCACCAATTAGACTTATAAGCTACTTTATCTTGCTGAGCTTGCATGCCCTCTGGGTAAGCTTTACCAGCTTCCCACTGAGGAATATTTGTACAATCCACACTTGCAAAGGCAGGTGCGCTGAGTATCGCTAAAACCAATGCCGAAGGTTTAAAACCTTTTCGCATCAAATTCAAATCCTTCATAACTTGTTCCTGATTAAATCTGTTGTATTTTTTTAACTAAATTAACTTATAAGCTACAGATGTACCCGTTAACGGATCGAAATCAGTCTAGAACATAAATTTAAAATTACAAAGTTTTAACATTGTGACATTTTCACGCTTAAGAAATAAACAGCAGTAGAGTTAAAACTGCACAAAAAGCGTTCGAATATGAAGGTTGTATGAAATTTTCTATATTTTACATAGGCATATACTAAAGTCTCATTAAGAAAAATATGGATTTCCCATAATCAGAGACGCTTCGTTTTGAATAAAAAGCTTTACAGATTAGAGTTGTAAGACCAGTAGGGATAGCTTTAACACAAACAACAAAAACAAATAATTTCAGTAATTTATATAATTTATTGAAAAACAAGCTCAGAAAAAGTCGAACACAGTAAGTATTTTATTTTCCGATAAAATGTAACAAAAGAAGTTAAAGCTCTAATCAATTCATTGATAAGCACTAAAAAAACCATTTAATTGCCAATTCAACAATATTTACAACCTAAACCCTTTCATCTGCTGCTTCAAATTATCGATAAACAACCTTGTCTTTAAAGGCGTAAAGCTTGTTTTAGGATAATACGCCCACAAACGATTCACTTCGCTTTTTATGTTTGGTAAAACAGGCGCTAACACGCCCATATCCAGCTCTCTCTCTACATAGTTTGGAGAAATGAATATTAGACCCATGCCTTGTATGGCGGCTTTCAAAATTGCATCAAGATTTTCTGATACAAAGTTATAGTTTGAGAAAGCGACGAACTCGCCGTTTTCTAGCAAAATACCGCCCTTTTGCTGGTAATAATTATTGAGCAACATCTTATGCTGAGCTAGGTCTTCTACTGTATTAATGGGTGGGTGTTTTTCTAAATAGCTTGGTGCGGCGAACACACTCATTTGATAATCAATTAAGTGCGTGCCTTTGTGTGACACTGAATCAAATTCTTCATGATAGCGAGTGATCACTAAGTCATGACTTAAATCTGGATCATTACCTGGAATAAGCACGTTTAATTGCACTGACATTTTTGGATATTTTTGTAAAAACCGTTCTATATTTGGCATTAACAATGAGCTACCAACAGCTTGTGTTGCCGCGACTTTTAGTACGCCTTGTGGCTCTTCGTGGGCACTTTTTACTGACTCCAGCATGGCATCAAATTGCTCAAGCCAAGGTGAAGCTTTTTGTAAAAAGCCTTGTCCTGATTCGGTTAGGCTTACTTGTCGAGTGGTTCTCACAAATAAACTGGTTGCTAATTGCTTCTCTAACCAATCAATTCGTTTACTCATCGCTGAAGCAGAAATACCTTGCTGTTCGGCAGCTGATGTAAAACTGTTTGTTTTGGCGACAAGCTCAAAGCTTTTAACTGCTGATAGCCAATCCATTTATTATTTCCTGTTAGGAATTAGTATTTTTATTATTACCCTATTTTTAAGAAAGTAAAAAGCCAGTATTTTGTGCGTCTGCTCATTTTATAAGAAAAGTTATGTCCTCTATTGTGTTCCTTGCGGTGCTATTGATGTCTTGCTCTCAGTTTGCAAGCCAGCTTTATATGCCTGTTTTGCCAGACATAGCTACAGATCTGGCTTTAAGTTCCAGTGCCAGCCAAGCAGTGATCGTGAGCTTTTTCATCACGCTTGGGCTAACCCAGTTAATTGCCGGGCCTCTTCGAGATAAATATGGTGACAGACAAATCCTAATTATTGGGCAGCTCATTTTAGTAGCAGGCACGTTAATATGTGGTTTTGCGGAGTCAAATTGGCAATTTCTGCTAGGCCGAGTTTTACAAGGGATAGGCTCAGCTTCGCCAGTTTTGATCAGTCGAACCTTGTTAGCGCAGTATTTAACTGGTGCGAAATTGAAAAGTGCGATGGCAAGCCTTGCAATGGCAGCGTCGATCACAGCAATACTTTCGCCCATGATTGCAGGCACACTCGCGCAACTTATTAATTGGCAGGGCTTGTCTTTTATCATGGTGCTACATTTTGCACTGGTGTTGTGGCTGGGCTTTGTGATCCTTCCTAAATCACAAAAAAACAATGCTCACTCTATTAGACCTCGAGCGTTGGCGAGTTTATATAAATCACTGTTACAAGATAAAAATTTAATCTTATTGGCTAATTTTAAGTGGTTACCTACTTACTTATATTTAACCATTCAGCTTTATTTGCCCTTTTATTTACAAGCGCAATTTCAGTTTAATACCGAGCAAATAGGCTACGCCATGATGCTACCAATGGCGGGCTTGCTAGTAGGGTCTTCTTTAGCAAAAATAATGCAAAAGCGTATGAGCTATATGAAAATCGTCAAATTGTTATGGCCTGCGCTGCCAATAGCTGCGTTTATTTTCGAGTTTAGCCATATAAGTGCGTTGGTAATGCTATTTGCTTACACACTCATCATGATGGTGTTTGGCGCATATTTTCCAAGTTATATGCACATCATTGGCTTATTACAACCAGAAAAAGCCGGCTCAGCCAATGCACTAGTTGGGGCGATAGAGTTATTATTTTTCACGGCTTTAGCTTGGCTGACCAATGTTATTTTATTTAGCAGCCAACACATATTGCCCCTTATCGTGCTAACTTGTTCAATGGTTTTATGGCTTTGCTGGAAAAAACTATCATTAAACCTAACCCTATGTGAGAGATAAAGATAAATGGAATTCACAACAAAAAGACTGATCATTCGCAGACTTAAAGTCTCTGATTTAGAGGCGGTATTAGCGCATAGAAGCGATCCATTTACCTCCCGCTATATTGGCAAACCTGCCACCCTTGCTGATGCGCAAGCGCGTATCGCACAAGCTCAACTGCCTTGGGAAGGCATAGAAGGTGAAAGGCTCATACTTGCGATTGAATGTAAACAAAGCGGCCTTTTGCTTGGTGAGCTGATGTTCAAGTTTGTTTCTATAGAACATCAATGCGGCGAAATAGGATACCGTTTAGCCAGTCAATACCATGGTAAAGGCTATGCGTTTGAGGCCGCAAGCGCTTTAATCAAAGAAGTATTTACTCAGTTTGAACTTAACAAGCTTAATGCGATTTGCGCCGTTGATAATATTGCGTCGTGGAAACTTATGGAAAAGCTGGGAATGAAAAGAGAAGGCAGGCTCAGAAGTTATATGACCCTTCCCTCAGGTACAACGGACTGCTTTACCTATGGTGTGTTAAAGCATGAAGTTATGTAGCCCTAGGGCTTATGCCTTTAACTCTTTATACCCTTAGCCTTTTATCCCCTTAAACAAGAGCGGATAGCGTCTGATCACTTCACCGATATAGTCATCTGCCAGTATCGATTTTTCAAATTGCTCAATATCTTTACTGGCATGGATCACCCATTCAAGACGCTCAATTGCCCTTAAAAACCCCCGCTTCAAATGCAATTGCTGCTTATATTCATCACAATTACGCGCTAGTATCTCGATTTTTGCAGGGTCAGCTTTCAAGGTACTCAGTACTTCCTGAATATAAGCATTGTCTTGTGGTTTCGGGGCACGTCTCACTCTATTTCTCATCACTTCGCCACTGAATAATATTGTTTTTAATCACTTTACACTCAAAGTACGGCTTTGAGAGCTGTCTTGATCATAACTCATACACACAAATGAGTGCGGACAGTTTAACACCCGTCCGAAATCTGTCCGACTGACCGTCCGATATTAAATATGAATATACACAAAAACAAAAAATACCCATATTTTCATAAGCTTACCTGTTGGCACGTTGTTTGTAATACCTAACTATCATTCAGGTATTATTTTTAAGGCGGACAGCTGTGATCAGAGACACCCAAGGACAAGACAAGCAAGTAGCACCACGTCGAAATGGTAAAAAATGGTTATTGTTTGTATCAGGTTTACTAGCCACAACAGCATTAACGGCTTATTCAGTGCCGAAATTTAGTCAGCTTCTAAGTACTGATTTGGTAGTTTCACAATCAGTGATCCAAACTGCCGTTGTTGAACGTGGCGATATGCTTGAAGACATTCGAGTAGAAGGAAAAACACTCGCAGCAATCAACCCAGCAGTATACGCCATTGCACCAGGTACGGTCACCTTACATGTGAAAGCGGGCGATAATATTACTCAAGGGCAAGACTTATTGAGTATTAACAGCCCTGAGCTAAGAAATCAGTTACTTCAGGAGCAAGCAACTCTTGCGCGCTTAGAGACTGAATTTAATCGTCAGAAAATCACCACTGAGCAACGCTTACTCGATACCCAGCAGCGTGCAGAATTAGCACGTGTTGACTTAGAAGCCGCATCGAGTGCCATGGAGCGCGCTAATGCCAGTATCAAAAAACAAATCATTTCAAAATTGGAGCTCGAAGAGAAAATTGTTGCGCTAAAACGTGCAGAGCTTAATAAAAAGCATGCGATTGAAGCGCTCAGTTTAGAGCAAAAAAGCCTTAACTTTGAACTTAAAATTGCCGAACTAGCGTTAACCCGTCAGCAACACTTAACGCAAGAGCTAGAGCGCCAAGTGGCGGCTTTAACCATTCAGTCACCGCTAAGTGGCATTGTTGGCACTGTAAACGTACAACAAAAACAGCATGTGCAACGAGATGCTGAATTGATGTCACTGGTTGATTTATCAGAACTTGAAGTCGAAGCCTTTATTCCAGAGAACTTAGCCGATGAACTGGCAATTGGCTTAGCCGCAAACATTCAAATTAATCAACAAACTTACCCTGCAACTTTGGTGGCAATTTCTCCCGAAGTTGAGCAAGGCCGTGTCGCTGGGCGCATTCGCTTTGACCAACAACCAGAGAAGCTTAGACAAAATCAACGCGTTAGTGCGCAACTTATTTTGTCGCAAAAACAAGATGTCCTAAAAATCAAACGCGGCGCCTTTGTCGAAACTGGCGCTGGCAAAGTTGCCTACTTAATAAACGAAGGACAAGCACACCGTCAATCAATCAGCATTGGCGCTAAAAGTATTCATGAAGTTGAGTTAACATCGGGTGTGAAAGCCGGAGATAAGCTCATCATTTCAAGTCTTGCTGCGTTTCAAAACCAACAAAACGTCATGCTTAGTAATTAAAAGGAAAATATCATGTTATCAATGCAGAACATCAGCAAAATTTATCGCACCGAGCTTATCGAAACCCACGCCTTGGTTGACGTCAACTTTGAGGTAAATGAAGGAGACTTCATCGCTGTCACTGGCCCTTCAGGCTCAGGTAAAACCACCTTCTTAAACTTAACCGGTTTACTTGAACCTTTTGACAAAGGCCAATACTTTTTAGACGGGCAAGATGTTAGTAAATTAAGCGACAGCCAACTTTCTAAAATTAGAAACGAAAAAATTGGCTTTATCTTTCAAGGTTTTAACCTGATCAGCGAATTAAACCTTTACGACAACATTGAAGTGCCTTTAATTTTTAGAGGCTTACCAAGCCATGAGCGTAAGCAACGCATCGAAAATGCCCTTGAAATGGTCGGTCTTGCTAGTCGCGGTAAACACTTTCCAGCGCAATTAAGTGGTGGTCAGCAACAGCGTGTTGCGATAGCCCGTGCACTCGCAGGGCAACCAAGATTCTTATTAGCCGATGAGCCAACGGGTAACCTTGATACCCATATGGCGCGCCAAGTGATGGATTTACTGCAAGAGATTAATCAACAAGGCACGACCTTGCTGATGGTAACCCACGACAATGAATTAGCCCAACGCGCTCATCGCAATGTTCAAATCCTCGATGGCCAGTTGACCGACATCAACAAAAGCCAACTTACTGATTTAGCAGTTTAAAGCACAGGTGCGACATGAAAGATTTATTTCAACTCGCCCTGCAAGGCGTTAAACAAAAAGGCAAACTCACTATTTTGATGATAGTCAATTTGGTGATCGGTATTACATTACTTCTCACCATGAGTACCACAGTGAAGTTAAGCGGCAACAGCGTGCTAACCGACAAAGCATCGCAAATGCACCATTTTAGCCTCAACTATATGGATAACGACTTTGAAATACGCAACCAATTTCGCTACCCGCCCCTGACCTTTCAAGATGCTCAGGCGCTTAAAAATGCCGATTTAGACTATAAACACCTGTCATTTAATTATGACACGCGCTTTATTTTAGAGTCAGAGCAACTCGATAGCGCACGACCTATGATTGCCACGGCATCTGCTTCAGATATCGATTACTTTAGTGTTTTTAATGTGCCTTTTATATTCGGTGCACCTTGGTTAGAAACACAATCGGAGAGTGACGTCATCGTGATCGATAAAAAAGTCAACGACCACTTTTTCTCAGGAGAAAACTCAGTTGGCCAATTTATCAAAGTCGATAAACAGTCTTTAAAGATTGTCGGTGTGATGGACTTATCTCAGCATAAGCGTCGTATTTCAAATATGCGCTTTAGTAACCGCTATAACGATTTAGCGATTGTGCCTATGGCAACAGCCGAGAGAATGAACTTGCCTCGTGCTGGCTACATGCCTTGTCAGACAAAAGAAGAAAACCAACGCAGTGAATATCGCCAACATAATATTTCGGCACTTAAATCGGCAGAATGCGGCTACCTTCACACTTGGATTGAGTTCGATAAGCAAAACCACCAGCAACAACTCGCTGCAGCAACTTTATGGGCGCGTAATTACACCCAGCAGCAAGCAAACCTTGGTCGTTTTCCTCACGAAGAGAAGTACAAGTTGAACGATTTACAGCTATTACTGAACGAATTTGCACAATTCATGCGTTGGGAAAAAGTCTACCTTCAGTTTTCTTATTTACTATTTGCGATTTGTTTAGTGAATACCGTGGGCATTTTGCTTGCGAAATACCAATCTAAAAACAAACTGGTTTCGCTCTATCGCGCGCTTGGTGCGAGCCGTTGGTATATCGTCAAAATACATCTTATCGAAATAAGTTTAATTGCCTTCGCAGCCATTATTGCGGGTGTTCTATTCGCCCATTTAGGCCTTGAGCTGATGTTCCAAGTTAACATGTATCAAATGGACTACTCAGCAGATCCGAGCTTGGTTAAGCACTTCTTCAGTATGGATTACAGCTTTGCATTGACGTCTGGGGCATTCATTTATGCCGCTATATTAATTGCAGGTTTATATCCGGTTTACCGTATCAGCGGTATTTCGCCAGCATCGCAGCTTAGGGGGTGATCATGTCTTTAAAACATATTTTAAAATTAATTCTGAAACAAAAAAGCATCTCGATACTGATTGTTTTCCAAGTTGCCATTACTCTCATGATCGTCAGCAATAGCGCCTTCATTAGTTATGCAACGCTGCAAAACTGGTTAATTCCATCAAAGCTAGAAGAGCAACAAATCTTGAATGTGGTCACCCATGTTTATGATGAGCAAGTCGATAAAGGGCAATTAATTGAACGCGACATAGCGGCTATTAGAGCCCTGTCAGAAGTTGTTTCAGCAACGTATAGCGGTGAAGAAAACGTCATTGATACACGTCGCTCGAGCAATGTTGTGTATAGCGATAATCTTGATGAAAATGCCAAAGATCATTCCACCGCCTTGTTTGGTGTTGACCAACAAGGCGTTGAATCTCTAATGCTCAATATCAGCAGTGGTCGAGACTTTTATGCAAATGAATTCGTGATGGGTGATGCAGAAACGACACCTGCCAGTGTTGCGCTTATCAGCGATGATTTAGCGAAAACGCTCTTCGAAGGGGCTTCACCTTTAGGTCAAACCGTCTTTTTGAATGGTTCAAAAACGCCTTATCAAGTAGTGGGGACGTTCGAAGATAAAATGCTTGGAGAAAGCGCGACTTACGAGCAAGTTTGGTATCACGGTATGGTTATTCCAGAAGCCATTTACGGCCGTAACAACGAAATAAACTACATTATTCGTGTTACGCCTAATACCTCAGAGAAAATTTTAGAAACATTAGAAACCTTGCTTTATCAAGAGCCTGGTCGCATTGTATCTCGTGTCGAATTCTCAGCACGTGCCAAAAAACGTTTATGGGATGGCAGAAGTAGCTTTGCGTTTGTGATGTTCGCTATCAGTGCGGTTGCCTTACTCATTACCTCATTAGGTATTATTGCGCTCGTTACCTTCTCGGTCAAAATGCGTCATAAAAACTTAGGTATTTTAAGAGCGCTGGGCGCGAGTAAAAGTATGGTACTAAAAAGCCTGCTCATCGAAAACTCACTGCTAGCAATGGTTGGCTTAGTGATAGGCTTCTTTTTATCTTTGTGGCTAAATATGGCACTATTACAAACACTTGGGGTACAAGGGACACCTAACGTAATGGTGGGTATAGCGGTTACCCTGTTTGTTTGGTTGTTAACTTGCTTTGCGGCTTATTTACCCGCCAGAAAAGCAACGTTAATTGCACCGGCGCAAGTGACTAAAGCCAATTAAACCTATAAAGATCAAGCTAATAAGAGAGACTCAGGTCTCTCTTTCGCATAGAAATAAATTAAAAGAATAACAGTATGCAGCACAGTAAAGTTTTAATCATCGACGATAACCCTGATGTAGTAAAAGCACTCAGGGTTTTATTTTTAATTAATGATATTGAATGCGATGGCGCAACTTGCCCAGAAGAAGGCATGACTAAGCTGCAACAAGGTGGTTTTGATCTCGTTATTCAAGACATGAATTTCACGAAAGACACGACTTCGGGCGAAGAAGGCGAAGCACTTTACCACCGTATTCGTCATTTTGACCCTGATCTCCCGATAATTCTCCTCACAGCTTGGACTAACCTTGAAATGGCCGTGGCGCTGATAAAAGACGGCGCAGCCGATTACATTGCCAAACCTTGGGAAGATCAAAAACTCCTGACAACAGTGCAAAACTTGCGAGAAAGTTATCAATTACAGCAGCAGCAACTGAACAATCACGCCAAGCAAAGAGCCCGATTACAATACCTCAATGATAACTTTGATCTTGCTGGCATGGTATTCGCCGACAACAGCATGATTAACCTCGTTGAAATGGCCACTCAAGTCGCTCATTCAGATGCGCCCATTTTAATCACTGGACCAAATGGCGCGGGTAAAGAGAAGGTCGCGGAGCTTATCGTTGCCAATAGCCAATATAAAGATGCCCCATTCATAAAAGTAAACGCGGGCGCTTTACCTGCAGATTTAATCGAAGCGGAATTATTTGGCGCAGAAGCTGGCGCATATACTGGGGCAACCAAAGCCAGAGAAGGCCGTTTTGAAGCAGCCAATGGCGGGACTTTATTTTTAGACGAAATAGGCAACTTGCCACTATCTGGACAGCAAAAATTACTTAGGGTATTACAAAGCGGCGAATTTGAACGCGTAGGCAGTACCAAAACGCGTAAAGTCTCAGTGCGTATTATCAGTGCCACCAATACCAACCTGCCTCAAGCCATCGCCAACGGCGAGTTTAGAGAAGACTTATATTATCGGCTCAATATGATTGAGTTAAAACTCCCCCCGCTGGCGCAAAGAAAAGACGATATTCCCTTGTTAATACAATCATTTCTTGATTCAGATAAAACGCTCAGTGCCAATGCAGAACACACATTAATGGCGCACTCATGGCCTGGCAACGTGAGAGAATTACAAAATGTGCTTGGTAGAGCTGCACTCCTTTGCCAAAACAACACCATTGAAAGTAAAGACTTAGGGATTACACAGTCAAAAGTACCGGTTGAAGAGAAAGTCGAATACAGTTTGCAAGACATCCAAAGTGCACTCGATAAACATCAGGGTATTGTTGCTAAAGCAGCCCGTAGTTTAGGATTGAGCCGTCAGGCATTTTATCGTCGTATGGAAAAGTTCGGATTAAAATAATGCAGCACAATGAGATAAGTTTATTACACAAAACAGGCTATGCTTTATTGGCTTTTTTTGTGCTGTTTTGGTTTATTTATGCGGCGGGTGAACAGTTTGGATATCAAGGTGTTTGGCTAACCATTTTTGCATTTACTTCTTCATTCGTGTGCTTAGCCACCGCCCTATTCTATTTTGTCAGCTTTCAACAAAAACAGCTGGATGCTTTACACGATGGCATTAAAAGCTTCAAAGATGGCGACTTTTCTATTCGTATTCACCCAGATGGCGATAAACACCTAGCACCTATACTAGACTTATATAACGACCTTGCTCGCAACCTTACTGAGCAAAGACAGACTTTAAGCCAAAAAGAGCATTTGCTAGATAGCATTGTTCAAGCCTCCCCAATGGCAATTTTGCTTTTTAACCCCTTTAAGCAGGTGGTCTATCACAATCAGCAAGCGAACGAGCTATTACAAGTTGCAGGCTCGCTAAAAGGCAAGGAGCTATATGGCTTACTTGATAACGTCAGTGCACCAATTCGCTCCTTTTTGCTTGAACAAGGCTCTGGCATTGTCAGCTTTGAACACAATGATTTAAAACATAGCTATTATATTGCCAACCAAACCGTCACTTATAACCACCAACCCCACCAGCTTGTTTTATGTAAAGACCTGTCTTTAGAAATAGGCAAAGAAGAGCTGCAACTTTGGAAAAACGCCATTCGCTTGATCAGTCATGAACTAAACAATTCTCTTGCTCCTATCTCTTCGTTAACTTCGTCTGCAGAATCCATTTTAGAGAAAAATACCCACCTAGATTTACTGCCTGATATTTTGCAAACCATTAACCAAAGAGCGTCTAATCTCAACGTTTTTATCGCGAAATATGCCGAATTTGCCCGCTTGCCAAAACCTAATATCAGCAAACAAAACCTAGCAGATACGCTACAGAGCGTCCAAAAACTTTATGCCTTTGAACTATTGGCTGATTTGCCATGCGAACATGCCTATTTCGATGTTTTACAGCTAGAGCAAGTTTTAATAAACCTCCTTAAAAATGCCCATGAATCTGGTTCAAATGTGTCCGATATTGGTATTAAGGTCGTCAAAGATTATGACCGGGTTCGCTTTGCAGTGGTCGATAGAGGCCAAGGGATCACTCAGGGTAAAATCAGCCAAGTGACTTTGCCGTTTTTTTCAACAAAACAAGGTGGAAGTGGACTTGGTTTGAGTATTTGTTCAGAAGTGATCAACGCACATCAAGGTCAATTAAAGATTAAAAATCGTTCAAACGGTGGCGTTATGGTCGAATTTGACATTCCATTAAGATTTTAAAAACAAAATATTAAAAAATTATAACCCATTGATAAACATCAAAATATGAATATATTCATAAAACTATTTCTGCAAATTTGTAATGTGATGTAATAAAATTAAGCATAAAAATCGCATTAAGTAGTATAAATCTGTTTCAATCTAGGATAAATTAGTCCCCATAATGCGTTTGAAGACAGCCAAAGCAGTAACTAAATTGTTCTGAAAAATTAACTCACTTCACGTATTAATTATCGAAAAGGAAGCAACCAGAACCAAAGCAAAACTACCGTCGGATAAGTGTAGTGCTTTAGTTTTAATGTATTACGACTTATGAATATATTCATAAGTGATTAAAGGAGCTAACTGTGAATTTTGAAACCAGACAAAATATGGCCAATGAAATTTGGCAAATAGATGCTCGCTCGGCGCTCGATAAAGTGCATCAACAAATTAAAAACAATACATTAAACTCTCTGCCTAATCTTCAGAACCAGCGACATGCGCATGGTGCGATACAGTCTTATTGGCACAGTTGTTTTAAGCTGATGGCGCCACTTCAAGTTCAAATTGAATACGTGAACTCTTCTAGCTCAAATGAAAGTGTTGAATTAAAAAATACTGGCCCAGCTATTATTGACCTTGAGAGCTGGCGTTTGGAGCTTGCAGAAACTGGCGAGACTTTGTTCACCTTCCCTCGTAATAGCTATATTAAACCAAGCCAAATCCTTAAAGTTGAACAGCAGCAAAGCACTTTCATGTTTAATAAGCTTAGCCCAATGTTCAAACAATGTGGTTGCCATATTAGGTTATTAGATGCTGAAGGCAGTGTGGTTAGTGCTTGGATCAATGGCCGCAAGGCGCACGAGTCAATCATTATTTCGCATATCAGCCATGATACAAACACGAACCGTAATAAAGACAAAGATCACATTGAGTTAATCAACTTAAGTACATCTTGGGTAGATTTATCTGGCTGGACTATATGTATCAAGGATGGGCCTGAATTTACTTTTGCTCAAATGGCAAAAATGGAGCCCTGCTCTGAGCTAAAAATTTACGCTAACCATAATGAGCCAGGTTGTTACTCATTTGATAGCTCGACTCCTATTTTTCAACAAACAACAAGCACTGTTGCATTATTAGATAAAAATAAGCAGCGTGTTAACGAATATCACTTTGCATAACTCCCTAAGCTTCATAGTGATTTTGGGGGGCATTAGCCCCCTTTTTTTTACCATGCTATGATGCAGGCTCATAATAAAAATCGAGCTCAGGGATATGATTTTATACACACTTTTAACCATTCTACTGATTATATTTGGCATGCTCACTTTTGTGCCTAAGTACCAAGATGCCATCAACCGTTTTTCTACAGGTATTAATTTTTTCCTTACCTTAATTGCCACCTTATTTGGTGTGTTATTAGCTATGGCATTTGCCAACATAGAAGAAGAACAAAAAGAAAAAGAGCATGTCATTAAGCTCATGCAAGCCACCATCGCCGCCATTGAGAGTTCTCATGATTACTCTGAGGATCTGTATGAGTTTTACTTAGAACTGCCAAAGGAAGATGAAACCCGTGCACACTTTTTTGATAAAAACCCTTTACCATTTCCTGATTACCTCAACACGTTTATGAGGCAAAGTCTGGTAAACAGAACACTTTCTGAAGAAACCCTGATCGATTTAAACGAGTATAAGTTTAATTTACAGAAAACCAGCAATGGTAACCAACCGCAAATTTACCTTTTGCTATTAACGTATACGATTGAGGCACTGCGTCTAGAGATTACCTATCAAAAAGGTGGAAAATCATTATCAGAACTAGAGCAAGCAATTGACGATAAAGATAAAAGGTTCAATTTAGCTTTGGATGAAGTGAAAGACGCTAGCCTTTAAGCTGTTTTCACCCATTTAAAAATAACAAAGCGAGGGGTAAACCCTCGCCTACATTGAAACTTCGCTTCTAGCTTCTAGCTTCTAGCTTCTAGCTTCTAGCTTCTAGCTTCTAGCTTCTAGCTTCTAGCTTCTAGCTTCTAGCTTCTCAAGGATCTTAACAAATCACCTCTAACTCTATCTGTGTTTGCTCTTGCTGAGAAAGTAGAGATTTAAGATGCTCTGCAATGTCTAGGGCATTATCATTCAAGAAAAAATCAAAGCCAGTGCCATTACCATCAAGAATAATCGCAAGCCCTTCATCAACAACAGTGACTTTAGAAATACGTTTTACTTCAATGCGTTCACTCTTGCCATTCACAAACATGGGATGTAAAGACTTATTGGTTATTCGCAAAAATTGCCCATCACGCTGCAGCTGATTATCAAGCAAATTAGCCTGCTTGTATTTAGGGTGAAAACGATAACATTGACCTGCAAACAAGATCGCCATACAAATCACGAGATAATCTGGCAACACGCGCTCTTCAATACTGAAATGACCGATAAGAAGTAGGCCAGTCAAACTCAGCACCAGCGCCATTAATGCTTTATCTGATATTTTCAAAACTATCCTTGGGTTATTATTATTCTATCTATAAATTATCTTATGACATTTTTCAGTGCAACAAACTGTTGTAAACATAAGTAAAAAAGCACCTAAGCCTTTAATGAACACCAAAGTGTTTAATCAAAAGCAAAGATGCTTCGAGTAGGAGTCTGCACGACGCAAAAAGCGCAAAAACCTATGACTCACATGGGCAGTGTGTCACCAAATTTATCTAAACGTTTTTACTTTTGATTAAAAGAAAACTCCAGTACATCAAAACAAGCACCTAGTGTGTGGTAATCACATTTAGCACCCGCTTCACTCTTTTGGTTACTGTATTTTTGATTTGCACCAGTCAGTACTCTGAACCAAGCGCCGAACTCATGATCTACAAAGTGCTGCCAACAATAGTCCCAAAGCGCGCTGTATTGCTCTAGATACTGTGGTTGTTTAGTCTCATCAAACAGCATAGCTGCAGCTGCAAAGCTTTCGGCTTGTACCCAGAAGTATTTGTCGCTGTCACAAGTTTGATAGTCAGTATCAAAGCCATACACCAAACCACCGTGGAAGGTATCCCATGCCTTGCTATAGGCCACATCAAATAAGTATTGTGCTTTTTCTACAAACTCAGGGCGTGCTTCAAAGGCATTAAGTTGCATCAGTAATTTTGCCCACTCTGTTTGGTGACCTGGCTGGAAACCCCAAGGACGATATAGATTTTTCGGGTCGTCTTTGTTGTATTCAAGATCTGGTTCTAGCTCTGGTGTAAAGTGCTCGTAGACTAAACCTAAGCTTTGCGCAGATAGCTCAAAACAAAAACGATTGGCTAAATACTGGGCTTTTTCAAGGTAAACAGGTGATTGAGTCGCGCCATATGCTGCGATTAACGCTTCACAAATATGCATATTGGCGTTTTGACCACGGTAATCACACAACCTACCATCATCGTAGATAGTATCGGCGTAGATCCCCTCTTCAGCTTGCCAAAAGCGTGATTCTAGTAATTCGAATGTTTCATTTATCTTTTCATCAGAGTCAATGACACCTGCTTTATAACAATGGGCGTAACACAGCAATACGAACGCATAGCCGTAGGCTTGTTGTGTCATATCTTGCGGTTGGTTGCCTTGCAAAGTCCACGCATAAGCTTTTGACGATTCACGCCAATGTTGTTGCTCCACATAGTCCAATCCATGCTTTGCAATGGCTAAGTATTCGTCGTTGTTTAACAGCTTTGCCGCACGACAAAAGTTCACAACCATACGTGTGCTACTGACAAGCTGGCGAAATCCATTGTTGAATGTTGTGCCATCGTCTAAGTAGTTTTGAAAATAACCACCAAGGTCGTTGTCGACGCAGCGGTCTTTATAAAAGTCGACGATCGATTGACTGTGTGTTGTTAAAAATTCTGAGTTATAAAAATTCACGTGTGTTTTACTCTAAAAAGGCAGCATCGTATGTGCCACTAAATTGTTCGTTAAATAAGTCGCTGACTTGTGTGAAGCTTGGCAATGCAGGGAATGCACCTTGCGTCGACACCGCAATTGCGCCTGCGCAACTGGCAAAAGCCACAGCACTTTGAATGTGTGCTTCACTATGCATTAAGCTTTCAAGTTGGATGTTTTCGCTGAGCAAGTATAGAATCGCGCCAATAAAGCCATCACCACCGGCTGTGGTATCAACCACCTGCGTTTTCGCAGGGCTCACAAGACCACGGAATTGTTTGCTCACATACTCAATCTCATCACCGCCATTGGTGATCAAAATAAGCTGACAATTTGCCGCTAAACAATCAGCTAAATACTGCTCAGGATTGCCTTGTGATAACAGTTCAAACTCTTCTTTAGCAAACTTGACGATATCGGCTTGTTTCACCACTTGGTTCACCAACGCAATATTAATGTGTTGATCTTTCCAAAGGTTGGCGCGCAGGTTCACATCAAAACATACCTGTAAGTTCAACGCTTTTGCTTGTTCAAGCACAGTTTGCGTGGTTTTAGCAGCGCCAGATTCAGTCAGTGTATTACTACATAAATGCACTAGGCTATTGTTTGCAAACCACGCTTCGCTTACTTGCTCAGG
The DNA here is from genome assembly GCF_056629255.1 of Pseudoalteromonas sp. NFXS53. Lineage (NCBI taxonomy): Bacteria > Pseudomonadati > Pseudomonadota > Gammaproteobacteria > Alteromonadales > Pseudoalteromonadaceae > Pseudoalteromonas > Pseudoalteromonas sp. NFXS53. The sequence continues at coordinate 78,959 of NZ_JBWVBR010000012.1, read as the reverse complement.
TGTGAGCAAAAGGTCAGCGCTGTCTTTTCGCATAAAGGTAAAGCTTCTGTCGCCACTTGCATCTAAATGCACAAAGGCCAGAGGCGTCGGTGCAGTCTCATGCTTTAATGTAAACTGAGTATCAACACCGTAATGCGTAAGGCTGTGAATTAAAAACTCACCAAACTGATCGCTCCCCACTTGTCCGGCAAATTGCGCCCGCCCACCGAGTTTGGCCAAGGCCACCGCTGCATTGGCAGGCGCACCACCGGGAAATTGTCGATAATCGTTAATGGTTAAGCCATCTTGTTCTTGACTTTGAAACTGCAAAAAATCGATCAGCGCTTCGCCATAACATAACACCCCACTCATGCTGCACTTACCTCTTGCGCTCGACCCTTATATTGGCTCATAGCAAAAAATAGAATGTAGACATAAGCGAATACCGGCACTAAGAAGCTCACTTGGACTGAGAACTTATCTGCGACAACCGCTTGCAACAGAGGGAATACTGCACCGCCAACGATGGCTTGGCATAATAAGCCCGAGCCCTTTGCCGTTAACTGACCTAAACCACGAATTGCTAAACTGAAAATCGTTGGGAACATAATTGAGTTAAAGAAACCAACCGCTAATACGCTCCACATTGCAACCTTGCCGGTACTAAACACAGTGACCATCAATAGCACCACAGCCATCACTGCATTCAAGGCTAATACCAAGCTAGGCGCATATTTACGCATTAAGATTGAGCCAATAAAACGACCTATCATTGCGCCGCCCCAATAGTAAGCCACCATGTTGCCCGCTTGCTTTGTTGTCAAACCGCCAATTTCAGGGCGTTCGAAGTAGTTCACTAAGAAACCACCGATAGACACTTCAGCACCCACGTATAAGAAAATACCCAGTGCGCCCATAACAAGATGCTTTTGCTGCCAAATTGAGCCGCTCACTTCAACGTCTTTTTGCTGTTCAAAATCTAGCTTAGGCAGTTCGATAAACTTGAATGAGCAAGCTACCGTTATGGCTGCCAGTGCAATTAAGAAATAAGGCAGTTGCACCTGCTCTGCCCCGGCACTGCTGCTGGTTGCTGAAAGAATAAAAAAAGTACCAAACAGTGGCCCTGCGGTATGACCCAGCGAGTTAATCGCCTGCGCCAAATTCAAGCGACTAGCCGCATGCTGTGGTTCGCCTAAGCAATTAACATAAGGGTTTGCAGATACTTGCAGCACGGTAATACCGCCTGCAAGTACAAATAGTGCGCCTAAGAATAACGCGTACTCTTTCACGCTTGCTGCAGGAATAAACAGCAAACAGCCTAGAGCTAATGTTGATAAGCCAATGAACACGCCATTGCGATAACCAAACTTAGCTACCACACGACCAGCCAATGGCGACACCAGAAAGTAAGCGCCGAAGAAACAGAACTGCACCAACATAGCTTGGGTATAGCTCAGTGAAAATTCTGCTTTTAAGAATGGGATCAGAATGTCGTTTAACGCGGTAATAAAACCCCAGATAAAAAACAAACTGGTCATGGCATAAAACGCCATTTTTTGATTAATTTGTTTTGCCATGATTAATTCGCCTCAGAAGTTGCTACCGAAGGAGCGGCAACTGAATAAGATGGTGGACGATGCTCAAGTGCGCCACCGAACGCAGGGTTTGGCTGAGTATCTAAGGTAAATTCTAGACGCTGCGGGGTACGAATATATGACTCGTCAATCCAGCTATTCATCGTGTCTTTACCATTGATTTTTAAGCCTTTAATGTAAATGTGTTCGGCGCTTGCAGCAGGTGCTTTAATGGTTAAATTACCAATTTGTGCCTGTTCAAATACTGGGCTTGATAACACCATGTCTGCACGACCTGGATAGAACGGATACATGCCTAATGCCGAGAACACATACCAAGATGACATCTGACCTAAATCGTCCTGGCCCGGAATACCTGACACTGAGTTATGCCAAAGTTGCTTCATGGTCTCACGCACCGTTTGCTGCGTTTTATACGCATCGCCTGTGTATAAATACATCCAAGGCGTGGCAATTGACGGCTGATTCGATACATCAGCATATTGCGCTGAATCACGATATAACACCCAAGTGCCATCAGGTTTGCGCAAATGTGAATCTAAACGATCAGACATCACCTCATCACCACCTAATACTCGGCTTAGCCCTTGGCCATCGAACGGTAACATCCATAAATACTGGGCAGGGCTGCCTTCGACAAATAAGTGGCCACTGAATGGATCAAACGCTTCTTTCCAGCTACCATCTTTATTACGGCCTTGTATAAAGCCAAGCTCTGCGGTCGCTTTAGGGTTATAAAGGTTTTTCCAATAACCTGAACGCGTAAGCATTTCAGTGCTGTGTGCGTCTTTACCTAAGCGCGCTGCAAATTGTGACATGGCAAAATCAGCAGAGACTTGCTCTAAGGTTTCGCTCGCCCCTTCCCACGAATTAGATTGATCAGATAAGTAATTCAGCGTTAGCCACTCATCTAACGACGGTTTTTGACCACGACAGAACACCGGACAACCCACATCTGATAAATCGTACTCTGTTGGCACTGTTGAAGCTTTATATAAAGACTCGTACGCGCCTTCAATATCAAACTTATCCGCGCCAAATGCCACAAAGTTGGCAATGGCAATCGCTGATGGGTCGCCACTCATTACCCCTGTTGGGCCATTGTTGTGGGTCCATCTGTCCCAAATACCATTAAATTGATTGGCTTGATTGAATAGCGACTGCGCAATATCACTGGCAACTTGTGGGTGCGTTAAGCTCACTAATTGCAGTTGTGAACGATACACGTCCCAGCCTGAGAAGTTCGCGTACTGCGCTGTTTGCTTGTCAGTGATCTTATGGACCTGCTGGTCAAAACCTCGGTAGTCACCGTTCACATCACTGAAAATATTTGGATGGAATTGACTGTGGAATAACGCCGTATAGAAAGTTGTCAGTAAGTCTTGATCGTCAGACTTCACTTTCACGCGACTAAGCGCATCGTTCCAACCCGCATAGGCTTTGTCTTTTATTTGCGCAAAGCTTTGCTGACCTTGCTCTTTTGCTAAGTTTTCACGGGCATTGTCTAAGCTTACGTATGAAATACCGACACGCATTGTCACAGGTTGTTTTGCTTTAACATCTAAATCGACCCATAGACCTGAGCCTTTACCCCACTCTGGTACTCCGGTTTCACCATAGCCCATACCGCCTTGGCTAGAAGTCTCATTGGCTGCTACCTTGTCATCAATATACGCACCGCTGCCTGTGATCGGCGCATCAATTTTCGCCACAAAGTGTAGTGTGTAATAATCGCGACGGTTATATTCGCCTAAGTAACCGCAAAAGTTACCACTTGTGACATAACCGCTCACCTCACCTTTTTCTAAATCCACTTGGGTAAACGCATCACCACTGCCCAACTGAGAATAAGCCGTTCTAAAAATCAGCTTGGCTTGCTCTGGCGAGTCAAAGGTAAATTCGGCAATACCAGTACGATCTGTTGCTGATAAACGTACATCAATGCCCGAATCTAGACCAACTTGGTAATAACCTGGAATGGCTGTTTCATCATCGTGGCTAAAGTTCGCGCCATAATAGGCGTTAATTTTATCGGTCGCAGGAGAATGTTTAATGGCTTGGTTAAACGGTAATACTGGTACATCGCCTGACGCACCTAAACACCCAGTGCCTGACAAACGAGTAAAAGAAAAACCTTTCAAGCGCGTCGCTTGCCAGTTGTAGCCGCCCGGTGAGACTGGAATACGCACATTGTCTTCTTTGATGCGCTTGCTGATCCCTTCGCTTTCTTTCATTAACGCTTCGGTGTAAGCGTGCTCAGGGCCAAAGTTGAACATACCAAATGGCTGCACAGCACCCGGCACAACGTTAGCCGCTTGACGATGGTTAAATGGCCCTTTGGTACCAATAAATGGATTTACAAAACTGGCTGGATCTTGCACATATGCAATGCCTTTACTGTTTGCTTGCTCAGCAGGCTTTGCTTGTGCATCTTCATTGCGGTTATCGCCGCAGCCGCTGAGCGCAAGGCTCAGCGAAACCGCCGGCGTAACAAGAAGCAATGAACGAGAGAATGTCTTTTTCATGCTTCTGTCTCTTATTTTAAGAAGTTGTTGTTCACAGGGTTACTCATTGACGGCGGACGTGCCGACAGTGATTGACCAAATGACTTGTTAGGCTTAGCCGACATAGTGAATTCAAGCTTGCCACCGCCCATGATGTCATCATGAGTGATATAGCTGCGCTCAAGTTTTTTGCCGTTTAAGCGAACTTCTTTTACATATTTGTTTTTCTTAGACAGACCTTTAGCAACCACAGTAAATTGCTTGTTGTTTGCCAATGCTAAAGAAATCTTCGGTAATTGCGGTGCACCTAGTGCATAAGTTAAATCGCCCGGTGACACTGGGTAGAAACCCATTGCCGAGAAGATATACCACGCCGACATTTGGCCTACATCGTCGTTACCCGCAAGACCATCAGGCTTATCTGAAGACAGCGTATCCATGATTTGACGAATACGTGCCTGAGTACGCCAAGGCTCGCCCGCATAATTATAAAGGTAGGCAATATGATGGCTTGGCTCATTACCGTGAGCGTATTGACCAATTAGACCTGCAATGTCTTCATGCTCTTTGATTTTTTCGTACGACAGCTCAGTTTCGAAAAGCTCATCTAGACGCTCAACAAACTTCTTGTCGCCACCTTTTAGCTTAATTAAACCGTGCACGTCTTGTGGTACATAGAAACTGTACTGGTAGCTGTTACCTTCGGTGAATGCACCCATGTATTTTGCTTCTTGCGGATCAAAATCTGGATTCCATGAACCATCTTTCATGCGACCACGCATAAAGCGTACTTCTGGGTCAAACACGTTTTTGTAATATGTAGCACGCTCATAGTATTCAGCCGCTGTTTTCTTATCACCAAGCGCCGTGAAGAATTGACCTATCGTATAGTCATCGTACGCATACTCTAAAGTGATAGAGGTTGACTCAGGTAGCACGTCTAACGGTACATAGCCATATTGTTTGTACTCAGGAATGGCATCGTAATGCGGGTGGTTTGCAGTATCGATCATGGCTTTTTTAGCAAGCTCAACGTCGAAGTCACGAATGCCTTTTAGATACGCATCGGCAATCACTGATACCGCGTGATAACCGATCATCGTCCATGTTTCATGGGCTTGGAACGACCAGATAGGCAGCATTTTGTCATGGCTCTGCTGATAATGATCAAGCATTGAAGAGATCATGTCAGATACTTTGTCAGGCTCAATGTAAGTTAATAATGGATGCAGTGCACGATACGTGTCCCATAGTGAGAATAACGTATAGTGCGTGTGATCTTTCGCTTGGTGAATTTCACCATCAACACCACGATATTGACCGTTTACGTCTTGATATACACTCGGTGCTTGCAGTGCGTGATAAACCGACGTGAAGAACTGACGCTTTTCAGACAGCGAGCCTTCTACTTCAAACTTATCAAGTGACTTGTGCCATGTTTCGTCTGCTTGCTTAACCACTTTATCGAAGTTCCAATGCGGAATTTCAGTCTTTAAGTTTTCAAGTGCATTTGATTTGCTAACCGCTGAAATACCTACTTTCACCATCAGTGGCTCGCCTTTTAGACCTTCAAAATCTGCAACCACTTTAATGGCTTTACCTGCCGCTTCTGGGATTTTGTAGTTAACAATGGTCGATGGCTTTTTGCCATTACCTTCGGTTAAGCAGCCATTACAACGGTAGCGTGTGTTGTCTAGGTTGATCAGCTCAATATCGCTAAACGGTTTTGAGAACTCAATGGCAAAGTACATTTGACGATTGTTCGCCCAGCCATTAGTCGCACGGTAAGCTAAGATAGTACGGTCGTCGATAACGCGCACATCACTCCAAATTACTTTGTTTTTGAAATTATAAATGCTGTGCGTTAAATCCATTAACACGCTGCCTTTATCATGCTCTTTAAAGGTATATTTGTGCATGCCTACACGGGTAGTCGCTGTCAGCTCAGCATTCACCTTGTAGTCTTGTAGCCAAACTTGGTAATAACCCGGCTTTGCCGTTTCATTGTCATGACTAAAGCGAGAACGATAACCCGCATCTGGATTGTCAGCTTTACCCGGCTCTAACTTCACTTCGCCCGTGATTGGCATCATTAGTAAATCACCAAGATCTGAGTGACCCGTGCCGCTAAAGTGGGTATGCGAGAAACCAACAATGGTGGTGTCGTCATAATGATAGCCCGCACAACGCTTGTAAATTTCTGGCTGCGGGTCAATGCCTCTAAATACTGAGTCGGTATCTGGGCTCAACTGCACCATACCAAAGGGTACAACTGCACCAGGAAAAGTATGGCCGTCACCGCCAGTACCAATAAATGGGTCAACATATTGCGTGTTTGCTGCAACTTGTGTCGCACCTAACATCATCACACCGCCTGTGACGAGTGAGTAAGTCATGCGTTTAGCACTGTGCCACCCGTGGCTTATCGTTTTCATTGTTTGCCTCTTTGCCAAATAACCTAAAAATATATTGGAATGAACCGATTATCCTTTAATTTCCTATTAAAGGTAAAATGGAACGTTCCAAGAATAATTTGAATATACTGATCGATTTGCTAGAATACAACCCATTGCGACAAAATTAATCACTGGTTGGCGCTGTTACAGGCACAATCACATTCTATAGATAGCCAAAATTTGAAAACAAATAATACTAACAAGCAGTCTGTCACTGTACATGACGTTGCCCGAGTAGCGGGTGTTTCAAAGTCTACAGTGTCACTTGTTTTACGCGGCAGCGATAAAGCCAGCGACCGTGCAAAAGAAAAAGTACTCAAAGCCATCGAAGAAACAGGCTACGTTTATAATCGAGAAGCCGCGGCGATGCGCAGTAAGTCTTCAGATTTAGTCGCTATTGTGATCAACGACTTAACCAACCCTTATTCTGCAAATTTAGCGGTTGCCCTTGAAAAACACATTCGAGAATTAGGCTTAATGGCAACACTCGTTAACACCAGCGAAAATGCCCTAACGCAAACGCAAATTGTAGCCAAACTGCAAGAATACCGTGTGAAAGCCTTTATTATCTGTCCAACGCCTAACACCCAAGCAAGCTGGCTTAATCAATTACAAAAGCCGCATACGCAAGTGGTCAGCATCATGCGTCAAGTAGATGGCAGCCAAGTACCTTGTGTATTACCAAATAACGAAATGGGTGCATACAACGCAACGAAAGCGTTAATGGCTCGCGGCCATAAGAACATCGCCTTCATTGGTGGTGATGCAGCGATATCGGATTACCATCAACGTTTAGCTGGTTTCAACAAAGCCGCCAAAGAGCAAAATGACATACAAACTTGGGTGTTTAATAGCACCACAAACCGTCATGGTGGTCGACTTGCCATGTCAGAATGCTTAGCTCAAGTGCCGCAAGTTGAATCAGTAGTGTGCTTTAACGACATTGTGGCTTATGGCGTGATTGAATATCTAGCCGAGCAAAACTTAAAGCCTGGTGCTGATATCGGTGTGATCGGCTTCGATGATTTGGACGACTCAAAATTAATGAGTGTGCCTCTGAGCACAGTAAAAATTGATGCCAACGATATCGCTAAAGCCGTGTGTCATATCTTGAAAAACGACACGCAAGAAGGATTAACGCAAGTCCCAGTAGAGCTAATAGAACGCAGCTCATAACTGTTCAAACCAAGTTCTATTCATGGCGCCATTATTGCGTCATGAATAGGCTGTGAACTAGAGGCCGGCCCCAGTTATTTTTTATTCTCAAACGTGTTGCTCTCATTTTCTCCAACAGCTTCTCTCTTTCAATAACCTTATTCATTTGCATAGAACGACCTAGCCATTTCGATTATTTTATAACTTATACCCAAATTTTATACATGCCGATTTTTTCAATAGATTCAACATTCTAGTACCTTAAACACACCTAAAAGTAAAAATTTTGTAAATTAAAGGTTGATCCCTTGCGAAATAATGTCAATCATCTAGGAACGTTCCAAAATGATAAAGTAATTAAAAATACGTCATTTTGCTTTTTTAAAACTTAAAAATTGGAACGTTACAAAAACTTCAATGGGAACAAGTTATGACATCTAACAAACATCTTAAAACGCCTATCGCGTTAGCACTTACTTTCGCAGGCCTAACTTTCAACACACTTGCATCTACCTCGTTAAATACAGATCTTACGTTACCAAATGGGATTATTAACGCGTCTGAACAAAACACACCATACGAAACTGCGGACAAAGCATTTGATAACGACCAATACAGTAAATGGCTAGCGTTTTCTCCTACTGCTTGGCTAAGCTATGAACTCAATGAGGCGAAAATTATCAATGGCTACACGCTGACTTCAGCAAACGATGCACCGAGCCGTGATCCACAGAATTGGCAGTTACAAGGTTCAAACGATGGCATTAATTGGCAAACAATTGATAGCCAAGCGGGTCAAAGCTTTTCAAGTCGATATCAAAGCAAGCAATATTCTGTATCGAGCAATCAAGCCTATAAACATATTCGCTTAAATATTTCATCTAATCATGGCGCAAGCATTGTGCAACTGGCCGAAGTTGAACTATTTGGTAAGAGCACAGATAACAATAATGGAACAACACTGCCAATCAACCAGTCTTTGAACCTAGGCCAAGGTCAATGGCAGCATTTCGGTCCTTTCAGCGTCGCAGGCAAAGTAAGCGCCTCAACATCTGGCAGCGGTGATGCAGACTTATATATCAACTTAGGTGCACCTGCGACGACTCAAAGTTACACTTGCCAAAGCATTACTCCAACCGCAACAGAAAACTGTGAAGGATCTGGACAAAACCTTTATGTGTCGGTTTACGGCTACTCGCAAACAAACGTCAATATCGACATCACTGAACAAGATGTCACTGATCCTAACGATGGTTTATGGAAAAAACCCGTGGTGGATTTTGTTGATGTAAACCCAGAAACAATCGGCTCACAATTGTTTAAACGTATTATTGCCGATCCTGCTGGTCATATGGCACAGCGCTGCGTTGATGTCGCTAAAATTCTATATAAAGATCCAATTGAGTCTGAACGTTTCAGAAAACTACGTTTTGAGTTAAGAACAAAAGATCATTGGGGCCAAGACTTTGTCGCATATAAAATGGGTCAAGATGGTTCGGGTGAAATGACCATAGTCGTCAGTACTGCACACCTTGAGCGTTTATATCGTGAGGGTGGAAATTCTGACTCTGCGATTTCAGACGAAATCGATGGTATCTTATTCCACGAAGTGACTCATGGTTACAACAATTCGCCGCTCACACATGACAACTACGGCGATGGTCAAGCTTACTGGGCGTTTACCGAAGGGTTAGCTGATGCCGTGCGTATTGGTGCAGGTTTCCACAAAACTCGTACGCCAAGCACCTTAGATCCTAGAAAGTGGTTAACTGGCTATGAAGGAACAGGTTTCTTTTTACACTATGTTAAAACCCATTTAGACAATGAATTTATCTACAAATTTAATAAGTCGGCGAAAGACATGGGTAATTACACTTGGTCGTTCGATGCGTCATTTAGACAGATCTTAGGCCGTGGTGTCGAAGATGTATGGAATGAATACGCTAACTTTATAAATAGTGGCGGTCAGTTACAGTACTAATTGAAAAAGGCCAAATAGCAAACGCTCAACAACCTAAAATGGGGTTATAACGTTAGATTGTTTAAACCCCATTTCTTAGTAAAACTATAAATAAATCTAGTTAGACATTTTTCATTCAGACAAAGAGAAGGAATGTATCAATAGTGCGCTATTGAAAGTTCTTTTGACGCAGTATGAGAGGGAAATGGTTTCCCCATCTCATCTAAAGGAGAACGAGAAACAACTTTAAACCCCATTGGTTCATAAAAGCCAACAGCTCAAGGGTTCTGCTCGTTCACATCGACTTTATTGATGATATGGATGAACGTTTATTCATTAATCCTTGCCCAATACTTTATTTATTAGTGCATTCACCCAAGGTAAACAGTCTTGCTGAGCCAGTAAAAAAACGTGCTCTTTATAAGACAAATCACCGCTCGTCACCTTAACCGCTTTAAGTTGCCACTCTCTGATCATAAAATCAGGCAAAAATGCCAGAGCTTGACCACCTTTTACCAGTTGACTCAATACAGCATAGTCATTAACCACCCACTGAACTTGACGGGTAAAATGCCTTAACTGCCAACCATCACAGCCAACGCCTCTTTGTTCTCCGCAAAACGGCGATGTGTTTGGTACTGCAAAAGGATGTGCCACAACTTCCTCAACAGAAACAATAGTATTCATAGCTAAAGGGTGAGAGTGCCCCATAGCAACTTGCATCTGAATATCTCCAAGCTCAATCGATTTAATCCCATCAGGAAGATTAGACAACACTTCTCCTGTCACGATAGCTAGCTGAACCTCGCCATTTACCAATTTTTGTAATGCTTCCGCTTCAAATTCTGTATCAAACTCGAGTAACATTTGCGACTGTTTACCCGCTTGACGGCCAAGCACACAAGCCCATTTAAATTGTAGAATGCTTGGCGCAGCGACTTTACAAACTAAAGGCATCTTATTGGTTCTCAAGGCTTGATGTGTATCCGCAGCAAGGTCAGTAAGTGCGATTGCCCTTGGTTGTAGTTTTTCTCCTTGCTCGTTCAAGCGTAGCGTCTTACCCACCCTATCAAACAATTTAACTTCTAAAGACGCTTCTAACCTTTTAAGTGATTTAGATAAAGCACTTGGCGTAATGTCTAGAGAGAGTGCTGCTTTTTGGAGGTTTTGATGACGCGCAATCACCAAAAACTTTTTAAGATCTGCTATTTCCATTTTGGACTTTAATAAAACAAATTAGAAACGATTTAGAATTAAATATACCGTATCCTAAAGCAATACTCCCAATTATTTACGGTTATAAATGAAATACACAATCCTAATTTTATTGTTTTTCAGCTTTACGTTATTTGCACAAAGTAGTGAGCACGATCACACAATCGGTACCCACGGTATGGTTTTGTTTAATCTTGAAGAACAGTTATTCGCTTCTCATTTGCCCATGCCTAAAGGCAAACATGCGGTTCAACTGATTTTTCACGTACAAGTCGCAGCCCATCGAAAAAAACAACTACTCAATAAGTTAAAGAAGCATAAATTGATTACACTTTTCCCTGAGACACTGTCACTCAATGCTCTTAGACAAGGCCGTATTATGAGTTTCTTAGCCGATACTTATGACGGGCATTTTGAACGTGGAGGAGAACGTATTCATGAAGCTGACAGCTTTAAAATCAATAAAATAATTTTAAATAAAGATATAACATTAGAAAGTCAGAATGGCTATTTTTTCGATATTAAAGCGACTGAGCAACACTGCTTGTTTGTCCATAAAATTACAGCAACGCCAAGTTTTGACCAGATCTTTTCATATCCATGTCAAAAACAAAATAGTAATGTCGAGCTCATCAAAACAGAATATGCTGCCCCCGCCTCAAACTTTGGTTCAGCTTCTCTAAAGGACATGACTCAATTGTATTTAGAAACCAAAGATTTTCAGTAATCAGGCTAAAATAGGAATATCTATGCTAAACCACGAAGTACTTATTGCCTTTTCAGTTGTTTGCTTTGCGCTAAGTATTACGCCAGGCCCGTCTATTTTGTATATTGCCGCTCGCAGTCTAAGTCAGGGTCCATCAGCGGGTATCGCCGCTGCATCTGGTATGGCTATTGGGTCATTCGCTTATGTCATAGCAACAATTTTGGGTTTATCAGCGATATTTGCTCATGCCCCGCTTCTCTATTCTGGTTTGAAAATAATCGGGGCGTTGTATTTAGTTTATCTTGGCTGGCAATATTTTAAGCCTAATGTTCACAGCTTTGAAAAGCCTGAACTTCAGAGTCTGTCTAATCGAAATATAATGAAGCAGAGCTTTATTGTTGAGATCACAAACCCAAAAACAGCTTTATTTTTTATTGCCTTTTTCCCTCAGTTTGTGTCTGAAAATACGACTTCTATTTCAATGCAACTCTTAGTGTTGGGTATAATTTATACACTAATTACTTTACTCTGCGATACATTTATCGCCATTACATCAGGCAAAATATCGAAGAAAATAAACGTAAAGCAAAGCGCTGTAAACTGGCAGGATAAAGTAGCGGGTAGTATTATGTTTTTATTGGCAGCTTTCATGGCTGCCGAGACTCTAATTTAGGTACTTATAAGTATTTGTATTATACAAAACTTAAACGATAACAAACTGAGCCCTTTGATGTTTTCATGTTTTGCTTCATCAAGTTCAGATTTAAATACCGAGCTCAAAAAACACCAAGTGGGCTATCCAAACAACCGTTCAATCTTGCAACAATCAATCTCTCGAACACACAATTCAAAAAAACTAAGAGATTGGTTAGTAGCAGCTCAACATAGTAACTGGAAAGTACATCTTCTTAAATATATAGTTATCTCTCTGATTTAATAGATAGTTCGGCTGCAGGTGGGATGATACTATTAAAATTCAGCTATAAAACTTAAGTTTCATATCCATAGCCAAAATTGAACCAAAATAGGGACAAAGCTATTATGAACTTTAGATTGTGGTTGATAAAATCAAAAAATACAAAATTAGGAATAAAAATAATGAACAGGACATTAATTGCTTTTTCTTTTCTCTCCTTGTTAGTAACCTCTGAGAGTTTCGCATCAAACTCAGATTTAAATTCAGCGTTTAAAAAACATTACAAAGCGTATCAAACAGCAGTTAAATCGGGTGATAAAGAAAGTATTATCAAATCAGCAAAACAAGCATATGAAATTGGTCAGCAATTTTATGGTGAGCATGACATCAATACTGTTAATCTTGCAATTAACTATGCAAATGCATTAGATAACAAAAACCCTGATAAGCTTGCTCTATTAGAAAGCAATTTAAAAATTGTTGAAACTCACCATAAAGACAATCTAAAAACAACTTTTGATGTAACTCTACCAATTGCCAAAATTACATTTGATAAAAACAGTAGGACAGCGCTAAATAGTTTAAAAGAAATTGCACAAAAAGCAGAAAAACAGAAAGATTATGAGTTTGCTTCAGTCGCCTACCATGAAGCAATTAAACTCGCAGTAAGGAATGGCAAAACTGTACCTGTAGCAAGAAAATTAATCCGCAGAAATGATGAGATAAATAAGGCGCACTTACCAGAAATATCTGTGCAACGCCTCACTTCAGATATGTGGGTTGCATCTTTAGACGAAGCAAGAAACAGAAAAAAAGCCGCAATAAATCGATTGGAGCATGTTGTGAAAATCTTTGATCAGAATCTCGATTTTGATCACCCTTTTGAACTCACAGCACATTCCAAACTAGTAGGCCTATATGAGAAATCAGGTCAAAGTGATAAAGCCACTAAACATTGTTTAGCCATAGCAGAAATGGTGCCTTGGAAAGATAATCAAGAACAAGAGCCGTTATACAGAGCACACCCTGAGTATCCATCAAATATGGTACGTAGGATGAAAAGTGGCTGGGTAAAGCTGCAATTTACAATCAGTAAATCAGGGTTTGTTAAAGATATTGAAGTAATGGATTCATCCGAGGAAGGTTTTGAAAAAGCATCTGTTGAAGCGCTGGAGCAATGGCGTTATGCACCTAAATTTGAAAATGGTGAACCTGTTGAAGCGGTTTCGACAGTGCAATTAGATTATAAGATTAGCCGAGGTTAAGACTGAAATTGCTGCATATACTTCTTATGCATTTTGCCTAGCAAAAATATTAAACGAAAAAAGCAGGCCGAAAGGCCTGCTTTGACTCTCACATTAATAATCTAGGGAAACAATAGAGAAGATATTAATCTTGTGTCCAAATCGCGATTTCACCGATTTGCACTAATCTACCGTTGTCACCGCCAATCCCATCACCTTGTCGCTCATTCTTAAATGAGAAACGAACGTGTTGCACGTCAACTGGCTTTTCAAGCTCGTAGGTGTAAGTCGTCACCAGCTCTGGTAAAGCAGTAAATGTTTGCTCATCGATTAGCGTCCATGTTTCACCATCATTTGAACCAAATACTTGCCAGCTCGTTGGGAAACGAATTTCGTTGTCACTGGCTGTGGCAATCGAGTATTTCGCTACATTCACCGCTTGTGGTAATACAAAATCAGCATTCACTGCTTCAACTTCATTAATCGGTAAAATATCTGGAAGATATTCTGGTACCCACCAAGGCGCTTCGACAACCGCATTAAATTTCTTGCGAATGTCGTTATCAGCCAGCGCTTCAGGACCTTCTCCCCAAATACCGATATGGCTTGCATTGGTCGTCACGGTTACACCGTCAAACTGTACAGCATTGTTAAAGCCCACAACCGGTGTTGGGTAAGGAGGTACTTTGCCAAGTGATTTAAGGTAAGTTTGGTATTCACCAACAACCTCTGTAAGACCACGATTTTCACCAAAGATATGCTTAAACGCAGCATCAAACGACCACTTAGGAAGCGCTTTCGCCGCCGCATTCAGTGCTTTAATAAAGTCGATATTACGGTTGGTGTTCACCACCCATTCTAAGAAGAATGAAGTCTGGTTATAGGCATCTTTGTTGATGTCATCTAACCAATCAATGTTTGCTCGACCATGCTCATAGAAACCCGCTTCGATGCGGATAAAGTTAGCAAGTGCTTCTAGATAAGTATGGTAGTCGGTGCCTTCAATGTAATCGCCAGTGTTTGGTACATTGTTGTAACCATGGGTCAGCTCATGCCAAAGCACACCTATTATCTCGTCACGAATAGCTTGATCGCCTTTGCCTTCTAAATTAGCAATATGGTTAAGATCAAACATCAATTGCATTTGTTTGTCTGTGCCACCTTTTGCCGCCGGGAAATCATATTCATCGGTAATAAATTCCACCGATTCAAATACGTTAATTTCGGTGACATTGTTGAATAAACGCTTTGCGATCAACTCAGAAATTCGGTGAATTTCTGCTTCTAAGTCTGGCATAACGCGCTCAAGTACTGCTTGACCAGGATGCTCAGGTTTATTTTTGGTAAATGTCACTGTTGGCTGAGGGAAACCTGCCCAAGGACTCGCAGGATCCCAGACACGAATGAAGTCAGTTTTAACTAGCTCAGATTCACCCTTGTCGTTCTTAGCAACTAAAGTCACCGTTTTCGCGCCTAATTCGTTAAAACGAACAAGCGGTTTACGTTCAGTGCTGGTTGCAGGCGTGCCGCCTTCAAACGTCCACTGCCAACTTGTTGGATTGACTAGAGAGGTATCTTCAAATACCACAAGCTCATCTACTTCAGGCGTTAAGTTAGACGCGCCAAACGACACAATAGGCGCTTCAGCAATCACAATTAATTCAAGCTCTGCAAGCTGAGTAATGTCTGCGCCATAACTGTCGGTACCGCCGTGTTCTAAGTCAAATTTAAAGTACTGATAAGCTTCTTGCTCACCTTCAAGTTCGTACTCTTTTAACTCTGCGCGACCTGTAAACGCTTCATTTGCACGAGAATCGATTTCAACCCATTCTTGCTTGTCGTTTGAGCCATATACTACCCAGTTCTTAGGGTCACGTTTAGGCTCATCGTTTGCCGACACAAAGTGGTATTTTTGCAAAGCAGCTGCTTTCGCCGCTTTGAAGATCACTGTGGCTTTTTTATCAAAGGCCAAGAATTTGCTGCTGTGATTACCGTCGATTAAGTTTCCAACTTGTTCACCATCTGGTGAAGTCACTCCTTCGGCCAATACAGCTTCGATTTCTGCACCTTTGTCTTGTGACATATTGCGCAGCGCACTTGACCCCGCAGCCGCCGTCACTTGCGTGCTTTGCTCTGCTTCGGTTTGTGTCGAGGTAAAACCTGAGCCATCATTACAGCCAACCAGAATCGCCGATACCGACAACGCCAGCGCTGATAAAGTAAATTTATTCATGTTCGTTCCTTATTATTCTTGTTAGAACTCGTAAGTCATACGCAATACAAACTCGCGGCCAATGCTGTCGTAGTTACCACCTAGGTAGAACGGATAGTTACCCATGGTTTCGTCTTGCGGCGGCATCGCATTAAGCAGATTCTTTACAGAGAAAATCACACGGGTGTTGTCACCAATGAATTGACCGAAAGTTAGGTTATGACGGTACCAAGCTGGTAGCTTTTGACGCTCGCCATACACGCCAAGGTTCCACATTTCACCTCTGTACATGCTCAACAATGAAATCGAGGTATCTTCTTTTTGCCACGTTAAACTAAAGTTCGCGGTATCGTTGAAATCGTAATTGTTCTGATCGTCTAAGATATCTTTAAGTGGATCAGCCGCTTCAATGCGTTCTTTCTTCTTCAATACTTTGTTGTACTCAAACTTATAACGGAACGTTCCAAAATCAGTATCAAATAAACCTTGCACGCCTAGATCAATACCGCCGTCTTGAGTTTCTGAGGCATTGATATAACCTTGACGCACTGAGTGCGGCGTATAGGCATCACCAGCAATCGGGTTGCCAAGGCGATCTGTACCTTTACCATTCTCATCATAACGCTGTATACGCGCTTCGGTGTTTTTACACAGTTGTGAGTTTGGATCTTGAATGCCTTCGTTACATTCCCACATTGTTCCAAGAATGCTACCCGCACTTAGAACTTTGATTTTGTCTTTAATCGTGATGTCATAAAAATCAACATTGAACGAAAGGTTCTCTGAATATTCATACACAAAACCTGCTGTAAACGAGTGGCCAGTTTCTTCTTTCAAAGTTGGATCGCCCGCAGATACCGTCTCGAAGCTCGCTTGCAATGAAGCCAATTGTGGGTTCGATAAATCGACGTTTTCACAGGTCGCTGTTAGCGCGTCGGTTACATAACCTGATACTTCACCTTGAGCAGCTAATACAGCACACGCATCGGCGGTAATACGGTCGTTACCAGAGCCAAAGTTTCCTGAGAAGCCTTGGTACACCGAAGACATACTCGGGCCGCGGAATGTCGTGCTATAAGCAGAGCGAAGTACTAAAGATTCAACTGGCGTGTATGTAAAACCAAGCTGATAAGTTGGCGCACCGCCTACATCGGTAATGTCGTCATAATGGTCGTAACGAACAGCCGCTTCTACATCAAACTGCTCAGTAACAGGAATTAAAAACTCCATTGCAGCAGCATAACGGTCACGTTCACCTTCAGTAATAACACCGGTCAAACCCACAAATTCTTTATTTAGAATACGCGCGTCTGGCGTTGCACGCGTGCCTTCATTCATCGCTTCAACGTACGCGGCAAAAGAAACGGCCCCAGCAGGTAATTCAAATAAGTCGCCTGTGATGTCAGCTGTAAACGTGTTATTAAACGAGTTACCGTCGTACGTTGCCCAATCGGCAATTTGCATTGCAGTGTCTGGTGTTAACGGCGCAAACCACATTTCATAGTTAGGACGATAAACTGGCATGCCATTTACTTCACCGTATTGCTGGCCTTTGACCAAGCGGTTGCCTTCATTAGTGTGATGTAAATAACGGTCGTTGAAGTCATAGTTTGCACGGCTATAACCTACTGAGTAATAATAATCGCCTATTTCACCTTTTATACCCACATTGAAAGACAGTGACGTGTCGTTATACGTACGACCTAAACCATCTTCGGTATATTCTTCATCTGCAACCACTCGCCACATGTATTTAACCGGTGCACCCAGCGTGCCTTCTTGGTTTTCGATATCTGGATCCCAGAATGTACCACCGTGAATTGACTCATGATGACCCCAGAAGAAGGTGTTACGACGGCCTTTTTTCTCTTGATCGATATAGAAGCCATTCGCAAATAAGCTGTGCTGATCGTTTAAGTGATATTCTGAGTTGATGTAAACACTGAATGCTTCTGATTGATTTCGAAGTAACTTATCGCTGGTTTCATCCCAACCACAGCTTGCACCATAACTATTTCGCTCAATAAAATGCTGTACAGCGCGTGGATGCGGGTTTTGCTCAGAGTTACAGTACTGCGCAGAATACTGGTTTTTATACTCGGTATTGTCAGCCCAAACCGTGATTGAACGGTTTGTTTCGTGGTGTGCTTTTGGATCTGGGTTGTCCCACACACTATCATGGTAAGGTCTGTCACCTGATAGCAAAGGATCAGTATGTTTATACTCTAGTGCATAATCAAATGTGAACTCGTCTTGTTGGAAACCACCAACAAAAGTTAAGCCTTTTTTAGCGCCCGTTCCATAAGTATCTTGACCATAATAGGCATCAACATAATGAGAATCTATGCCTTTTTTCGTAATGATATTAACAACACCCGCCATCGCATCTGAACCATAAATCGCTGATGCACCACCGGTTTGAATATCAATGCGTTCAACCATGGCTGTTGGGATCATATCAAGGTTAACAAAGTTAGTTTGACCGCCGTAAGGCATTGGGTAGTAGGCTAAACGCTTTCCGTTTACTAGGATCAGCGTGTACTCAGGGCCTAAGCCTCGCAACTTTAGCTCTTTGGCACCCGGCGTGTAAGAACCCGTTTCAACTTCACCTAAGATCTGGCCATTAGCCGCAGTCACACTACTTAACGCTTCATAAACATTAGTGAAACCACTTCTAACCATATCTGCAGATGAAATCGTTTGAATATTTGTAACACCCTCAAGTTCAGTACGCTTAATACGTGAAGACGTTACTTCAATACGTTCAACTTTTTCTTCGACCTGATTTTGCTCTGCTGCAGTTGCAGAAGCAGATATCGACAAAGACACGGCCAGTGCCAACGGCGATAGCATTAAAATTTTGTTGTTATTCATCTTAGCCTCTAAGATTTATTTTTATGGAACGTTCCATTTTTGAATTAAAAAAATACTGAAGTGAATAGAATGAAACTCGCAACAGCATGGAACGTTCCAATAATTGCGCATCATTTAATCATTGTCAACAATTTAGGAAATAAAAGTTCATCTAATTGTAACTATCTATTACAAGTTATTTAACGAACGTTGAAGTGTTAATACCAAATGGATATTTTGAATACATATTCAAATATAAAGAATGATCATCATCACTTGAGAGGAAGCGATAATGACCATTTGAAAAAGGAGAGATTTATTATTTAGTGAGTTCAGCTTGGTATTCTTGCCAAAGTTTTTCGACCTTTTCGCCTGTCACATATTCAATGGCTGCGGCAAACGTCCAATCAGGTAACTCAGTTGCCGTAGCATTAAATTGATGCTCAAACGCTTCATAACGTTTACTTAACCAAGATAAAAAGAAGCCGGTGTTTGTATAGCCGCCCAACCAAGTCTCTGAAGGCTCAGGGCTACGAGTCTTGTGGAAGCCTGCATTAATGCGAATTAGATCTGCAACCCCTTCAATAAAAGCATGGGTTTCTTCTGGCGTGCCTGTCGCTGATTGTGGGAATAGCTGATAGCCATGCGTCAATTCATGCCAGAGAACACCAAGCAACTCGTAAGTGACTTGTTCATCTGGCTTATCGGCTAGTTTTTCGGTGATGTATTTACTGCTAAAGGCAATTTCCATATTTGAATAATCACCCGCGCGATAAGCGAGCGTATCCATCCATTTTAGTCTGAATGTAACCTGCTCAAACTCAGGTACTTCGGTGAAATTGTTATACAACATTGGCACTAAATCACGGGTGACTTCATTAATCGCTTGTTCGATATTTGGCAGCAATTTAATCAGCCTTTTCGCGCCAGCAGATTCAGTGTCTTCAAGCTTAACCACTACTTTAGGTAACTGTAGACCAGCCCATGGACGATGAATATCCATGGCTTTAATGACATTTTTTTGTGTGATACTGTCTGTGCCGGTGCTGTTTTTGGTTTTTAATGTAACCGAGTAACTGCCCGGTTTTGTAAAGCGTACTTTTACGTCATTACCCAGATGCTTAATTTTTGCGCCAGGTATTATCCATTCGACATCTTCAGGATCGTTATCACTGGTGTTGGTAATGATGATTTCTTCATTTAGTCTAACAATGCGCTTATCAAGTTCAAATGATGCTAAGGGAAGGTCAGTGGCAGCAAACAAGCCTATATCGGCTACTTGCAAATAACTATCACCCCATTGCGTTGTTCCCTGTTGTTTTAACTCAAAGCGTACGTGTTTCACTTGCTGGCTATTTGCAACGGTGTAAGTTTTGGTTTGTGCTCTTGAATCAAAACTTTGCTCTGTTTGGGTGTCTAAGAGAAACCAATTTTTACCATCAACAGAGCCTTTCACTTGCCAATGTTTAGGGTCTCGAGCTGGGGCATCCCCCGCTGATGTTAAAGAATATTGATGAATTTGAAACGCGTCTTCAAAGTCAATCTGCACCCAAGCTTCAGACTTATCAGACAAAAATTTACTGTGAATTGAGCTATCAAATAATTGTTCAACAGATTCGTTTTCTACAAACGCAGGATGTTGTGCCTGTACAGTAAATGACTCTTTATCTGTAATATCGTAAAGGACAATATCTTTTGCGAGTACTGCCTGCGAACACACTGCAGCTAAAAGCATTATCAAGTTATTTTTTTTAAACATAATCACATTCTTTAAGTTTCTAAATGAGACACACGATATTGGAACGTTCCATAAAAGCAAGTATTTTGCGTTAAAAACACACACTTTTTATAATTTCCTAATAACACATACCGCTTTTAGAACATCTAAACTTCTGAAAATTATATCAATATCTATCTCGAGCTCACATCAAGATTTTTTCATAATTAGAAACCGCTTTGCCGCACCTGAAGCTTGATGCTAATGTTAGGTCAGAGCTTTTATTGCATGGAAACTCAATATGAAAAGTGCCCCTCTAGCTAAAAATGAAATTCTGCGATTAAAAACCTTAGAAAGGTATGAAGTACTTGATACAGAAGCTGAACAATGCTTTGACGATATCACCAAATTGGCATCTGTCATTTGTAACACACCTATTTCATTAGTCAGCCTAGTTGATAACAATCGGCAGTGGTTTAAATCTAAGGTTGGCCTTGATGCAGATGAGACCAGCCGAGAAATCGCATTTTGCTCACATGCAATTTTAGAAGAACACGTTTTCGAAATTGAAGATGCACGAAATGACGAGCGTTTCTTTGATAACCCTCTGGTAACCGACGGGCCCAAAATTCGTTTTTATGCTGGCGCTCCTTTAAGAGCTCCAAATGGCGAAGCAATAGGCACGCTTTGCGCAATAAGTGACGAGCCACAGAAATTGACTGACGAGCAGCGCTTAGCACTTCAAACACTTGCCAAACAAGTTATTGCGCAACTAGAGCTACGACTTAAAATAAAACAATTAAAAGACTCTAATCGTGCAAAAGATGAGTTTTTGTCAACAATAAGCCATGAATTACGCACTCCACTCAATGCCATCACGGGCTTTAGCGAGATTTTAAAAAACTCCGCCGACATAAAAGCTCTGCCAAAAGAGCACTTTGAATATATAGACAACATTGAGTTTAGTAGTCACCAACTATTAGAAATCGTCAACTCGGTGCTCGATTTAGAAAAAATTGATGCCGGAAAAATGGAGTTAAAACCACAACCAGTTAGCCTTGATAAGTTATTTCAAAGCATCATGAACATGATGGGAAGTAAAGCACAGCAGGGTAAAATAGAACTTAATTACGATATCGATAGTGCACTTGCTTCGCGTTTCTTTGATGTTGATAAAACAAAGTTAACGCAAGTCATCGTAAATATAATTAGCAACGCCATTAAATTCACGTCTAAAGACAAGCAAGTGAATGTTCGCTTTTATCTAAATAAAGATAAATTACACATAGAAGTTGCCGATCAAGGAATTGGTATAAGTAAAACCGACCAAGCCCTGCTGTTTGATAAATTCAAACAAGTCGGTATGCAAAGAAAAGAAGGCACAGGTTTGGGCTTATGTATTTCTAAAGGGTTAGTCGAACTGATGAAAGGAAAAATTCAGTTGTCGAGTACGTTAGGTAAAGGCACCCTAGTTTCAATATCACTACCTGTTGACGAATGCGAGCAATGTACTGAACCTGCGCCAATCGAAGCAAAGAGCTTTGAAAAACTACACATTTGTGTTGTCGAAGATAATCCGCTCAATCAGATGTTAATTAAGGCGATGTTACAACAACTTGGTGGACAATATACGATTTTTGAAACTGCTGAGGCACTCTTTGAAATGTCGAGTTTAAGCACATTTGATATTTTCTTACTTGATATCAATTTACCTGGAATGTCTGGATTACAAGCATTAGAAAAGCTCAAAGTCTTGCAGTGTAAACAGCCAAAAGTTGCTGTCACCGCTGATATTTTTCAAGAAAAAGAGCTAAGTTCACTTTTTGATGCGGTTATTACAAAACCCTATAAAAAGTCAGACTTAATCGACGTTTTAAACGAGCTTGTGTCTTCTCAGCTCCCCTTATAAAAACAATGGATGAATCACCACAACTTGTGTGGTTGGAATAAACTGACAATTTGTATTCGCTAAAATTTAATTTATTTTTTCTATTGCAACGATTTCTGAACGATTCATAGTCACTTTGTAACGCTCTAACTGCTTGACCGAGTCTTCTCTGTTTGTGGTGTATTTTAAAACTAGATTTATCTGATAACGACGCTCAACTCCTTGCCCTGACACTTTATTACCCTCATGGCTATAAAGTTTTCCCGCGCCTTTCTTTAAATAACGGGCAAATGAGCTTAAATTAAAAGTAATTCGCTGCTGAATTTCTTCGTAGCCAGGAATAAACTCTTGCTGTTTAACTTCATTTTTACTGCAAAAGTGTAAAAGGGTTGCTGATTGCTTGTTTTGTTGACGACGCTTTTGCAGCAAGGCGTCGACATCTTCAGGAAGCTCTTTGCTTTTTATTAATTCGAACCACACTGTTTGTCGCGCTACAACTTTGTCATCCACCGAATTTTTAAAAATATTGCGCCACTTTGGTCGACCATGCTGTATTTTGCGCCATGCCCATTGGGTAATTTCATCTTTGAAGGTTTCACGTAGCCCATAAATAACACCTAATAAAGCAATCAAGGCGATGGTGATTTCTTGAAAATTTGAACGAGCATTTAAAACCAAATACATCACAAAGGCCATGATCACCCCAGTTACTAAACCGCGCACTAAACGTTTCAAATTTAAGTTTAAATCTTGCGTCTTCTTATTGAACACCACGCCATGTTCAATTAATCGTTGTAAAAGGCGCATTTTGTTGGTGATCCGGTTTGGATCTTCAAGTGTCACTTGTGAGTTGTAATTGTGCTTTTCTCTGTAAGCGGTTTCTTCTTTACAAAACGCCAAAATCTCATTTCTTTCACTGCTAAATTCACTTGATTTTGGGCCTTTTACTAAGAGCTTCAAAAATGCCTGTTCGCTGTGCCAACTTAAATAGTTATCGGCATTCTGAAAATAAGGCTTTAAAGTTTGCTCTGGAGGCTGATAACGGCGTAGCTTCTTAAGCAACTTTTTTGCCTGTTCAACCAATTCACTGGCAACAGGGTAAAATTCATCGGCTTGCTTTAGCTTCAAGGTGGCTTTGATATCCGCATCAAGCGCAATGCGAATTTGATATGAGAATAAATTCAAATTTACTCTGTAATCACTTTTTTCACCTTTTTTTTGGCTGATGTAGCGGCTTCGAACTAAGGGTAGATGAAGTTGTTCAGAGTAATAAGCACAGTGCGTTTTTATATGGGCGTTAAAGAAATCAGCTTCATTGAATGTGTCTTTATTTATTCCCATATCGGTCGGGATAGAAAAGTATAGGTCAAGCTGGCTGGCTTCTTTTGGAAGTAACTGGGTAACCAGTTTAAAAGACAAGCTTTCATCAGGGCTTAATTTGGTTTTAGTCATATAATAAACGGCCCTCTTATTGCTATACACGATTATATTTTAAATATACCACATATCAGTAACTTACATTGTTCTATTTTATTGTTTTTGTGCATTCACCGCTTCTAAATAACGGCTTTCGATAAATTTCTTCTCTTTAACTAGATGCTTAATTTTATGTTTTGCCTGCTCTAAATCTTTTTGTAGCGCTGCTACTTCAGTCGGTGGCACATCGCCATCAGTTTGTAACGAGAGCTGATCAATTAACTGGTTTTGTTCTTCAATTTGCCGCTTGTAATTATTCAACATGGCTGCCATTTCAGACTCACTTTGACTCGCTGGCGCCATAGGCTCACTGATCCATTCTTCTTTTTGGGCTCTCAATGCGATCACTTCATTTTGTAATTTCTGATTGCTACTTTGTAGATCTTCAAAAGAAGAGGTTTGTATTTCTAACTCAGTTTTTGCCACGTTTAACTTTTTAGCAGAGACATCTAAGTCCCCTTTTAACTTGCGGATCAGCTTATGAGAGCGGCTTAATTTCTTATTTAGATCATTAATCGAAGCCTGCTCTTCCTTGGTAATGTGATCTGCTGTTGAAGCACGAATTTGTGCTAATTGCTGCTCTAGTGCCACTTGTACCTGCACTAATTCAGAAATCGTTTTACTATGTTGATCAGAAAAGCGACTGGCTCGCTCAACGGAGTCTCTACACAATGCAACAAGTGCTTCGTTATCAGCTCCCCCTTGTCCTCGCCCAGTCATTGATACTGCGAACTTTCTGAACTCTCTCAAAATAAGTAACAAAATATAGAACCAAGCTGCCAAAATCAGTAACCCGAAATTTAAGGCTATATATTGATAGGCTTCGAGGGGAAAGTTAAACGTCACGTTATCAGCCTCACAAGTATCCATATGACAAGTTTAGTTTTAATCAGAAATTCTGCCTATACTGAATAAAACTAATCTAATCAAGGGCACTATGTGAAAGTTCTAGTTGTCGATGACAGTTTAGCAACACGAGAAATCATCAAGCGTACTTTGCAACAGTTTGAGTATCGCAAGCTGTTTGTTCGCTGTGCACAGAGTGTGTCCGAAGCCTTGCAACTATTAGATAGCTGGCATCCGGATATTGTTTTAACTGATTGGTATATGCCTGAACAAACCGGTCTTGAGCTGCTCGAAGGCATTCGAGGTAATGACAACCAATTACCCGTTGGGGTGATTTCTACCATAGATGAAAAAGAGAAGATACTTGAGGCACAAAGTGCTGGTTGCAGTTTTTTCTTATCAAAGCCCTTTACCGATGAACAGTTACATTCTCAGCTACAACCAATCGTTGAAACGCTAGAACAACAAGAATTTTTGACCGAGCAAGCTGTACCTTTAAAAGAAGGTTTACCCTTACCAAAAACAGAGCAACTTGAACGGTTAATGAGAAAGAATATCAGCGAAGATTTGATTCTAAGAGCAATCAGGTCGCAACAGTTCGATGAATCAAAGCTGCCAAGTGTAATGGCTGTTTACGCTGAGCGTTCTACCCAAAAAATAAGGGTGATCATGGTATTAGATATTTATGCTGTGTGTGTTTTAGCCAGTAGCTGTCAAATTATTGATAAGGCAGAAGCGCTAAAAGCAATACATCATAACGAAGTACACCCGGACATAATGCAGGCCTGTAAAGAAGCCTTAGACAAAACCGCGTATGCATTTTTAGATAACCAAAGCCGTATGAGTTTGTTTGTTAGAAGCTGCAAGTTCGTTTCAAAGTCTCACCCTAAGATTGAACAAATTTATAATTATCCGCTCGATAGTCGCATTGATTTGAGTTGTGAGCGTGAAGGCATGGCGCAAGGTAAAATGCTGATTGTGGGCGTTTGATATTACTGCTCCCACAACCAGCGCGATAAAGATTAAATTAAATGCTATTAATATTTTCTAAGTAAGTTTCTGCTTGATTAAGTACCGCAGCCCTTTGCTCATCGGTTTTCTTAAGCCAGTTTTTAAATACCATGGCTGTACGCGGGTTGTTGCCTAGCTTTTCTTGGTTTCGATGCATAAAGTGCCAATACAGTGAATTTAAAGGACACGCATTACTCCCTAATGTTTCTGTCACTTTGTAAGCACAACTAGAGCAGTAGTCGCTCATCTTTTTCACATAGTTTCCACTTGCAGCATACGCTTTGGAGCCGACTATACCCCCATCAGCAAACTGACTCATGCCACGAGTATTTGGCATTTCTACCCATTCGATGGCATCGATATACACACCCAAATACCAGGCATCGACTTCATCGGGATGAATGCCTGCAATCAAACAAAAATTACCTGTGATCATTAACCGCTGAATATGATGCGCATAGGCATAATCGAGAGACTGACTAATTGCATGATGTTGGCAATTCATTTTGGTGTTCGCATCCCAAAACCAACTAGGCAGCGCACGCGTTGTTTCTAAGTGATTCAATGTTGCATAGTTAGGCATATTTGCCCAGTAAACGCCTCTGACGAACTCTCGCCAACCAAGTATTTGCCTGACAAAGCCTTCTATTTGCGCCAAATTAATTTTGCCATTTGATTGTCGATAGTAATGGATCGCAGTATCAACCACCTGCTTGGGCGACAAAATCTTACTGTTTAGAGCGAATGAAATACGGCTGTGGTACAGGCTCCAGCCTTGATCCTCACATAAGCTTTCACATAAGTCTTCACCCAAGCCTTTAAGCTGTCCCGTCATGGCATCTTGAAAGCGGCCGAAGTTAGGTAAACAGACTTCACAAAAAAAGTTAAGAAGCTCTACAGACTGTTTGCGGTTTATGGGCCAGAGTAAAGTGTTATCTCCTTTACCCATGGTTTTTATATTGTGCCGTTCGATCCGATCGTTGATTTCAGTGACATCATTGGCAAATAACAGAGGTTGCGGCACATCGCTTAAATCTTGTTTTTTAAGCTTCTCTCGATTGTCTTTGTCGTAATTCCATTGCCCGCCTTCAGGCTCGCCATTTCGCATTAAAATATCGTAACGTGCGCGCATCGTGCGGTAAAAGTGCTCTAACCGGTGTTTTTTATTCGCTTTAAAGTATTGCCCTAAATCTTGGTCACTGACATAAAAGTGCTCGGCTTCAAATCCCATGGTTTTGATTTCTAGGCTTTGGCAAAACTCACTGATTTGATTACGAAGTCTAGCTTCATCAGCAAGTTGATATTCAAATTGCTGGATATCGAACTTTTGAATTAAGTGCGATATCAGCTCAGGCAAGCTTTTATACTCTGAAGTATCGTCCAAGGTGAGGTGCAAAACATGAAATCCTGCTTGCTTTAAGCCTGTTGCAAACCCTTGCATAGCCGCAAAAAACGCCTGTACTTTTTGGATGTGATGCACCGTGTAGGTAGCTTCTTGATGTAACTCGGCGATGACATACAACACAGACTCATTTTTATCTTGATACCAGCTGTGGCTGGCATTGAGTTGATCACCTAAAACTAATCTGAGTGTTTGATACTGACTATTCACACCAACTCCTTATCTTGTTTACCTTTGTTGCTTGCACAGCGTTTAGAGCAATACTTCACATTTTCCCAATCGCGATGCCACTTTTTACGCCATGTAAAAGGTCTCTCACACACTGGGCATAGTTTGGTCGGTAATTGGCTTTTCTTCATGTTAATTTCATATCTTTTTTAATCGGGTCTGACATGACGGGCTAATAGATGACCGACTTGAGCACGAACTTCGGGGCGCTTTCGCCATTTCCATAATAAGTCTTGAGCTGCTTTGTAGCTTTTTGCTACATCAACAATGGGTTCTGGGTAATCTTTGCCAAGCTCCACGCCATACATAAGTTGCTCCATTGGCGAAAGCTGCCACGGTTCGTGCACTAAAGGCGCTGGAATATTGGCAAGCTCAGGCAACCAACGTTTTACAAATTCACCGTCGGGGTCTTTTTCAAGACCTTGTTTGACTGGGCTATAAATGCGTATGGTATTAAAACCTGTTACCCCAGCCTGCATCTGCATTTGGCTATAATGAATACCCGGTTCAAAATCTAAGAAAAGACTGGCCAAATAAGGGGCACCTTCGCGCCAATCCACTTCGAGATGATGACATAAGAAACTCACTAACATCGCCCGCATTCGAAAGTTGATATATCCGGTTGCAATTAAGCAACGCATGCACGCATCAACCATGGGCACACCCGTTTTACCTTGCTGCCACGCAGCAAGGCGCTCAGCTGCGAGTGCTTTATCAGCACGCGGTAAATGTGTATAGCCTAAATTAACAGGCTCAAATTCCATCGAACTTTGACTTTCGAATTTTTGAATAAAATGGCAATGCCAATGCAGTCGAGAAGTAAAAGCAACTAGGCTTCTGCGCCAGCCTTTTTTTTGCCAGTTTTGTAACACCGCTTGATAAGCTTGCCTTAGACTGATATTTCCCCACGCTAAATAGGGGGAGAGCCTAGAGCAATGAGTTTGACTCAATATCGGGCTAGAAACACTGTAAGCATATGTTTGGCCACGTGTATCAAAAAAGGAGTCTAAAACCTCTTTGGCAGCTTTTTCACCACCTTGTTGGCATTCTCCTGCTTCTAAAAACCATTCAGGGTGTTCATCAATTGACGCCTTTTTTAAGCTTTCTGCAAATTCGTTTTCAACACACCAATTAACTGCATCTAGGTCAACATCAGCAGTTGGGGCTCGCATGACTTTTTGCCAATACTCGTCCCAAGTTTTGCGATGCGTTAGCCCTCTAATTACGGCGCCGTATGGGGTCTCATGCCATGTAATGCCTGCATTTTCGCAGCAAGATGCAATCAGCTTATCCCGCTCGAAGGTGTTGTTTAAGCCGATTTCTTGATAAGAATAGAGTCCGGCAATACTGTATTTATCATGCAGCTCAGCAAAAGTATGCTGAACATCTTTAAAACTTATATAGAGGGCCCCTTCGGGTAAGCGCTCCGCTATGTCTTTTAAAGATGACAAGACAAACTGCCAGTGCCGAGGTTTGTAATGCGGATCACTGAGCAGCATGGGCTCAAAGCAATACACCAACAAAACAGCATAACCTGACTGCGCGGCTTTAAGTAAAGGCTCGTGATCGGTGAGCCGTAAGTCTCGTTTTAACCAAACGACTGAAATCGCCATAAACTATTGTGCACGCGTATCAACAGGCCAATCAGCGGCATCAAGCGAGTCCAGCGGTTGAAACTCTTGTTTACCAAGCCAATGATTAATAAAGACATCATGGGGGTCATACTGGGCATGCTGCTTTTCGATATTGAAATGACGACCACCTCGGGGATCTGCACCCACACCAGCAATGTACTGCCAGTTGCCCCAGTTAGATGCCACATCATAATCGAGTAATTGTTGCTGAAAATAAGCCGCACCATAACGCCAATCAAGACAGAGCTCGTTCACTAAACAGCTGGCCACAATCTGTCTACCTCGGTTAGACATAAAGCCAGTGTGATTAAGTTGCTTCATGCAAGCATTAACCAGTGGGTATGGGGTTTCACCTTCACACCATTTTTTAAATCGTTCAGGGAAAAAGCTTGTTAATGGCTTACTATTCGATTGCCCTTTAAATGAAAACAGGCTTTCACCTTGGTACAGGGCTAACCACTGAAAGTACTCGCGCCATAACAACTCAAATTTAATCCAATAAGTTGATTCATTCTCTATGACATTAGATTCATATTGCTCAACCGCATGCCACACTTGCCTAGGTGACAAACTGCCTTGCGCAAGATAAGGGCTAAATTTAGTAGACAGCTGCCAGCCATCAAGTTCATTTCGAGTTTCTTTATAGGTGCTTGGTGCCGATGAATCAAAGTAGCTTTTTAAATGCGCTGACGCAGCATATTCACCACCATGAAATAGTGACCCGGCAAAATCTTCGTCATTTAGCCCTTCACTTTGCATAATGTCACCAATCACCTGCTCTGTACTCATAAAATCTAATGCAGTTTTAGTCGCTGGCGGAAACAACTCATTCAAAGTTAAAGGCTCGGTAATCTCAGATGTTTTTTGTTTCTCTACAAAGCGCCGATATTTTGAAAAGCTTTCAAGATAAGCTGGGTGGCTTAAAATTTCAGTGTCATGCCAAAGAGTATGTTGCCAAGCACTATGCAGCCTAACGGAGGTGTTCTGCTCAATCTCTTTAAGCCATTGCCTTTCATACACACCAACTTGATGTGCCACGGCTAGAGTATTAGCTTGCAGCTTTTCACATAAATTACTGATAGCAGTTACAGGGTTGCCTTTAAGAAGTATTAAGTTGTGCCCTCTGGCAGCTAGTTGAAGTGCCAAATTTGAGATTGCTTGCAGGGTAAAAGCAAGACGTTGCTTGCCCATTGCACGTTGCTGAAAGTTGTTCGCTTTGAAGTCTGACTCATTCAATACATAAACAAACGACATTTCATCTGAAAAATCACACACATTATTCAGCAATATATTATCTTGTAATCTTAAATCGTGAGTGAACCAATATAGCGTGTTTATCTTTAGCAAAGTATTTATCCAATAGAAATAGGCACCTAGTTTAATTACGTTTGGTTCAACTCATAAGTTCACAATCAGAACGAAATTAGGACAAATAATGAAAACTACAATTAGCTGTGATGTGCATGATTACTTTGAGATTGTCTGTATGAGGAAAAGTCAGATCACCATCACACTGCACTCAGAAAAGACAATATCAGGCGAAGCAAGTAATATAATCACGAATAACAAAAGAGAAGAGCAGATTACCATTATTAATGAAGGGCTTATCACTGCAATAAAATTAACAGATATTGCTAAATTAGAAGCTCATGATAACCTTGTACCCGAACATAACTTCATTACAAATATAAGTTCACCAGAGAAGTAATTAATTTAGTTAAGTAATTACTAAGTTTTAAGTTAAGGATAATTATGTCATCAAAAACATGGGGGATTTGCCTTGTTTCTTGCGCGCTCTCGTTTAGTGCGGGGTTTTATTTAAAAGGGTCTCAGGTAGCTATAAACGACTCTAGCAAATCAAACGATTTAGATGGAACTGTTTCACAACAATCCCCTTCAGAACAGGGCGTGAAATCATACGAAAAAACAAAACTTCACACTACAAATCAGAACTTATTCACTGAAAAAGTCATACTTGATAAGGTTGACGACTTTTTGAGTCGTAATAAAAACATTCACGATTTAAACATTACAAACAAAATGGTTGCGCCTTTTTATCAACTACTTTCAGAGCTAGACGAATACCAGTTGCAGCAAAAAGCAGAAGATTTAGTTGATCAGTTACCAAACTACGCAGCGTCTCGTCTACTTATTATTACACTTGAAACACTCGCAGAATTACAACCTCAAAAAGCCCTTGAAATATCAATGAGTATAAGTGGCGAACACTATGACAAATTAGCAAATATACAGTCAGTTTTTTCAATATGGAGTGCCTCTTCTCCAGAGGAGGCACTCGAGTGGTACGCTTCCGAAGACTTTAGTCAAACTCAATATTTACATTTAGCAAAAGATATTTTATCAACCACAGTGCTTAATCATCTCTATAATAAAAATAAATCTCTAGCGTTAACTAAAGTTTCCGAGCTATTACAGCAAAATAAATTAACCGCTTTTTCCATGGAAAGATTATCTGAGAGTATTAATCAATCTAATGAATTTAGATCTTTATTAGATGTGCTTAGTGTTTCGCAATTTCACGACAGCGGTATGGTAGAGGTTACTGCTCAATGGTTTGCTAAAGCACCTCAAGATGCAGCAGCTTGGGTCAATATGTTGGATGAAGAGCAAAAATCTCCGCGTTTATTCAATCTCGCTCTAAAGAATTGGATCAAATCAGAACCAAAATATGCATCTGATTGGTATATTAAACAATTTGACGAACAACAGCAGAGCGAAGCAATTTCCATCGCCGCAACTCATTTTGCTAGAGAAGACCCTAAATCCGCTTTAGAATGGGTTGAAAGTTTAAACATGGCTAACTCTCAAAATGCAATAGATGACATTTTAAGAAATGCTAGTTATCACTATCCTGATTTTGTGATCGCAAACCTAGATAGAGTACAAGACACAAAAATTAAATTGTCTGCTTTCCAGGATGCTATTTACTCTATTTATTTGAGCAACCCAGACAAAGCCCAAAAACTTATCGATGCTTCTGAACATAAAGAAGCCTTAGAAGCATATATACACAAGTTAAATCAATCATAAGGAGGGAAATTGGTTTAATCACTATTCTCTTTTTAGATTAATTAACTGTGTAAACCGGTGAATCATTAAACCAAGCATCAACTCGCGCTATCAACATAGGGTTATCGCTGTCATTAGCGATAACCTGAGCCTTTTTAGCAAACTGTTCCGCTTTGCTTTGTAATAACTGACTTCTTGCAATATCAGCCCTAGCTAATAAGACCCAAATTTGGTTTGCAGGTGCTTGTGAGTGGGTCGCGATTTCAAATGCTTGTTGTAAATATCGCTCTGCAAGCGCATTGTTTTGCTGCGCATTTGACACCTTTGCTAGTTCAATGAGTGCCGCAGTTTGGCCATAATCGCCTTGAAACTGCTTATGATATTGCAATGCTGCAGAAAGGTGACGAGCTGAAGCGTCAAACTCACCTTGCAAGCGCTTGATTTTGCCAAGCTCTTCATGAGAATACGCAATGAATAACTCGTCTTTTTGTAGCTCAGCCAATTGTTTCGCTTGCTCAATATACTGCTCAGCACTGAGTAATTCGTTTTCTCTGTCGGTTTGCTGTGGCCAATTTATTTGCAAATAGCCAATCATTAAGTATGCGCGCAACAACTCTCTACCTTGCTCTACTTGAGTTTCAGCCAGGTTAATGCTGTCTTTTAGCAAAGCTATCGCCTCTGTAACTTGCCCTGAGTTTGCAAAACTTGCAGCCAAATAACGTTTGGCCGCCAATAAATCTGGCTCTGTACTTAGCGCTGTTTGCAATAAAGGTTTTGCAGCGCTGAAATCTTGCTCTAAATATTTTGCAACGCCTCTAGCAAACGCTTCATTACTAAATTGACTGATATTCTTATCATTACCTGATGGCTGATATTCATCGAAGCGAATTGCTATTTTGCTCACTAATTGATTGAACACGTCATCAACAGAAGATGCGAACTCAATACCTTGCTCCACACCAAATGGCGTTTGTAATTGATAATGCAATTGAAAATCTTCAGGGAAGCCTGTTAAACGAGTGGCAACGATTAGATCCACTTCTAACTTCTCTTGAATGGGATAAAGCGCCCCCCTTTGATAAGCTCTGCGCTGCTCGGTGTTCAGCCTTTCTATCGCGAAAAGTACATGATCGCTGTCAATGACCGTTAATTGACTTGATTGACTTAGACCAAGTGTGAGTTGCTCTTGACCACGCAGTGGCACCCAATTGTGAACGCTGTCTTGCACATCATTCTTCACCGGTAAAAATGCCACTTTTAGAGGCGGCTCTGAACGAATAAATAAAAACACAAACACCATTATAAGCAACAGAAAAACGGCGATTGACGCGCCAATCCATACTTTACTTTTATCTATGACTGGCCGGGTTTTAATTCTAGCTTGTGAATTAATTGACTGAATTGGCTCTGACTGTATAGATTCAGGTAATAAAGGCGCAACCCACTGATAGCCTTTACGAGAATAGGTTTTTATTACATTGGCACCCAGTAAATCACGGATCTCTTTAATAGATTGTGTTAGAACTTGGTCTTGGACAACAACATCATCCCAAACGGCGTTTATGACCGCCTGCTTGCTGACAATATCGCTTTTATGTTCAATAAGGTAATTAAGGACTTGTAAGGTTTTTGCGCGAATAGAATATTCAGAGTCAACGCTGCTAACTATCCCTGTTACTGTATCTAACACTTTGTCGTCTATCTGAAATCGCATGACATTCTATGGCATTATTTTAAGTTTTTCCCTTTTAGTAGTCTGCTATATCAACTCAAAAGTAGCAAGTTTATGAGGTTGGGAAAGGTTTCATAAACTTACTAGTAAAGTTAAAGTATTAACCTGAGCTTTGGTTAAGGGGTTTACTAAAGTGTTGATATTGAATTGATAAGTATTTTTTAAGTCTGCAGCCGGAAACTTTCAGGGATAACAAGACGAGTTTACGCGTCAATAGCTAGCCTATTGCAAGTAAATTCAACGTAGTTAGCGTTGAAAGTAGCCGCTGGAGATAAATTTATTATCCATAGCTCAGGTTAAAATTAATAATATCTTAGGTCGTCGACTTTGCCCCAAAATACTCGATACGAATAAGCGGTGTAAGCCAAGATGGTCGGCACAACGAGTAATGCGCCCCAAAGCAAAAAGGTCAACGATTCTGCCGCAGCAACTGCCTGCCAGATAGTTAGGTGATTTGGCACTATGTCTGGGAAGAAGCTGATCGCCAACCCTAAGAATGACAAGGTAAAAATGACCACACTGAAAATAAACGGATGATGCGCTTTATTATCTGGTTGCGTAGTTAACTGCGATAGTTTCCGAGCGATTAATACAAAACAACTAAAACAAATAATCGGCAGAGGTAATAACAGCAGCATGCTCGGCCAGCTAAACCACTTTAAGAAAATCTCAGGTGAGAGCCATAAGTTTGCGCCTGACACGAGGGCAATACCCACTAATGCAACATACACACAACGCTTGCAGACTTTAATTGCATATTGCTGCAACTCACCTTCGGTTTTCATCACCAACCAAGCTGCACCAATTAAGGTATACGCAGCAGCAACACCGACTGCACTTAAAAGGGCAAAACCATAAGACCAAGTAGATTCATCAAAGCCCATCACATAACGGCCCAACATATAACCCTGCGATGTTGCCGCCAGCAGTGAACCTAATTTAAAAGCCAAGTCCCATGCGTTTTTATGATCAACAATGGCTTTAGCTCTGAAATCGAACGCAACGCCACGCAAAATTAAGCCAATCAGCATAAAAGTACAGGGAATATATAGCGCTTTAAGCACCAAACTATGCGCGGTCGGGAATGCAATCAGTAGCAACCCAATCGCCAAAACTAACCAGGTTTCATTGGCATCCCAAAACGGACCGATTGAAGCGATCATTTTATCGGCATCATGGTCGTTGTTGGTGGGTAATAAAATACCCACTCCCAAGTCATAGCCATCAAGAATGGCGTACAACAGTACAGCTAACGCCATTAAAGCTGCGTAAATGATTGCTAAAGTATCTTGTTCAAACATGCGCAGACTCCTTGATTTCAATACTTGAACGCTTTTTACCGACATGCTCTTGTAACGATATTTCTTCAATGAGCACCGCTTTTCTCGCCATCAAAAATACCGTATGTAAATAAGCGACCAATAAAAATGCATACACGGTTAAATACATGACTAAGCTAAACCCGACATTAGCAGGCGCAATGGTGGTGGCTGCTTGATCGACTGTTAAAACACCGCTAACGATAAATGGCTGACGGCCAATCTCAGTGACATACCAGCCTGCCAAAGTTGCCACCCAACCTGAGAAGCTCATTGCTACCAAAGTTCGTAGCAGCCAATTTGGTAAGGCGTTATTTTTATAAAGCCTAAACGCGGCAAACCAAGCAACTGCAATCATAAGTAAACCAAGCCCCACCATGACTCTAAAGCTAAAGAACACGGGTTTTACTGGCGGGTGCTCACCTTTAAATTCATTTAAGCCTTTAATTTCGCCATCAAGTTGATGGGTTAAGATTAAACTCGCCAAATTCGGCACTGCCAGTTCAAAATGATTTGTACGCTGCTCTTCATCTGGAATAGCAAATAATAATAAAGGGGCGCCTTGTGTGGTTTCCCACACGCCTTCCATCGCAGCGACTTTTTGTGGTTGATGTTCAAACGTATTGAGGCCGTGCAAATCACCTACATAAGCTTGTAAAGGTGCCAACACTGCTGCCACAACCAGCGCAACTTTAAGCGTAAGTTTTGGCGCTTTCTTATCATCGCCTCGCAGCAAACGATAACTACTGATCCCAGCGATTAAAAAGCTCGCGGTAAGGCCCGATGCAATCAGCTTGTGAGTAAAACGGTAAGGAAAAGAAGGATTAAAAATGATCGCCCACCAATCGGTCGGATAAGCAATGCCGTCTCGCATTTCAAAACCAACCGGCGTTTGCATCCAAGAGTTAAGGCTTAAGATCCAAAATGCCGACAAGGTTGTGCCAATTGCCACAACAAAACACGCAATTGTATGCACGCGCACTGGCACTTTATTTATGCCAAACAACATGATCCCTAAGAATGTTGCTTCTAAAAAGAACGCGGTTAGCACTTCGTAGCCAAGTAATGGCCCTGCAATATTGCCCACTTTTTCCATAAAACCCGGCCAGTTCGTGCCAAATTGAAACGACATGGTAATACCACTCACAACACCTAGTGCAAAAGTCAGCGCAAAGATTTTTACCCAAAAACGATAAGCTCGCATCCAAACCGCATCGCCGGTTTGTTCAAATCTGACTTTAAAGAAAACAAGAAACCACCCTAACGCGATGGTTA
Source organism: Pseudoalteromonas sp. NFXS53 (assembly GCF_056629255.1). NCBI lineage: Bacteria > Pseudomonadati > Pseudomonadota > Gammaproteobacteria > Alteromonadales > Pseudoalteromonadaceae > Pseudoalteromonas > Pseudoalteromonas sp. NFXS53. The sequence goes on along the minus strand of NZ_JBWVBR010000012.1, from coordinate 42,606 downwards.
TAGTAGGAAATAAAATATGAAAACTGATATTTGCCGCAAACTGCATACGCGACAGCATTAATGTATCTAACATGTTCCCCTCCGAACACGACCCAAAGCACGCATTAACTGAATTCCTTCCTCAGCTAACATTTTAAAGTTTCAGTAATTATTGAAACTTTAAAATATACTAAACACTAAATTGACTCAGATCAATTAATATTCGGTATTAATATTGTGCTAATTGAGACAGCTCAGAAAATGCTTGTTTTAAGTAAGAAGTAAAAATGACATGATAGCCGCAAATTATTTAAACGCTTTGGTCGTCAATTTTGCAAACAACCCGCTGTTATCTCTATTTTCTCTTAGCAATATCATTCATTTCAATTGGTACCAGTGCTAATGATCTTATTACGACTCAAACGCCAAGCTTCGTTTTAAAAGACAATCTTCAAGGTGTAGATGGGTTAGATAATCCGAGAGACATTACATTAAGCAAAGATAAGAAACGGGCATTTGTTGTCAGTGCCGATGATAACTCGCTTTCAGTATTTAAAGTAAACCCTGACTTTTCGCTTTCACATAGGCAAACGATTAAAAGCAGTGACAAAATAAAACTCGAGGGCGCACTTTCTGTGGTGAGCGACGACAGCGGTCAAAACGTTTATGTATTAAGTTATTACCACAGCGCACTGCTACACTTTAGCTATTCTGAAAAAACAGGATTAACGTTACAACATACTTTGTCTGATAATCTGCCTTTTGCACAAGTATTTAAACAACCTGAAACCATCAAACCAGAGCAAGATACGGTTGGGCTCTTAGGTGGTTATGAGCTAGCTATTAATCACAATACTAATCAATTGTTTATCGCTGCAACCGTCAGCCATGGTGTTAGTGTATTTAACTTGAATCAAGATGGTAAACCAATACTGTCTCAACGAATTCGTACAAACAAAGATGCAGCCCTTTCAGGTGCGGTTTCTGTGACAACCAATCATTCAGGCCAATTTTTGGCTGTCGCAGGTATGAATGGTAAATCCGTATCTGTTTATAAACGTAATAAAGCTGGGAAGTTTCACTATTATCAAACTTTAAAGCACTCATTTGATATGCCGATTTCTGTGACTTTTACTGGCAACGGGCACTGTCTTGTTGCGGTCGATGCCATAAACAGCGATATTGTTTTGGCTCGCCAAAACCACGAACAAGCATTTGAAATTGTAAAAGTGGTAAGTAAAGACGAGCATGAGATCAAGGGGTTGAATAAAGTTACGCCATCTAGAAGCGAAAACGCGATTTTAACTTTCTCAGAGCAAAGCCATCGCATTGATGAATTTCAGATAAATGAGACTTTACTAAAGCATTCAAAAAGCCTAAGACCAAGCGGTCTGCAATCAGCCACTGCGCTTGAATTTATTAACTCGACCCATGCAGTCTCAACATGGGCGAAATCTGATGCAATAACGGTGTTTAAATTAAATACCGAATAATTTAAGCACTAAAAAGGCAACTAACGTTGCCCTTTTAAATATCTAATTTTAACTAAGGTTAAAATTAAAAGTTATAACGGATATTTAAACCGGTATTTTTGTAATCGTTTGCATTTCTGTGAGCAAAATTCAGTGTAAAGTTCTCTGCAAAATTGTAGTTTAACTGTACTTGATATACTGCATTATTTTCTGACAAATAATCAAAATCCAAATGCTCATACCCCACACCAACAAGCATGCTTAAGGCTTCATTAAAAGCGAAATGATAATTGGCTTCTAAACCATATATTGTTGCATCGTAAGAACTTTTATCACTACCTCCACTATATGAATATTCAATTTCTGTTTTTAATTTTCCAAAGTAGGGAGATACTTCAATAATTTTATCTTCCTCTAGGTGCGTTAAAAAACCAACACCCGCATACAACTGACTCAGTTCATAATCATCATTATCATCTGAGTCTGTTGTTAATATATAACTGCCTTTGATTAAAAAACTTTCTTCTACTTGCTTACTGAACTTCAACCCAACACCTTTTGGGTCAAATCTGGAGTCATCAAACGACATAGTGGCATAGCCTGCCTCAACATAATCAAAGTTAATGTTGCTTGCAAAAGCTGAAGAAGAGATTAGCGAAGTTGCTAGAAGGATTGCGCGAATTTTCATTTTTTCCCTTATATTCCATTCCTAAAAATTCGTCGCAATTTTAATGGCTTACTCTGCATAGAGTAAGCCATTAATGTAATACATTGTAAACAAATTAACGGCACGTAAAGCTCATCACCAATTCATAAGGTTGGCCCATTGAATCTTCAGCGATGCCACCCCCTATCGACATCGCTGCGCCCACATCATCAACTGCATTTTCACCTAATACCCAAAGTACTGTGCCCGCTGTTTCTACCGCGCTGGCGATATTTAAATTCTGTAAATATTCTTCTTCAGGCATGCTGCCGACATAAGTGATGTTTTCATTCAGTACATAGGCTTTCTTGTCTTGCTCATCACAAAAGTGCTTAGACTGTTTTAATGCTTCATTACCGGCTTCAGATTTTGTTTGTGCCGTGAGCTTCACATAATGCTCGCCACTGTCCGAAGGACGCACATTATTGTGGTGCGCACACGCGGTTAATAGAGTCGCTAAAGAAAGTGAGATTAGTGTTTTCGCTGCATTCATTGTAAGTGCCTAAGGTGTTTGTTTTGATGAGTCTAAGTTAACGCGATTACCTGTGAGAGTCCGTCAAATGTCGTGAGAAGTTGTATAAAAGTGTAAAAGCACTAAACGCTCAAATAAAAATAAAACCATCTGATTTACGGTATTCATAAATAGTTTATGCAAAAAATATCAATTATCTTCCCTACTCGTTTTTATTTATTTCTTTGTTTAGATTCCCTTCTCATCTGCATTTTTTAATCGCACAGCCTAAATTTGCATTGTCCCTAATAATCCCTAGAATGCGCCGCTCAATTGACTGACAGGTTATTACGAGGTTTTCATGTCAAAGTCTTCTCTATTAACGCTTGGGTTTATGACCTTTGCGTTATTTTTAGGTGCGGGTAACGTTATTTTTCCGCCACAATTAGGCCAAGGCTCAGGTGAATTTTTCTGGCCAGCAACTATCGGTTTTTTAATCACTGCAGTGGGATTACCTGCCCTCACCCTTATTGCCATAGGCTACATGGGCGGTAGCGAAGCGCTAACCAATAAACTGCCACGCGCAGGCCATTTACTATTTTGGGGTATATTGTTTCTATCAATTGGCCCGCTATTTTCATTACCAAGAACATTTAGTGTGTCATTTGAGTTTATTGCCAAACCATTTTTCGCCGATTGGGCCTTGTTACCTTTCACTTTAGTAATGGCTGCAACCACGCTGTTCTTTGCGCTTAGCCCAGGCAAACTAATGGACAGGATCGGTAAAATCTTAACGCCGGTTTTATTACTGATGCTGTTATTTATCGCCATTAGTGCGTTTCTATACCCGCACGGGCAACTCGAAAACACCGCAGAGCAATACCAATCTTTCGCAATTGCCTCTGGCCTGTCAGAAGGTTATATGACCATGGACGTATTAGGTGCTGTGGGCTTCGGCTGGTTAGTGATCAATGCACTTAAAAGTGCAGCCCCTAATGCGCCTGTTGTGCCAAACCTGATCAAAATTGTGCTGATTTCTAGTGTTGCAATGTGCTTCGTTTATATTGCAATCGCTTTTGTGGGTGCAAATTACGGCATTGTGGAAAGTAATGGGGGTGCGCTACTATCAAATTACATGAATTGGATCTATGGCACGCCAGGTGTTTTATTAATGGGTGTGATTGTAACGCTTGCTTGTTTGACTACAGCCATAGGTTTGACCTGTGCGTGTGCAGAGTTTACCAGTCAAAACTTCAAAAGTATTAACTACAAAACCAGCACCATTACGATTGTCGCCATTACAACATTGGTGGCTAATTTAGGCTTAGACTTACTAATTGCCATTACATTGCCACTTGTAGTCGTACTTCACCCTGTTGCTATCAGTATTATTCTATTGGGCCTGTTCTATTTAAAGCGTCCGTTCAATGGCTTGGTTTACAGTTTGACCATTGCAGCCGCTATCACCGGCGGTATCATTGATGCACTCAAGATCCTTGGTAATATGCCAGAGCAACTGCATACTGTATTTGTAAATTACTTACCTTTATATCAATACAATGCTGGCTGGATTGTGCCGACTTTAGTTGTTTTTGCAGTCGCAAATATGCTGTTCCAAAGCAAAGAGAATACAGCTCAAGCTGCTGTTTAAAGAGCATAACAAATAATCTAAGGCCAACGATTTGCGATAAGTAATATAATTTTACAATTTATATTCGCAAAAGTTGGCCTTCTCATTTTTCATTCGGTTTTTCTCTATATAATGCCACCAGCAAAAACAGGGAAAAGAAATGAAAAAAATAAAACATACACTTAAAACATGGCTAAAGCGCTCTCCCGTTGCCATCGCCCTTTCAAGTGCCTTTGTATTACCAAACACCTTTGCCGCCCAAATCGATGGCGTACTCAACGAAGTACAATGGCAAAACGCTCAGATCATCAACTTAGACAAAACCACCAGCCCATTCACCCTTGCTCAAGCTGATAAGCAAACTCAGGTAAAATACTTCTCTAGTGAAGAAGGTATACATGTTGCCGTTATTGCCACGCAAGCACTCGATGAGCAAACCTCGATGCGTACCGCCCGTGACAGTGATTTAGAAAGTGACTTTATTGAGCTTATTATCGACTTTGATAATGGTAAAAACACCGCTTATGGCTTTGCGCTAGGAAATGGTGGCTCAATGCGCGACGGTATTTGGCAAAACAATAACCGTTTCAAAAGTGACTGGGATGGCACCTGGTTTGGTAAAACCAGCCAAACTGACACCGGTTGGGTAGCTGAATATTTGATCCCTTGGAATGTCGCGCCAATGGCCAAAATTGACGGTGACAATCGCCAAATGGGCATTTACGTTCGCCGTCATGATGTAAAGTCGAATAAAAGTTACAGCCATGCACCAACCTCATCGAGTCAACCTGACTTTTTGCGTGAATTCAGTCAAATTAAAGTGGCGAACCACGCCAGCTCATCTTTAGATATCTTCGCTTCAGCAACGTACCAAAACGATATGCTTAATGATACCGATGACAGCAATATCGGTGTTGATATCTTCTGGCGACCAGATGCTAGCCAGCAATTGAGTGTGGCATTAAACCCTGATTTTGGTCAGGTCGAATCTGATGGCCTAGTCGTTAACTTTTCACCATTTGAAACTTTTTTTGCTGAACGTCGCCCTTTCTTCACAGAAAACCAAGCTTTATTCGATATTCAGGGTAATGCCGGTATGCGCCTAGTTCACACTCGTCGAATTGGTGTTTATGGCGACATTGATGCCGCAGTTAAGTATACGTCGAATGGCCAAAATAATGACTTTGGTGTAATGGCTGTATTTGAAGATGACGGTCATTTTAACGATAAAGAATCAAACAAGTTTGCCACAGCACGTGCCCAACACCGTTTTGACGACTCTCAAGTAGGCTATTTAGTTACTTATGCAGATAAAGCGACACAGGGCCGTGAGTCTCAAGTTCACAGTGTCGATTACCGTACTGACGTGTCTGATACACTGCAAATTCGTGCGCAAGTAAACGGCAGCTTTGTTGATTCTGACAAACATAAAGATCAAGTCGACGGCTACGGCGCATGGCTGAACTTTGTGCACAAATTCAGTGATAATTGGCAGCAACGCTTAAACTTCACGGTTTACGATGAAGAGTTTCAAGTCAATGATTTAGGCTTTTTATCACGCTCAGATTTACAACGTGTTTGGTATAACAACGAACGTTACTTCACCGATTTTGATGAAAGCAGCAGTTTGAAGCAACGTCGTGTTGAAGGTTACTTTATGCGCGATCACAACAGTGATGGCGATCATCTAAGAACTGAAATGGGAATAACAGGTACCGAAGAGTACAAAGACAGTGCTTTCTGGTTCTGGCGTTTCGACTATACGTCATCAGGCCTTGATGACAGAACAACCCGTGGCAATGGCGATTTTAATTTAGGTTCAGGCCGCGAGTTTTTCACTGAGTACAACTTTGGTAGCCAAAACAAATTCCGTCACCATGTCGCTTTTGGTCTACAAAGTTATGACCGTGAAGGCGATGGCGGTCGTTTCCACTATCACCCAAGCTACTACTTCACCGATAACTACCGAGTATCATGGAGTTTATGGGCTGTGCAGCAAAAGCAAAGCTTATATTGGATTGATGACCAGCTGGCTCGTTATGACTACAAGCAATTAGAAAACAGCTTAGATTTTGACGCCACCATCGATGACAAGCAAGAAGTTCGAGTGCGTTTCCAATGGGTCAGTGTAACGGGTAAAAATGGTAACCTATTTGCCATTAATAACCATGGCGACCTATACGATGCCAACACAACAGTAAGTGACTTTTCTCGTTCAACGACACGACTACAAATTCGCTACCGTTATGAGATTGCTCCGCTTTCTAACATCTATTTGGTTTACAGCCGTGGCGGGCAATCTATCGATGATTTAGATCAGAGCAACTTCTCGCTATTCAAAGAGGGCTGGGACAATCGAACTGGTGACAACTTTGTAGCCAAAATTCGCTATCGTTTTTAAAAAACGTTCTACATTCCTCAAACCACCTTACTTTTAAAGTAAAGTGGTTTGGGGCTCTCACTATCAAAAGTAACTTGTTACATAGATTTTCGTCCCCTTTTTCGAGTATTATTCGTTTTTTAATAATAATGAAGATACGAAATGGATTTATTCAAACCCTCTCTGCTTGCCACTTTACTATTTAGCGCTAACGGTTTCGCCACACAAACTGTTGATCAACGAAGTCTATCTGTTGAGCTTACAAAAACCGCAGCAATGTTAAATAAAAACGGGCCTGTGATGTTAGATGAAGAAACACGATTAGACTCTGTTGCGACATTTAGCAGCCATATTATTTATAACAACACTATGATTAACTACAGTGTCGAGCAATTAGACCCCAATCAATTTACAACACTGCTTCAAGACATAGTAATAAAGCCACTGTGCGGCAATAAAGACTTAAAAGCATTCAAAGAGTATGGCGTGACCATGGTTTATCGCTATCTTGATAAATCAGGTAATTTCATCAGCGAATTATCAAAAGATATGTCAACCTGCCCATAAGCTTATAGCGGTTAATACCCGAATATTCTTAGCAAAAAGATAAGCGTTTACATAAAACACCTTATCTTTTTGTTTTCGTCTCAACCAATTCCTTACGATTTAATTTCTGTCTATACTCAATTGATAATCATGATATTGATAAATGAGCTTTATATTGCGACTGAGTGTTTGCTTTTTCCTATTCTTATTCAGCCATAACTTATTTGCGCAATGTGCCAAAGACAAAACCGTGCACGTGGGCATTGGTGCGACTTGGCCGCCTTATGTCATGTATCAACAAGACAGAGCCTTTGGTCTTGAAATAGATATCAGCCGAAAAGTGTTTCAAACAGCAGGCTACTGCGTTGAATTTGTTAGATTACCAACCACCGACAGAGCCATAAAAGAGCTTAGTATTGGCTTAGTTGATGCGCTTCCCTCTTCAAGTTTTAATCATGAAAGAGAAAAGATCGCCGCTTTTACAGCGCCGTATCGACGCGAAAGAATGCGGTTATTCACTCACCTCCCCGTTGAACCTATCAACGACTTAAAAACGCTGTTCGACCGAAAAATGTCATTTGTGATAAACCCTGGTGCATTTTACGGCGATGAATTTGATGGGCACTTTCAAAAACCAGAAAACAAGTCACAGTTTGCTTTTGTAAAAAGCATTAAACAGCGCATGAGCATGGTGCATTTAAAAAGAGTAGAGTTTTTGGTCGAAGATGAAATGGCAGGGCTTTACTACTTTTCTACGTACCGAGGCGGTAACATTCAGCTTCACCCTTATATAGTCAATGACAACCCCATTCACTTTATGCTCAATCGTGAACGCTTTTCTGAACAAGACATTCTCAAAATTAATAATGCAATCTCGTTACTTCAAGAAGAGATTAATACAATTATTCATCGCTATACGACGTCCAATACTTAAGGCTGGTAAAATCTGAGCTACCACCCATCTTTATTGTAAATTACTGCACTATAAACACCTTTTTGGTATCTAAACCCATTAAAAAATATTAAAAACTTGTAACCTGCTCGCTTTAGGCCTTTGAAAATTTAAATTTACGCAACAAACCTAAGGCACTTCAACTACACTTAATTAATCGTTTATTCAAGTTGAGACTCTTACCTTGAACTACGTTTTTAAAATGAAAACTCGCGTTGCGACTTTTATATTTTTGACCTGTTTACCATGCACTGTAGTAGCAGATATCAATGAAGAAATAGACTTATTTTCTTTGTCGCTGAGTGAACTAATCAATGTCACCGTCGAAGCTCGAAAAGTCGAAGAAGACTTGCAACGCACTCCCATTTCAGTTTCTGTCATGTCAAATCGCTTTTTGAAAGAGCGCAGCTTAACCAATTTATTAGAAGCCTCTTACTTTATTCCCAACATTGAAATTACCACGGTAGGCGAGAACTCAGGCTGTACGCATTGTGCGGGGATCACCATGCGAGGGGTTGGACAAGTGGACCCTATTCCAACCACAGATCCGAGTGTTGGCATTTATATAGATGGTGTTTACCATGCCCGCTCAGCCGGTGGTATTTACAGCTTTTTAGATATTGATCGCATTGAGGTCTTAAGAGGACCACAAGGCACACTGTTTGGAAAAAATACCATTGGTGGCGCCATTAATGTGTTCACAAATAAAGTCACTGACAAAAAACTGTTTAATGGTCAGGTGACCATCGGCGAATTTAACCGAAAAGATGCCTCTGTTATCTTCAATTCTCCTATTTATGATAACGTGTCTGCGCGCTTAGCTTTGTCGAAGAACTATCGAGAAGGTTTTGTCACCCGTGTGAATGGTGATAAAGAAGGCGGCCGAGACGATCTCAATGTCATTGCGAAACTGAATTTTAAACAATCAGAGCAGCTAAATTTTGAATTGAGTTATGATAGACAACGACAAAACAATGGCAGTGCGCCCTCAGTGCTCCCTAAAAAGAATGATGATGCTTCACTCATTGTTTTATATAACAGTGTCGCTGAATTATCCCCTGCAATTGACCCTTATCCTAAACTGACCGTATTTGATGATAAATTTCGCAGTGCCTCTACTGATGAAAATGAAAATCACCTGAATCAATATGGCTACAAAGCAAATATTGAGTGGGATATCTCAGATCAGCTTAAGCTCAAGTCGATTAGCTCCTATCGAAGCCTTGAAGCCGTATATGGTCGTGATTTTGACAATAACTCGTTTAATATTGGCGTCACCAGAGACTACCAAACTCAAAAACAAACAAGTCAGGAGTTTAATTTAACAGGCAGTGTCGGTAGCCAGTTCGATTGGTTACTAGGCCTGTTTGCCATTGATGAAGAAATTCACTATTTGTTTAATTTTACTTTTATCGAGGGCTTGTATCTTGGGCTAGAAACCATACCCGGCCCACTTGATGGCTCTCCGTTAAGCAACCCGACAGCAATTGGAGGCGCTGGTAACCCCTTAAATATCGGACTCGACTTAGATAACACATTCAATAATGACATTGAGAGTGAAAGTGTCGCAGCCTTTTTCAATGGTAACTATCGCTTTGATGAGCAATGGACGTTAACTTTAGGTGGTCGTATCACCCGTGAGAAGAAAAAGCAGCAAGTCATTACAACCCGAAATATTGCCCAAGTTGTCGCCATAGAAAGAACTGATACGAGCCCAGAAGGTCCAATAGAAAAAAGCTGGCGGGTATTTTCGCCTTTAGCCAGTGTTCAATATCAAGCTTCAAACAATTTGATGCTATTTCTAACGGGGTCCCGCGGATTCAAATCTGGCGGTTTTAATGGTGTGGCTAATACGCCCGTTTCGGCCAGACCTTTTGATCCCGAATACTTAACCGCATTTGAACTGGGTATGCGTTCTCAGTGGTTTGATAACACTCTAAGATTAAATGCAACGGCATTCTTTATGAAACACAAAGACATGCAATTAAGAGGAGGAGAGTCAGGCGAGGATTCTGGCGTCGAAATATTTATCGATAACGTTGGTAATACTGAAACTCAGGGCGCTGAAATAGAGTTTGAGCGCATCACTGACAGCGGTTTTACTCTTTCTGGTAGTTTATCTTATACAGATGCCAAGTTTACCGATGTTGGAACAGCTACTGAAGTCACCACAGACAGCAAACTGATTAAAACACCTAAGTGGACAGCCTCAATGAGTGTTAAATATAACTGGGAGTTATCCCATGGCCAGCAGCTTTCAACTCGTCTAGACTGGGCGTATCGAAGTAAAGTTTACAATGACGTCTTTAATAGTCCTTTTGCAACTCAACAGAGCATAGCTCTGGTGAATGTATCTGCAAACTATCAAATCAGCGAGTCACTCAGTGTCACTGCGTTTGTTACCAACTTAACAGACAAATATCATGTTATCGGTTCAAACGACTTTACAGCGTCATTTGGTGTCGCAGAGTTTTATCTCGCACCACCAAGGCAAGCGGGAGTCAGTATTCAATATCAGTTTTAAGTAAAGATATTAGCTCAACAAATGAGCGAAACTGCATATCTTCGTCTATAGTTAATTAAAGTCAGATCAAATAGTCATTTTGTGTTGCGATTTTGACTTTTTATGGCCTGAATTTCAGGCTAGCTAGTTGTAAATATGAATTTTCCTATTTCCTTTGCAAAAGATAAAAGGGGTAGCCAGAACTGCGCTAACCCCTTTGTTTCATGCGAATAAAAAGCTTCATGCGAATAAAAAACTTCATGTGAATAAAAGCAGCTTGCCCATATAAGCTTCACGAGTAAAAGCCGCCTTTAGACTAGTCTCTATTTTGCCTCGCCGGATAAAATACGTAACTGCCAACCAGTGTTGCAGCCAACATAAATATCGCGCCATCATGAACCTGGCTATTAAATGTATACCTAAATAAAGCTAATAAGCCAAAATAAGCTATGGTCGAATATTGCAACCAGTGCCAGCCTCGATTCACCTTGGGATCTTTCTGAGACGCAAGCAAATAGCGGCCAAGCAATAAGCCGATTTGCGATGACAACAACACTAATCCACCTACTACAAAAAATGACAGCCACACCAATGATTCCGGCCAATTGATGATCTGCGCCGATTTCGCCGGTCCTGACCAAAGCGCATCCCAACTCACTGCGATGATCAACGCCCATGAAATTGCTTTATGGGTAAAGCTGGCCTCATCACCCTCATGATAGTCTTGCAACTCTTGATACAGAAAATAAGCAATAAACGCGAATGCAACTAAACCAATGATGGGGCTAATGCTCGGTAGCCATTTCAAACCAAAATAACTCAGCATATAACCAAACATTGGAAACAAAGTATGGGTTGCAGTAACACCCACCACCCAACGCACTTTCACTGCCTTGTCGCTCAGTTGTTTACTATAAAGTGCTGTGACTATGGCAACATCTAGCCCAATCGCTAATCCCATGAGCAAACAGGCAAAGAGAAATTCAAGCAGTAGCTCCATACCGTTACTCCTTTAAGGGTTCGCTATTTTCAGCCTGCGCCCAATCAAGTCGAATATCAAAGCCATACCTGAAGTCTTCTTCTAGTGGTGGCATATTATCTTCCACTTTTTCAAGCACATTCGTGGCTACACCCAATGTTGCTTCTCGACCAAACAGATAACTTTGCTCTTTCATGATCGTAAAATAGGCTTTATTTAAATCGAGCGCTCTGCGTGTTGAAGGCATGATGAGTTCATAAATATTCGGTAATGCCTGCACCTGCGTTATTTTAACCGAGCCATCGTGATTGAACCACTTTCGCAGCATTTCTTTGTTTTGTCTGAACTCATCGCCCCCGCCAACTCTTTGCAGATAGGTTAAAAACTCACCTTGCTGTTGACCCAGTGTTGGCGTGTCTTTTTGTGTTTTCAGGTTGATGTAGCCCCACCCTTTAGCACCTTCAACTTTGCGAGCAAAAGAAAACGTTTGATCTATGGTTGTACCCACAGTTTTATGACACCCATTACATGACTGTAATTCTTGATAATGTTGTTGACGCAACTGGCCTTTTTCATCTTCAATGAAGCCGTTTATGGTCCAGCTAAAGCCGTTATCTATACCCCTTTCGCGCAAGTTAATTGTGCGAGGGAGCTGTTCAAACTCTTTTTCTTTCGCCTCTCTGTGATAAGTAATCGCTACTTTGCGGTTATTCTTAAAGGCATGTTTTTTCATGTAGCGGACTTCTTTCATGCGCTCTGCATTGTATGGCTTGCCATTTTCGTCAACGCCAATGTAACGAACAGTATGTAAGAACTCGGTCCCCTGCGGATATAACATATCTGTTAAAGGCACTTTCTTTGCGTCACCAAGATAATGACTACGTTTTTGCATTGTCGTGATCACAGAAAGCTTACCGTCACCATTTAAGTCAACCTGTAGCTTTCTTTCATCTATATTAGGTACTGTGATGCTGTCTAATCGCTTCATAGACATTTCAAGTAAGCTTAAATTAGCAAAATACACGTCTAGGCTATCTTCGCCTTTCAACTGCCTAAACGACTTATCAAGGCGGATCATTACATCGCCTGTAGAACCGTTGGTTGGCCAAAAGGTACTTGGAAATGGTTTGTAGTTAAATGCCACCCAATAACTGCCATCAACAGCAAGGCCATTTTGATTAAAAGCTTTATCAGGAGTAGATAAATCTTGCAGTGCGACTGCATTAATTTGCGGATGGGTTGGATGGCTTTTTATAAATTCGGAGTAGTTATCTTCTTTGATCCATTTTTTGATAAAAGCGTCGTCAATGCCCTTTATTTTTAAAGTGCGATCAACAAATAAGTTTTTCCAACTGTTTGTCATGCCCTCATCAGAAAATTGATAGTCCCCCTGCAAGTCACCATCATTCATGATATTGGGTCTTTTATCATTACTGGGGTAGCTCTGATGGCATGCCATGCATGGGTTATGCTTGCCTTCAGTTTTGGTATAACACTGAGGTGGGATCACTGACTCTGGATTATAAATCTCATTATTTTTAATAAAGTCGAGCGCCTTGAGCGTGTTAGTGTTTTTGTACTCAGTTGCACTTTCATGTCCGTAGCATGACGCTGTAAGAAGTGCAGTGGCCATAGATGATAGCCAAATTAATCGTGTTCGCATGATGATTACCACTGATGAAAAAAGCAGAGATCTGACGATCTCTGCTACAACTGGATTAGTTCTTTACTGGCTCGTATAGCCATAATGTATTGTTTTCTTGGAAGCCATCTTCACCAATAATGATGCGGCCATCATCCATTACAATCACATTATCAGGCTGAGACAACTGGTTAACATCACAGCGTGTCGCATCTTTGAAAGAGCCACGGAAAGTTGAACCCATCACAACAGGTTCAATACGGCTAATGTTATAACCCGCTTCTAGTTTAGCTCGGTAAACACCACCACAGTCTTTTACGCGGTTTGATAATTGAATATCACCTTTGCCATCTGTCATTGTGTTATCTAAATCAGCAATCGCGATGTAAACAAACGCTTCAGTAACTTCTTCGTCAGCAATGGTATTTACACCTTCAATGGCTTCTTTAGCACGATCAGTATTAATCGAAATACCTTCAAGCTTACGCCATTCTGCTGTTGCACCTTTTGCAATAGCAGCTTGACGAGACTCTAAGAACACCACTCGGTCATCCATTGGTGCACCCGCGGTGACCTTACCACCACCGTTTTCAACAGTCGGGTATGTCGCCTCACCGCTTTTCCACGCTTCAACATCAGCCAAAGTCATGTAGCTAGTTTCGCCTTCAACATAGTCTTCAGTACCAATGCCATCAAAGTCAGCGATCCAAGCTTCGATTGTGGCATTATCGCCACGACCAATCTCTTTCCATTCAACACTAAAGCCTGTAGTTGCAGGGTCATTTTGTCCTGCATCTTGTATTAACTTCGCGCCATAAAGCGTGCCTTCACTTAAATCTTCTGGTGTGTCGGCAACAAATTTAAATAGTACGCCACCAGTGTCATCTTGAGACATATACACTGTTTTACCATCTGGCATTACTGTTGCATTTTCATGCTCAAAGCGACCTAATGCATAGTGCTTAACCACTTCTGGTTCAGCCTCTGTAGGCTTCTGTACTTCGGCAATGTAACCATAACGGTATGGGTTTGGCGCGTCTGGTGCCGTTAATTTCCACATGTAACCCAAGATGCTTGTGTCAATTTCAGACTGATTATTCCAGCTTGCACTCGTTGTAGAATTAACCGATGTGTCAACAATCCACTCTTCTGAAGTAAGTGGTGTATTCCATGGCGTCACAGAGCCAAAACAGTTTGCTGCCGTGCCGTGAACACCTTTAAAATCAAGCATCATGGCATCATCAACTGACCACATGCCTTTGTCATCTTTCGTTAATGCTAAACGGCTCATACCACCTGGGTACATTTCCCAGTTAGTGAACAGATAACCTTTACCCTCACCTGTAGGAATGAAACCATTGAAATCAGGCATATCGTTTTCTAGGATTAACTGATTATCTTGATGTGAGTAGATATGACCTAAACCAGACTGCAATTTACCCGCATAAGTATCGCCAGTTTGACCAAGAATTTGATACTGACCATATGCCGACATCACTGTTTGACGCTCTTTCTCGCTTGAAGGTACCGGCGAGTCAACCAATGTTTTTGGTAGCTTATTAAAGTTAACACCAGCAAGAACACCTACAGTACCTGTATGGTATGTTTTGTCGTTTAAATCATCTTTTTCTACATTACTATCAGAAGGGTGTTGCGCGTTGAAGAACAAGTCGCCTTCTTTCGTTAAGAAGATACCCGTTACTTCAGCACCAGTAGGCACTGTTGCTAAGCGTGTTAACTTACCAGCTGTGCCATCAAGACCATTCTCGCCTGCTTCACCTTGTGCGCCAGTTTCGCCAGCCTCACCTTGTGAACCTGTTTCACCTACTTCACCTTGCACACCTTGTTGACCCGTTTCACCTTGTGGACCTTGCGCGCCCTGCGCACCGTCATCACCGTCGATACACCCTGATAATGCAACCAAAATACTGAGTGTGAGCGCACTGAGCTTTAATCCATTCGTTTTCATTTTTTTACCTTGCTACGTTGTTTGTTGGGTTTAAAACGCAGGCTAGAATAGAGGCTCTATTTTAAAGTTAGGCTAAATATCAATTACAGTTCAATGACTTAAATACGCAATTTCTATTACAATCGTCATCTTAGGCAAGCGTATTTCTTTATTAGAAAAACAATATAAAACGAATGGAAGACCAGATATTTACTGACTTTAACAGAATAAAAAAGAGGCTTTTAAGCCTCTTTTAAACACCTTTTCAAAATGACAACTGTCTTTAAAAAGTCATACTGATCCCAATTGATGGCAGTGGCATATCTGGAAATTGATAGTCTTTTTCAAACTCAGTGTAAGCCGCGTTATATTCGAGCTCCTGTACTGCTCTTGAGCCATACACGTTTAACACTTCGATATACAAGTTGGTGTCGAGACCAAACCACTCGGTTTTATAATCAGCACGAATATCTAAACGATGATAGTTACCCCACTGCTCAGCGTTAAACTCGCCGTAGTTTGGCACATAAAATAATGGCTCGCTAGTAGCACTGTTTGGTTCAACATAAGGCGTTGCAGAATTTACTTGCGTGTATCTTCGGCCACTTTGGAAACGCCACTTCGCGCCTATTTGCCAGTTTTCATCCCACTTGTAGTCAAGTACGATATTCGCCACCCAAGGCAAGTCAAATTCAGAGTTAAATTTTTGCTGTGTCAGCGGGTTGTCTCGCTCAGTTTTACTGTAGGCAATGCTCGCCCAACCAAACCAATCATCTGAAAGCTGTTTATTCACCAAAAGCTCAATACCATAGGCTGTGCCACTGGCGACATCTTCAAATCGAGTAAAACCAGACACATCTTGTGCTAATGAGCGCTTTTGCGCATTCGGGTTTGCAACTACAAGGTTATCAAGCGCTTTATAAAACAGCTCTGTTTTCATACTTAACCCGTCATCAAGGGTCGATTCAAGATTGAGTACAATATGGGTTGCCTCACTGGCTTCGAGCTCAGTGTTACCATAACCTTCAATAAGGTATTGATAATCATCAATCAATGTATGGTGTATACCTGCGCTTAAATTCAATTTATGTGCGTCGTTTAATCGATACCCTACACGTGCGCGTGGCTCCAGATAAGTTTGACTGTTGTTATTAGTGCCAAGTAGCGCAACACCCACTTGGTAATCCCAATTTGCACTTAAATCTCCGTTCGCCGAAACATAAGCATGGTACTGCTCAAATTTTAATGTGCCTTCTTCGGCAAACATATCACTAAAATAACTCGGCGGGCACACTTCAAACTCTAAGTTACAAGGTAATAGACGCCCACTACTGACATAATCGACTTCTGTCGATTGCACCTTGGCGCCAAATAGCACGTCAACGTCTTCGCCTTGATACTGACTGTCAGCCTTTAAAATAACTTTGGTAATGTCTGCATCCCATCGAAACACATCCCCTTCTCGCTCTTGTTGGTTTTGCGTCAGTAAATTTAAGCTAGTGGTGGTTTCGAAATCACCATTAAAATTCTGCCAACTGATTGCTTGGCTATGAAAATACGTTTGATAACGTTCGCCCGATGCCAAATCTGGGTTTTTGCCTATATCTCTGCCATCAGCATCGAAGGCAATTTCGATGTAATCTTTCGCACCACTGGCGGTCGCTCTGATCACATTGTTGTCATCTAAATCCCAAATCAGTTTGGCTTGGTAATCTCGATTTCGTGGTGGCACCGCAAAAGAAAAATCTTCGTCTTCAATAAAGTTATCGACATAGGTATGCACTAAGCTTTCTCTAAAAGACACATAAAAAGCTGCATTATTTGCGATGGCTTGCTCATACAAAAAGCCACTTCTAAAGAAACTTAAATTTAAGACATTGGTTGGGTTATCTGCGTCGGGATCTCTCAGCTCAGTTAAAATCACACCGCCATTTGCATTGGCGTATTGGCTCGACCACGCACCTGTTTTTAACTCAAAGCTTTCTATCAATAATGGGTTGTAGACACTGATCCCATCATTGTGAAACACATAGCCCATCTCAAGTCCGTCA
Source organism: Pseudoalteromonas sp. NFXS53 (assembly GCF_056629255.1). NCBI lineage: Bacteria > Pseudomonadati > Pseudomonadota > Gammaproteobacteria > Alteromonadales > Pseudoalteromonadaceae > Pseudoalteromonas > Pseudoalteromonas sp. NFXS53. The sequence goes on along the minus strand of NZ_JBWVBR010000012.1, from coordinate 25,367 downwards.
GTTAGATATAAATTGTCACTCACAGAGCTGCCGCGAATGGCAGGCTGTGCAACTGGGCCACCTGTACTGGGCGTTGCTAATACCACACCCGGTAATGCTTCAAGACCTTTTAATGGATCATTGCCCGTACCGGGTAGAGACAATAACTTACCAGAACTGATTTTTATGCCGTCAGGCTTAGAAGCCACCACAGTAATACTTTCTATATTTGCTTTGTCGTCGTCATTGTTATTTTGCGTATTAGCTAAAGCGTTTGTCGCGAAGGTGCCAACTAAAACAGCTAAGGTGGATTTAATAAAAGTCATTTTTGCATCCTCAATATGCGTTTATTTAATGACAGTAATTTACGCTGTTGTTGCTTTCTGGTTTAATTAAGCCCTTGATTTATGTATGAATGGGCGGTTTATTGTATGAATGGGCAATTTCCAATTGGTTCCATTAGCCCTTGGCGCTACTTTGCTTGTATTGGCTTCTTTTTAGCATGCCTTTTAAGTATCTCAGATGATGACAATGCACTACCACATTGGCTAAATTTTGTCGTTTGGCAGGTACAAGTGTTCTCTGGTTTGGCGTTTTTTATTGCCACGCACACCTTAATGAAAGGCGTATTAGCACGACAAAACGATCTGGTTAAACTGGCCATCAGCTCAGTGATTGCGGTGACTATTTATGTGCCATTTTCTTTATTGCGCGACGTATATATAGAGCATGAAACCGCGTATACCTTATATGCCCTATTTGAAGAGTGGCAAAATATGGCACCCGCGGCACTCATTTCATGGGTGGCGATAAATCTGCCTTGGCTAAGTGGCTTTCAGATCAAACGCACTGAAAACATAACCTCCTCGTCACAAGAAACAAATCAAGCCATTGATAGTATTACTAATAAAAATAAAATCGAGACGATTGAGCCTGTAACGGTTGATCCTGAAATTGCCGAGCCTAAAGTTGATCCACAAGACAATTTAACTACACAGCCAGAGCATGACTTTTTAAAAATCGCAAAAATAGACAACATAGACTCACTCATTTGCCTAAAAGCAGAACTGCATTATTTGAAAGTCATTACAGAGCAAGAACAACATCTGATTTTATACAACTTAAAAGATGCCATTGAAGCACTTTCAAACATCGACCCAACACTCGGCGCAGGACAAACCCACCGCAGTTATTGGGTAAACCCCAATCACGCAGAAAAGTTACTAAGGAAGAATCGCGAAGGCGAGTTGGTGTTATCGAATCAAGATAAAGTGCCAGTCAGCCGTGCGAATATGAAGAAAGTGAAGGGGTGGTTTGAGTCGCATTCGTAAGGAGTGCTTTTCAATAAATATGGGAGCAGAATAGTTTAAGCTAGAAAATCAGTACAATTTATGTTCTTACTTTAAATACAAAGTACTTAAATAATAAAGCTTGCGCTAACGCTATAAGACCGAACAACCATGGTCCATTTGTAAAGTAACTAACACATAAGAAACAAGCTGGTACGAATGCATAATAAAAATAACTCGTCCGCTTTAATTTACAAGCAAGCCAATGAATGGGAAACCCTATTAATAACCACCCAACGAGTGAAACTAACAAAAATATAGCGATATAAAACAGGAATGGTACAAACAGGCCAACTAATTCAGTTGGCTCGAATTTATGTAGTTGAGATGATTTAATTAAGAAAGCAATAGGAATAACCAGGCTCGAGGTGAACAAGCTTTTGAATAGCGCACTATCCCAATTACCTAAACTCAATTGTTTTCACCTAAAGTTATAGCCTTTGATTTACTCAAGTTGACTGACTTTTTCATTTACACCAGCTCCAGAAGAAGACGGTGGTAATTTAGGGTCCCTGTCGCTAAGGATAAATATCAAAATACCGATTGACGTTACAAACGGCACTAGCCAAATAAAGGCGACTTGAGCAATCTTTTGTGCTTTATCAAAGGAGTCAGATTTTGCGACCATTAACGTAACAATGATATTTAAAGCAAACGCAAAGATCAGTGCTATTTCTAAATAATTATCAACCATGAATCACTCCAATATGAAGGGCTATAAAACAACCCAAATAAACGACAAAAAAATTGGTTAACCTATGAGAGACATAAATAATTGACAACAGTAAATTATCCAAATTAGATTTCTTTTTAGTTAACGATCTTCAACACTATAAACGTGTAAATGTTTCGACAGCCAAAGGATTAATACCATGCATATCAACTGAAATCACCTTATCCTCAACAATTTTAAAAGCTGCTATTCTTCCGCCACCAATAGCAAATTGAACTCTCAATTCGTCTTTTCGTTTTGCTGCCGTTGCGACTGCATTTAATTCACCTAATTTAAATTTAAGAGCATTACTTTTTAGCAATTCGACTTCTAGATTACCCCATAATGGGTTGTGGAAAGTCCCTGCATATTCTGCTTTTTCTCGTGTTAAAACCATTGTTCTTGAAGTATTTCTTTTTTCATGCGCTTTATTGGTTTCTTTAATATTTGTTTGTATTGCTAACCAGCTTTTTTTCATAGCATCAATACGAGAGTCTGTAATTTTATTTACATCACCCTTACCTAATAAAATGCTATAAGCAATATCCGCGATACCTGCTGTCATAGGGCCAGCTACGGTTTCTTCATTGTTAAGTACTACCAGTCCAATATTATGCGCTAACATAAAAGATGTATGCGTATGCGAACCTGCTATCCCGCCAAAGTGATGATATGTTTTCTCTTCTTTATAAGGGCCAATGTACCAACCCCATGCATATCCCTTACGAATAAAATCCCTATATTTTAAGTCATTAGTAGCTAACCTATGGTGAGACTTTTTAATAACTTTAGCAGGAAAGACTTGTTTTCCGTCAACCTGACCTTCGTTCAATTGTGCAATCAAAAACTTTGCCATATCCCTTGCTGATGAAAAAGTGCCACCGGCAGCTTGCAAAGTAGAATTACTCTTTTCAAAAGGCATGACTTCGTTAGGATTAGCAGCATACAAATGATAAGGACGTGCAATGTCAAAGCCTTTATTTTCTGCATCGCTAATGTACGATGAGGTGTGGTTCATTGATAAAGGTTGGTAAACCAATTCTTCAAGGGTTTGCTGCCAATCTTGCTTGAATTTATCTTCAGCCCATACACTTAATATGTTGTAACCGACATTACTATATTGGTAGTGTCCTAACTGATTGGCTGGTTCATTTTTAGTTGCAGAGGCTAACTTTTGACGCTGTAATTTATTATGTTGCCCTGTAAATGCAAGAGTGTCTTCTAAGGGACGATTAGCTAGTGCATGAGTATGAGAAACGAGGTGTTTAACTTGAATCTTATTTGTATCAATAAAAGGAAACTCTAAAGTAGGAAACATCTCAGCCATAGAAGTACTGTCTTTAATATCGCCATTTTCCTCCATTAATAGCATTGATAAAGCAAACATGGGTTTGGTAACCGATGCAAGATAAAAGGCGGTTTTATCATTAACCTTTTTATTTTCTTTTATATTGGCGTATCCAAAATACCCTTCGTAAACGATTTTTCCATCTTTTACAATTGCAACAGCAGTGCCTGACGGTAAACCTACTTCTTTTTTTACAAAATTAACGTACTTATCTATTGCTGAAAAGTCATTATCTGCAAATGAAGTACCTGCAAATGAAGTACCTGCAAATAGAAAGCTAGCGATAAGCGGTAAAACAAATCTCATTCTTTAAATCCCTTTGTTGATTAAAATTAATACACGTGCGATTAAACTAACAAGCCAGCTACCAGCTTATTCCTTTCCAATTTATATATAAAAACTCAGACAAAATGAGTTATCTTACGCCAAATACTTACACAAGAAAACTTCATTGTAAACAATAATTTAAAGTGTAAAAGTGCAACTTTTTCAAATAGACATCAATATAAGCTGCCACCAAAAAAAAAGGCATGACGCTCCCATATCATGCCTTTGTCGATTTAAAAATCACTAAGCAATTAAACCCAACGCTAAGCATTACTCACTTTAGAAAGCTGCTTCCGCTTTTGCAGCATCACAAATGGGGTGATCACGGCCATTAGAATGAATGCATAAATCATATGTGCACCTATGCCGATGGCAAGTGCCACACAAAACCCTAGACCGAGTAAAATCATCGGGCGGTTTTTCACACTTAGTAGTCGCCATGCCGCTAACATGGCCGCAGCGTAAATCACAACAAACACGCCGTTCACCCAGTTAATTAAGTCCTCTAGGTCTTGTTGGCTGTAAAATGTGACAATTAATACCAGTGCAATGACCAGCATGAGCGTGGTTAGCGCGCTTAAAGGCACATTGAATTCATTACGTTTTGCCAAATAACTTGGTAATACGCCCTGCTCTGCGAAACTACAGATCAATCGTGCAAGGCTTGCGGTATACACGTTAACGGTTGCCAGTCCACCAGCAACGCCTAATACACCGATAATATAATGGCCGTTATAACCGAATAATTCACCAAAGAACGCATTGAACAGTCCAACCATGCTGAGTGATTCGTTGTTCGGATAAGCGATAACTAATAAAGTGCAGGCCACATACACAGCGCCAACTAATACTGTGCCGATGAGCATCGCTGGGATCATGTCTTTTTCTGGGTTTCTGAAATCATCCGACAGGTGCGACATTGCCTCAACACCTAAGAAGCTCCAAAATGCGATACCCGCAGCGCCAAGCATGGCGTAGGTATCGAATGAGCTGGTGTTAAAGGTAGCTGCAGTAGGGTTACTTTTGCCAAAGAGTAAGATCACCAAAGCTAAAATAATCAGCGTAAGCGCAAATTGTAATTTGGCCGATACTTGAATACCGCGTAAATTTATTAGCCATAAAAACAATAAGGTAGAGAGCTGACCTAAAAGTAAAGCTTGCCCTTGTACTGGCACAATTTGTTGCACAAACATAAAGGTCATAACAATGGCTGCTGGTGCGCCAATTGCACCACACACATAAACATTAAGCCAATCACTCGGCCTGCAACCTTGCCAAATGCTTTTTCGACAAAATACGCTGGCCCTGCTGCATGGGCAAAACGTGCAGCCAATTTACCAAAAATCAACGTGACAGGCACAATTGCCAGAGTTAATAGTATCCAAGCATAGAGCGCACTGAACTCTGCTTGTGCCACAGTTAATTGTGGCAATATAAATACCCCAGTGCCCAACAAAGTGGTGGCCATCATGCCCGCCCCTTGCCAGCGCCCTATGCCTTGTTTATCTGTTTTCATTTCTCGTTACCCCTTGTTATTGTGGGGCTAGTATATAAATGTTGTTCATTGCATTCTGCGCAATTTCACCCACATTCAGCACATCAAACCGTCAAAGTGACGGTTTACCAGCAAAATGCCTGCAATTCGGTTGAGCAAGGTAACTTAGATTATTTTTACATCAGCCACCCAATACAAACCGCGACTAGAATAATTACTCTTGCAAGCGACTAAAATCTGTGTGAATTTATGCTAATAGATCTAAAATTCAAGGAATTAGATGTTTAAGCACATTCACGTATTTGCCTCTCTCTTGCTGATTGGTTTTAGCACCGCTTATGCAAACGAACATTCAAACAACACAGTATCTCCCAGTGTTGCTCAACACGTCGATATTGAGGGAACGTCTCTATATATAGAATGTTTTGGTGAAAAAGCACCGAATATTATTGTGCATTCTGGATTTGGCGGCGCAGGCTCAGACGGCGGCTGGGAAAGTGTGATCGAATCTATCAGTAAAACCAATCGTATTTGCTTTTATGACAGAGCGAATCTTGGCAAAAGCAGCCGCTCAAAAGGCCATTACGATATTCAAGTTATCGCCAAGCAACTTGATGCCTTATTAAATAAAGCAGAAATTAAACCGCCCTATGTGATGGTGTCGCACTCTTATGGTTCTTACTCTGTGCGTGCTTACAATCACCTTTATAAAGACAAAGTTTCTGCCGTTTTGTTGGTTGATCCCACTCAATACGGCATGTTTTACAACGGTGTAGCCAAGTGGAACCCAGAAGAAGACTCCTACAGTAAAGATGAAATCGCCAGAATGAAAGCAGAGCAAGCGGGTTTTAATGACCCCAACAGCAATCCTGAGCGCATCAATCACAAAACCAGCGCTGAGTTTATTCTAAATAGCGACGATTTTGGTGCGACGCCACTGACCCTGATTTGGAATAAAAATGGTATTTGGCAAGGCGGCGATGCGCCCGACACTTGGCACCCAAAAACTTGGGATAGAATGAAAACCATGTACGCCAAAGCCATTGACGACATGCGTACACTCTCAACAAAACAAACTACCCGTTTTGCCAACACCGATCAGCACAATATCTTTTTCTATGAGCCCAGTATTGTGGTGAAAGAACTGAAAGCCTTGCTTAAACAGGTCAAATAAGCCTGTGTTAAACCTAGCTCAAAATTGATTGATTTAGATAAATACCGAGTAGCTTTATTTTCTGTCACTCGGTATTTATCGCTTAAGTTTACGCTGCTTATTTAAAGCTCATTTGATAAAGCGAGCTTATCAATTTCCATATGCTTTTTAATAAAGCGGATCAGACGCTTGTCTTTGTTTGGGTCTAGCGGTAGATATTGTCCATCTAGATATTTGGCTAATACTCTTTCAAGCAAATAGCTATACGCCAATACACCTTGCTTTGATGTGGGGGAATGCAGTGCACTAGGGTCAACAAAATAACTCACCGCTTTATTTGCTTCTTGCAGTCTCAATACATAGTCGTTGACATCATTGATGAAAATTTTTCTATCTCCGCGACCTGCCCAGACAAATACAGGGCTTTGAATTTTGTCAGGGTGAGCGCTGGGTGAGTTTGCTGTAAGCTGTGCTTTGGCCGCTTTGTCATCCCAATCCACGATCATTTGTCTAAAGTAATAATCACTAAATTGCCCCCGAACTTTTTCAGCAAAGCGATAATACAACCGCGCTGAGCGGCCGATGTCTAAACCCGGTGCACCAGCAAAACCTACCTTGAACAGTTTGGCTTCAAAAGTCAGTGCTGTTAGGCTACTAAAGCCACCAAAACTGTGGCCTATGATGGCGAGTTTGTCTTTGTTGCCGATCCCTTGAGATAAAATGAAATGCGCACCATCAATGATGTCGTTGTGGGCAATGCCAAGCCCGAATTGTTTATTTGCCCCTTTTTCATACCCTTTACCATAACCTGTTGAGGCTCTGAAGTTGGGTTCAAACACAATGTAGCCTCTATTCGCCAATAACTGTGTTTGTCTATCAAAACCCCATTTCACTTGTGAGAAAGGGCCACCATGTGCTTTAACCACCAAAGGCGCATCAGATAACGCAACACCATTTGGCAGCGTTAAGTAGCCATAGAGATTAAATCCATCACGACTTTGATATTGCACTGGCACTTTTTCAGATATCCAAGCATCTTTCATTGCTTCATCGTTTTGTTGCAATGCGTTTGTTTGTTCATACAAAATACGCTGCAAAGTATGTTGCTGTGGCTGATAAATATAGTACTGGGTTGTTGGGCTATTCTCTTGCAAGCTTATCAACCAAGGTTTGGTTTGATAGGCTTTAATACTCGCCGGTAACGCATACGTGAATGCTTTGCCTTCGAGATATTCACCAATATGCGTTAAGTGTTTAGCCACAACAGAGTGATTACTTAATTGCTGCGTTTTAGCCCCTTCGTACAAATAAGAAGTTGGTGTTAGTAAGCCATTATCGTCTTTACCCAATGTCGCTGACACTAAGTCATAGGCTTGCTGTGGTTGTGCTGCAACATCGAGCAACACCTGCGTTTTTAAATCAAACCAAGCCAGCCTTTTAAACTCTGCATCATGATTGGTTTGGATCAGTAACTGTTGTGATTTGTCGTTAAAACCCTGTATTTGGCACTTATCATCCCATTGACAGGTAAAGGTCAGTTTTAAAGACCCATCAGGCTGAACTTGCTGAATAAAACGCTCCCCGCGATTGCCTTCAGCGGTATTCACTTGCTTAATAAAAGCCGCGTTACCCGTGTTCGCGTTTACTAATAACTGTGAAAAAGGCAGTGTTGTCTGCCATATCACACGCGCTTTACCAGAAGCTGCAACGCTCAATATTTCAAAGATGCGCTCGTTGGTACGCCACTTTTTAACTAAAAAGCTGGCAGGCTGACTTGGGTCTACTCCCAAAAATCGTTCTTTCTTTTTCCGATCAATTTTGGCCAATCTTTTTAGCTTGGCTTTGTGTGTTAATGGCAACACTGAAAGCTGCTCGCCGACTCTCACGAACAACGCTGATCCGTCTTTTGAAATCTCAAATGATGGGCGCTTTCTAAGTGTAACTAGCTTAGTGGTTTTATGGTCTGCAAGGGTATATTGATTAAGCGACCAGCGTTTTATACCCGCTTTTTCTTCACTGCTGAGATACAAAACATAATTAGCATTGGGTGATAGGGTCACTGCCTGTATACGCTCGCTTTGTAAAAAGTGCACTGCCGGAATAAGCGGCGCACGGCTTTTTTGCTGCACGCGTTGTTTGACCTCATTGAGATCGGTTAAAAACTCAGCTTTGGCAGAGCTTGTGCACATTACCCATAAAATCAGCGCGCAACGAAGCATACCACTGAAAATGTCAGTCATATTCATTATTCACTACCTGGTTGTTGATGCGCCGAAGCGCATCACTTGGTTAATTTAGAATTGCGTTAGAAGAAGTCGATGAGACTTTGATATTCGCGCCTCTTATGTTGCTAAGCCACGGGGTCAACAACATAAAACAAGCCACGCCTATTAAGCTCATAAATAGAGCCATACCCACCCAAAACAATTGTTGCTGCGTGCTTAATTGTGCTCGCCTTGCCAGCAGATAAACCAAAGCCATACTGAGTAAAGTAAACCCTATGGCATATGCCATAACTTGCGCTGACCTTGTTCTCGAAATAGTGTGATTAAATACAGCGCCAATGCTTTGATCATTGCTGTTTAACGCCTCATTGGCCGCTTCAAATACGGTGGCAAAGAAAATCGGCGACTGCCAAAACTCTTGTTCGGCCACAAACTTAGGTAAAGGTCTGTGTGCAATATACTGCTTTGAAGTCACTGGCGTCACTTCGCCTGCATAGTCAGCAAACACCACAGACACACCTGGTTTCTGGAAGCCAAAGTAAGAGCGACCATGAAACAGAAATAATGCTCCGTCAGGTAACATATAAAACTGCGTGTACATTCTGCCAAAGGCTTGCTCAGGATACGCAACAGAGAAAAGCGGAGCACTGCTGGTATTCAAGGCAAAGAAGTCACGCTTTTCGAAAACCAACGCTCTTTGATTTGTGGCCATAGAGACAAGTTCACCATCGCGTTCAGTTTCAAAAGGCCCGTAAAAGTATTCACCGTCTTGCGTTTGAAACTTTATTTCCATGTACTGCTCTTCGAAATCAAGCACATAAAGCGTGTTAGGTGTTTGGATAAAACGACCGGCTATCAATCTTGGCGGATGAGCAAATGACGCTAGGTTTTGTATGTCATCAATTGATGTCATAGCATGAAAGCCATTTTGATCTATTACATGTTTGAGGTTTTTGCTAACCAAGTCATAACCTAAAAACACTTGATATTGATGTGAAAACTGCCACTTAGTCAGTGTTTTCATGTCTATGTATCTTTGTTGCTGATCTTGATGCATCAACTGGTTCAAAGTATCGAATGAAGTTGGATGTGTGCTCATAAATAATGTGCTGACACCCTCTAAATTCGGTAGCAAATGGGTTCGCCACTGTGCTTCATCGGCAGGTAAAACTCTATCTAGAACTGCTTTGGCATCTGGCCCCCACATTGAAGCGTAATACTCAGGTATGTCGGCTTTTTCAAACCGATCAGGATGGGTCGAAAATAGCGTAACCGGAATATGGTAAAACAGAGCCTGAGTCGACATTAGAATGGCACCCAAAGCAGGCCCCATGAGTATAGCTGCGATAAATTGGCGACTCATGCGAGTATCGTGTTGACTGACATTCAACTTGAAGGCTGATCTTGCTAAAAAATACACAAGAGCAACCATTATCAAGTCAACACATAACACAAGAAACGGCGAGTTTGGCGTGCTATTGAGCACAAAGAGCAGCATGCCGAGAATCAGTAATGCCCCCTTATTTGCCGAAAGCGCAATATATACACCGGTGAAATACGCAAATATCGCAATGAGTGCTATGTGACCTACATACAGGTAATGCCTAAACTCAATGAGCTCAAGTGACGCACTGTCTAACACAACAAGTATAAACAGTAATGGAACTATGAGCACCATCATAACAATGCTTAACCCTGCTGCGATCAACGCTTTGAAAATGATTTGCTCTGCTAATGGGCGGTGCATCAGATACGCCCAATGGTTCTTCCTTTTATGCAATAAAAATTGCGTCACAGAAAAGATCAAAGGCAGTATTATCGCAAGGCCACTCAGCACACTGCTAAACATGCCGCGGCCAGCCATAAGGTCGCCCTGACTCGATAAATAAGCCAGTAAGGCTAGAAATATAAAAGCCGCCGTTTTGGCATACGCTTTATAGCGATTAAGCTCAGATATGAATAGATCCCTCATGCGACTGACTCCCTTTCAATTAACCCTTGTAATTTCGGCCATGGCATCAGTATCAAGAATGCAATCAACGCAGTTGGACCTGTGATGAGCGCAATCAATAACCAAAACTTATGCGTTTTATTGTCTAATTGAGCTTTTTTGCCAAGATAGAAGATTGCAGTCACTGAAAGTAAACAACCAAAGACAATCAGTAATGCAAAACTCAAATCGATCGGTCTTTGCCAAATAAAACCTTTACCTTTTGATGGTTCAGAATTAAACATCAAAGTTGAATGCACTAGGTTATCAACAACATTCAGCACCAATGGAGAGAACAGTAACTTTTGTTGATGCAGCCAATCTGGCAGCGAAGAAAGCTGCACTTCTTTGCTCACCAGTGTGATGTTATCGCCCTCATGAGGCAGGTAAATTAATTGAGCGCCAGCTTTGAGTGCCGCAAATAAATTGCCGTCATGCACCATGAGCACATAACCGTTCATCACCTCTGCCATCACAAACTCAGGCGATAGAGGGTGAGCAAAGTCTAATGATACTTGTTTGATTGGTGTAAGGCCGACAAGACTGTCAACAAAGTTCACTTTATTGAATAGATAAACTTGCTGGTTAGAGCTCATAAAGATCACATCAAACATAGGTACTGGCGTCGAGGTGAAGTGCTCTTTTTCACCAGTTAATGCAAATTTCAAATCGATTCGCTTATTCTTAAAATCAACTTGATAGAGCTTATTTTTGGTTTGCACATAGTGAGTGTTTGTTTGTACTGCCACAGCCACATCAGCAAATTTATCAGACTCTGCCAGCTGACTTGCTTGGTCTACAAACCCAGTGCGACCTAGGAAACCAACTCGTTCTCCAGTTTGTCTATCAATACCGACAAATAGCATGTCTGAATGAGAGAACACCCATTTTGTGGTATCTGTCTCTAGCGCAAACTGGCTATGACGAGTATGTAAGTAAAAGCCATTTCTATGTTGAGGTTTATAAAAGTGTGCTCGCGATAGTGTGTTGGTTTTAGCAAGTTTAAGCTGCCTTTGTATCGTATCGCCAAGTGGCTGTTCGATATCTCTGGCAAGCCATTGCATTACCTCAAGATCAGTGTGCTTTCGTAATAATTCATAATCAAATTGCCCTTGAGTTTCTAATTCATGCAGCGGTTTAGCAAAGTCATATTGTTGCGAAGTTAAGCTTAGAGGAATATGGTAATAAAAAGCTTTTAACGATATTAAACCCACGACCGCAACAGGCTGAATAAAAAGCACAGCAATGGCGATGAATCGCTTCGATGTTTGCTCTGCAGCAAGATTAACGCGAAAAGAGGCATAAGCTAAATAACCGCTAAACAGTAAGAACATTGAATCTAGCATCAAGAAATACAGCACACTTTCTTGGCGTCTTAAAATTAAATAAGTGAGTGAGAACAATATGCCAATTGCGAGTTTATTGTTTGCCAACGCAATAAATTGACCCAAGGTATAGCCACATAGCATGACCAAAAATGCATGCACCACATTAGTGTAATGTCTTGCTTCAACCACTTGGTTCGTCGTGACATCTGCAATCAACACATTCACTAAAAATGGCAGAATAAAAGCAATAAAAAGCAGTAATGCACCGGCTAGACTTATAGCAAAATAAATTCGCCCTTTAGATAAAGGTCGATGCATCAGGTAGATCCAATGGTTCTTTCTTTTATGCAAAGACACAGACACCACCCCAAATAACACCCCAACAGCGACGCCACCTAAAATAATAAAAAGGTGTAACTCAGATTGCGGCTCTACCACTGAGAAAAATTTGCTGAATGTGCTCCACAACACCAACTGAAGCAGGCATATGCCCCAAGCAAAAAGTTGGTAGCGCTGATATTCACTTTTGAATAAATCAAACATCACGCTCTCCTACTGTGGTGCTCGGTGATTTTTTGCCAAGATAGAAGCGATGGCTTTATCTAAGCTAACCGGGACTTGTGTGGCGGCTTCAATGCCGAGCGCATTAAGTTTTTCTAATGCCTCTGCGGCTTCTAAGTCAGCCAAAACTAAGTGAGTTTGTTCATCTATAGTGCGAGCCGAGAGTACGTTACCTAATGTGCTAAGTTGTGACTCACTCAATGCCTCATCAAAAATCCAATACGTCACCATGTCACAGAATTTTTCAGGGCATTCGTTATATTTCATCTCGCCATTTTCAATCACGATTAACTGCTCAGCGACACGTTCTATCTCTTCCATCTGATGTGAGCAATACACTATGGTGGTGTCGATATCTGCTTGGGTGAACATCAAAGCTTCTAAAAACGCTTGCTTGGCAACGACGTCTAAACCCAGCGTTGGCTCATCTAAAATCAGCACTTCTGGCGCTTGCGCTAAGGCCATCGCGAGATTTAACCCCGCTCTTTCACCACGAGATAACGCCGATACTTTTTGTGACTGCTCAACGTTAAAGTTACCGATCACACTGTCATAGAGATCTTGTCGCCAATTTTTATAAAGATTTTTCTGCATGGCGGTCACTTCATGGACTTTCATCCAGGTTGGCAGAGTATGCTCTTCGTTCACATAGCCAATGCGACCTCGGTGTTCAGGCTCTAAAGACTGACTGTTATGACCCAAGATAAAAGACTCACCCGAGGTCGGGGCATCGAGTCCTAGGAGTATTCTAAATAAGGTACTTTTACCCGCGCCATTAGCACCAATTACGGCATGAATGCCACCCTGTGCTATTTTCAAATTAAGAGATTGGATCGCGACTTTCTTGCCAAAACGCTTATGCAGTGCTCGGGTTTCAATAATGTAATTAGCCATAACTAACGCTCTTTATCCTGCTTATTAATCGTCTGTAATTGCCCTTGTACATGCTCAATAATCTCTCGGTGACTAAAACCCAAGCTGATGATCTCATTTATAAAATCATCGGTAGCTTGCTCAAGCTTTTGCGTTCGCTCTTCCTCAGATAAAGTGCATTGTTGCTGAGTCACAAAAAGGCCTAAGCCCTTCTTTGATTCGACTAAGCCAAGGTCAGTTAATTCGTTGTAGGCTTTGGCTACCGTATTTGCGTTAATGGTCAATTGCATTGCCAAGCCACGCACACTGGGTAACTTACTTCCTGTTGGTAATGTTCCGCTGGCAATCTCTTTTCGAATGCCATCGACAATTTGACGAAAAATCGGCCGAGCGTCCCCGGTCACAATTTGTATCGCCAGTGCAGTAGTTTTTGTCATTAGCTAATTATTCACTGTACTATCTGTAGTAGTACAGTAGATCGAGTGTACTACCTCGTCAATAGTACAGTTTGAGTTATTTTATTTATCTATAAAAATCAGTTAGTTGATTTTTAATTTTTTGTTTTGAGAATGATTTACAGGCTAGTTAAGAGGGGTCTATAGACACAGATGTGTATCTTTTGGGGAGTTAAGCAATACAGTCGAGTGCCTAAATAAAGCAACAATAACATCACTTTTTTTCTTGTGACTGGTTTAAAAAATAGAAAATAATTACAGGGAAAAGGGCAATACTTTTAGGCTTTAAAAGTACTGCCTGAGATAATTATATAAATTGCATTAAAGCAAATCGTTTTTTTCAAACAACGCAAATGCTTGCTCAACCTTTTGATGTTTAAACCTGACATCAATTGGTAACCCTTCGACCTGAAAATGGTTTGGGATCGGTAAGCTTAAAGTAATCTTTAGTGCAGTTTTTTCACCCTCAAATGGCCCCATTAAAAAACTTGGCAATCGAGAAGTTAACTCGGTGGGCTCACTGATCCTTGCATTAAGTTTAGTGCCATCTGGAAAGCGAATTTGCGCCTCTTGCCCTATGTTCGAATATTCAAGGTGCTTTGGATCTAAATAGGCGACTACTTTACTTTCTTTTTGAGTATCAATAAGTAATAAAGGCTGCCCTGCAGTGACACGATCACCAGTTTGTACCAATACGTCTTCTATTCGCCCAGCATTATCGGTTTTTATAAACAGCGACTGCTTAAGTGCCGCTAAACGCGAAAACTCATAGCTTAGGTCATTATATCTTTGCCCTTTTAAGCCAAAACGGCGCTCTAGTTCTTGACGTTCTTTCTCTCTTGAAATGTCAACTTTAGTTTGCTCATACGCCATTTGCGCAGCATTGTACGCATTTACCGCACTGGCTAAGTCGGCTGCGGGAATTACCCCTTTTTGCTTAAAGCTTTCGTATTTTTCAAGTAACTCTTTTTGTCGCTGAACACCTTGTTTAGCGACTTTTTTACGTTGCTCTAACTGACTTAAAATGATCTGACTTTGTGGCATTTGCTGAGTGTAAAGCATCATCATTTGTCGGTTTATTTCGTTGTATTGTGCCTCAAGCTCCGTATTGCTCAGTACCAATAAATCTTGAGCTTGTTCGACATTCATCGCCTTACTGACATGTACAGATTTAATCACGCCATCGTATGGCGCTCGAATAGTAAGCGGCTCGCTAGTCACTATGCCAGGGGCCACAATTGACACTTTGGGGAAAAGAAATAACCATAAAACTAACCCAATCGGAGACGTCACCAATAGTACTAAAAGATACCAGCGGAATTGATAGGCGGCGCGCTTGCTTCCTGCGTAAGCCACATTCAGCCCTTTCTCAACTTGCGGATTTTCAGACTTGGTACTTCCATTAAACCTAATTTTCATCTTTTAAAACCTAACGAGAACGTAAAAACACTTAATAAACCTGAGTTCTGGATAATAACTAAAACTTTTGTCCTTTCTTTAGCACCCACCAAGGTGCCATCGAGCTTTCTTCATGGGAGCGACGAACCAATTCATTGAGCAATGCAAAACAACAAATGGTGCGCATGATCATGGAATAAATGGGATAAAGTGGCAGCCACACTGCTAACTTAAGATCTTGTTTTGGTCGCTCAGATACACCTAATAGCACTAAGGCATAAAAGTACGCGATGGTGAAAAAATACAGCGTAAAAATAACCAAAGATAAAGACACGATAAATTGCCAAGGATAGACAATCATAGTGACAATTAAATACACCAATACCACAAACGGCAGCATCACATTTTGTAAAAAGCCATAGAGCAAGGTGAATAAGAAGCTTTTCCAACCCAATAATTTTGGTGAAAAGGCTGGCCAGTGTTTTCGAAAATACAAAAACAGTAAGTCACCATCCCATCGTAACCTTTGCCATAACAAGGTTTTGAAATCATCAGGCGCATCAGTGTGACCTATTGCAAGTGTCGCATAGGGAATTTTGAGATTAGGATGGCGCTTAAAGTATTGTTTAATGCGAATGGTTAAATCGAGATCTTCTGCAGTATGGGTATCCCAACCCCCGATTTGCTTTAAAAAGTCTTTTCTAAAGGCGCCAAAAGCCCCCGAAATATTGTTAATTAGATTCCATTGTGCAAGCCCTGTTTTACCGCCCTGCATAGACACTAAATATTCGATTGCCTGCATTCTTGTCCAAATAGAGCTGGTTACGTTTCTTACTCTGAGCGCACCGCCAACTGCGGGTACATTCGGATCTTCAAACAAACGCACTATGCGGCACAACATATCATTGTCGAACGAGGTGTCGGCATCCACATTGACAACGATGTCACCTTTGGCCGCATCAAGGCCCGCATTTAAAGTAGATACTCGCCCACCGCGTTGCCATTTAGGCAACACTCGAATATGTCGTTTTGTACGTTTGATGGTTTTCATACAAAAATTCGCTACCGCATAGGTATGTTTATTTTGTACCGCACCATCAACCACTGCGATGATTTCAACTTCGCCAGGATATGTTTGTTCCACTAATGATTCTATGGTCGTTTTAACCGCATTTCCTTCGGCATAACAAGTAATGATGCAACTCACTTTTGGGAAATAATGGGAGGGCTTTTTTAGCAGTTTTGCATTTGCCCTACGCCACTTAAGTACGCCTAGAGTGATCAACACAAACAATGGCATTTCGTAGGCCAAATACATGGGCACGAACATCATCATTTGGGTAAAAAACTCTGTCGCTTGTGAGAATATGTTGGCGACTAGATACCAGATAGTATTTAGTTCGCTCAAAATTCAATACTCCTAGCTTGCTCCAGTGCCTCAAACAACCACATATTCACATCATCAGTCATGCTTTTATCTGGCAGCGCCAACGCTTTAATAGACAAAGCTATATTCTTATCAGACTGTAAAAGCTCTATTTCATTGAGTTTTTGATAGATTTTTGGCAATTGTGC
This sequence comes from Pseudoalteromonas sp. NFXS53, assembly GCF_056629255.1. Classification (NCBI taxonomy): domain Bacteria; kingdom Pseudomonadati; phylum Pseudomonadota; class Gammaproteobacteria; order Alteromonadales; family Pseudoalteromonadaceae; genus Pseudoalteromonas; species Pseudoalteromonas sp. NFXS53. Next base: position 8,599 of record NZ_JBWVBR010000012.1, on the reverse strand, counting down.
TAAAGGAGTGAGTGGCAAAAACAACAGTAAACTATGCTCTTCTTGCACACAGCAAATATCGGTAAGACGTATACTTTTTGCTATCCGCTGCTCTAACTCATCAAACAGTGAAAAAGCCACTTTCTCGCCTTTGTCTTGAATGAATTGCTCGACATTTTCCATTGTAATGTAAACAACGCTATGTTCTTGCTTGTGCCTGAGCGCGAGGTTATTTTGCCACTGTAATAACCAGCAAAATTGCGTGAAGTTAATGTTTTCAGCTTGGTCGAACATGAAGCTATTGAACTTTTCACCAAATTTAGCCAAATTGCGGCCATTTGCTGATAACTTGTAGCTATTAACACTCTGCACTATCAGGTTATTTACGTCATTTTTCTCACCGCAATCCATGCAGTCCGCAACCACATCTGAGTCTACAAATAAGTTAAAACAGCTATTGCACTGCTGATTTTCTATGGGTCGGTCATAATCAACGCCAATATGACGAAGCGGTTTTGAACAGTTTGGACACCCCAATCCGATTTGCTGCTTAAACTCATGCTCTGCTGCAACATGACCGCAATTAAAGCAATGCAAACTTGCCTTAAGCCCTATATCTATAGATTGGCATGATGGGCAAGTATCAACATAATTAAGATGACCGCTGTGGCAAGACTGACAATAACGCACGCGATTAACCAATGAATCGACTTCTAGCCAGTTTCTTCGAACGACAGAGGCAAGCCAATTAATACTGTCTTCTGGTTTTATGCCCCAAGCTTCTAGTAACGGGTACCAATACAGAGATTGCATTTGAGGCGATTTTGCTGGTAGCAAGGTAGCACCTTTAAAAACCCACAAGTAACTGAGTAACTTCATCACCGCGGTTTCAACCAAAGTGCTGTTTACTCCCAACTGCTTTTTTCGGGTTTCACTAAACTCAGCCAATGATTTGCTTTGCTCAGACCAAATACCATTAGCCAAATGAGTCGACAGCGAACTCGCTTGGCAAACAAATATGGTGCTTAACCAAAACGTCTCTGACTGCCTTAAAAAAGCTAATGTTTCATCTTGTTTTTGGGCTGGTAAATCTAAAATGATCAACCCAAGATGTTGTTTGGCTGAAAACTCAGTCTCAAACGAATCGATGTTTTTGAAATAAAGCAGCTCTGTTAAACCAAAACTTTTCAGGGTTTTATCGTTTTCAGCAATAAAAATAGAAGAAGAAAAAAAAGAAAGGTGAGACTTAGACTGTTCGAGCATACAACATTAATCCATTAACTACTTAAATAGAACAAAGCAACGAGCAAAATCTACCATCGATTCCACTATCGTTTAGCCATATTTATTAATCAATAATTTGCTTAGCCATCAAATTGACTCAATAAATACGCCTTCTAAAACTACGAAGATAGTACCACAAATAATTTATAGCTTAAAAGAGGAATAAATAAAAAAACTAACTATATTAATAAGATAAGAATAAGTCGCATCAACACCAGAGGTAGAGTAAAAACACTAAATAAAACATAAAAACACTTTGTCACATTTGTTTTTTTATTTCACTCCTTGCAAATAGCGAGCAAATTATGAGGCTGAATAGCTTTTCAATATAAAGCGAAGATTGTTGCAAATGTTAATCGAATTTAGTCCTGCAATATCACTTTCATAAAAATTCGGGCCGTGTAAAATTCGTGCCTGTCTAGAAATCTCAAAAAGTGCTTTATAGTGGATAAGTTCGACAAACAGATCATTGCTGAATTAAAAAAGAATGCGCGCCAAAGCGTCTCGGCCATTGCCGATACCGTGAGCCTTTCTCGCTCCGCCGTTACAGAGAGAATTAAAAAGCTCGAGCAAAATGGCGTTATTCGAGGCTATCAAGTGTTACTGAGTGAGTCTCAAAAAATTGGGGTGTCTGCTTATTTTGAAATTCAGCATCAATGTGCACGATGCTCTGAAGTCGTTCCTTTGTTTCAAGCTATTCCTGAAGTGGTCACTTGTCGTGGGATCACGGGTGATATGGATTTATTGGTCTTTGTTCAAGCAGAATCAATGCAACGCTTGCATGAAATTCGTGAACACCTCGACGCCCAGCCTGATTTTGTGAAGATAAAAACCCATGTGGTAATGAGTGAATGGATTGATAACCGAGCTGGTTAATGCTCTAAAAAATCTCCAAGAATAAGCGCTCATATTAAACACCAAACGAGCAAAACTTCTCATTTTTTGTCACCTAGACTAAAGTTTAGCTAATTAGAAACGCGACTTGGTGATGCATTGTTATTCATTTTACTGCTGATTGAGCTAGTATTACTCCTGCTGATCTTACTGCCTTTAGTTCCATTAAGTGGCGAGTATTACCTGCTCGATTTACTGAGTAACTTTCAACTTCATTTTTTTATATTAGCGCTGTTTTTTAGCATTCCCTTGCTGCTAAAGTCGGTCAAAGTTGGCGCGGTATTAGCAGTTCTCTCAATCGCATTTTTTGCCAGTAGCCACCTTTGGGTGTTCAGCAAAGCACAACCATTAGAAACGGAATATTTAGACGAAGCCCCCAAACTGCACATCGTGCAGGCGAACTTAAGTTACTACAACCCAGTACTACGAACTGCCGTTGAAGAATTGAACTCACTCGATGCCGACTTATATCTCTTTTACGAATTTAACCAAGCACAAAAACCACTCTTTTTAGAAATAGCAGCTAAGCGTTATAAGTTTGGTGATGGGGATTATGATGGCTTCCCTGACGGGATGGGGGTAATTAGTAAATACCCACTTACTAACATTAAAAAACATAAAATATTACCTAAGAAAGGCACTGTTATTACTTTGACTTTGCAATTACCAAAACAAAAACTCGATCTCATCTTATTGCATCCACCCTCACCACGTACCCCAGATAAATGGCAAAAACGCAATGTGTTATTAGGCAGTGTTCAACCCTTCGTTGAACTGGCTAAAAATAAGCATATTCTGGTGGCCGGTGACTTTAATACCACACCTTGGTCAAATCACTTTCCACGTCATCATCAACTCACCCCTTGCTATCAACAAACTGGCATGTATGCATCTTGGCATGCTTCTAAATTCCTACATCCTTATGGTTGGTTAACCGGTTTGCCGATAGATCATTGTTTAACGAGTAACAGCGTTAAAGTATCGCAATTCAAAACACACTCATTACCGGGTAGCGATCACCTCGCATTAGATTACAAATTACTATTAATTGATTAGTGTTTGATCTTTTAAATCGCACACGATATAGTCTTGGGAGATTTAAAATAAAAGGTGCTTAATTTATGTTTTATGATTTAAAAGCGACAAGCTTACAAGGCAAACCAATCAACTTCTCTGATTTTAAAGATAAAGTCGTATTAATCGTTAATACCGCAAGTGAATGTGGATTTACTTACCAATATGAAGGTTTACAAAATCTGCACGAAGAATACGCAGACAAAGGGCTTGTGATCATCGGTTTTCCTTGCAACCAATTTGGCAATCAAGAACCAGGTGATGCCAGTACTATTCAGCAAGGGTGTTTGATTAACTATGGCGTTGACTTTTTGATCAGCGAAAAAGTTGATGTGAATGGCGAAAACGAGCACCCAGTTTTTCAATATTTAAAATCTAAGAAAACAGGATTCTTTGGCAAAAACATAAAATGGAATTTCACTAAGTTTTTGATAAATCGTCATGGTGAAGTTGAAAACCGCTTTGCGCCAGTGACTAAACCGCAAGCAATTGCTAAAAAGATTGAAAAGCTGCTGTAGAGAGTGTGCAAATGCAAAACGATGATTTACTTAAATTAGAAAATCAGTTGTGCTTTCCGCTTTATGCCGCATCTAGGCTGGTGACACGTCTTTACCAGCCTTTGCTTGAAGCCCATGGTCTGACTTATCCGCAATATATTGTTTTGTTGATCCTTTGGGAGCAAGATGGTTTAACGGTGAGTGATATCGGTGATAAAGCCATGCTCAGCAGTAACACCTTAACCCCGCTACTGAAAAGAATGCAGAGCGCCGAGTTAGTAGAAAGAGCAAGAAGCGAGTTTGATGAGCGTAAAGTGATCATTAAACTGACGGAAAAAGGGCACGCATTAAAAAGCGAAGTCGCTTGTATTCCTATGCAATTGCTTGAGAATAGCCAAATTGATATTGATAAAGCAAAACAACTGAAAAGCTTATTAGACGAGCTCATAAATAAATTAGCGTAACCAAAGCTCAAGGTTAATTACAAAAACACGAGAAGAAATGGCAAAAGGACACTTGATGAACAGTATGATGCTCGTTCGCATATCTTGCATTATATTGAGCGTGGCATTCATTGATGCAATAGGTGCATTATTAGGCATTTGGTCAATTGAAGGTCATGAGAGAGACATCATCTTAACCATTGAGAGTATGGTTTTGATTGCATTGCTGATTAATAGCTTGCTGATAAAGCGATGGGTCAACGCTAATACAAGTGACTGCACCCTCATTAAAATCGCATGGCTCAGTTTTATAGCGCTTTGCTTTTGCCTTCTGGGAGACGTGACTAACTTCAATCTCCCCGAAACCTTCTACCGATATGAAAGCTCCATCAAACATGACTATTTAGTCGACTCCATTTATTTCTTCTTACCTGGCTACACCCTACTTTTGCTCGCCGGTATTCATGCCATTGAATTAAACAGCAGAGATAAACGTTTTATCAGATATCCTGTGGTTGCAGGAACTGTGGTTGGTGTACTTTCTATGGTTATGATGCATCTTCCTAACACTGGCTGGTTTATCACAATTAGCACAGGGATTTATGCCATGCTGATTGGCGTTGTTGGCTTTATTGGCCTTGCATTTATCTTTTCTTGTGGCGGTTTAAAAGCATCAAAGAGCGAATTACTGGTTGGCGCAGGATTCATACTGGCTGCTGTTGCTGATGCAATCATCGGCAACTTTTGGATATACGGTAATCAAGGCGAAGGGTTTTATCCGCAAGTCAGATACCTTAACTGGATAGTTTATATTGCCTCTCAATGCATGGTGATCCATTTACCGCATCTACTTGTAATAAATTCTAAGTATTCGCATGATAAAAAACAGCAAGATTACAATCCTGTGACGTAACCGAGGCAAAAATGAGAGATCAATACCAAGCAAACAACATCTTTGCGAAGATTTTAAAAGGCGAAGCCCCTTGCATTAAATTATTTGAAGACGACTATACACTTGCTTTTATGGATATCATGCCGCAAAAAGAAGGGCATGCTCTGGTTATTCCAAAACAAGCTGCTACAACGATTTACGATCTCACAGATCAAGCCGCTCTAGCTTGTATGAAAACAGTACAGAAGGTAGGTAAGGCCGTTGAGCAAGCATTAAACGTGCAAGGTACTTCGATTGTGCAGCATAATGGCAATGCCGCTGGCCAAACTGTGCCACACTTTCACTTTCATATCATTCCTGGTTCGTTACACAGTTTAAAAGCACACGCTGAAGTAAAAACTAAGCCGGAGCATATAGAAAAAGTCGCTGAAAAGATTAAAAAATTCATCTAAAGCCGAAATTTGCTAAGCGTGTAAAACCGTCTAATCTTGTAAGTATTACAAGAATTTTATAAAGCACTTCAAGCTTACTTGGGCGAGATTTTATGCCTCAGCAACCTAGCTCTCAGGGGCTAAATCGTTCCATTTACATCGTTATTGCAGTGAGCGCCTTTGTTCATGCTGTCACCTTTTTACTGGCCAAATCGTCTTTCTCTCAATGGCGTTGGCAGCATATTCCCTTTCATAGTGCCATCGAAGTCTTTGGTGGTGCAATCGCTCTATTCGTTTGCTTCTTATTGTTAAATCTAGAAAAAAATAATCGAGGAACCAGTTTTAATATCCCCATTGCCGCTGCTGTTGGGGCGATGGGGATGCTAGATATTTCTCATGCGCTAGTTGAACCCGGTAAGCTCTTCGTGTGGTTCCATTCCACGGCCACATTTTTTGGTGGTGTATTATTTCTTTTAATCATACTCCCTGTAACAACACAAACTAAGCTGAAACGTGGCTTAACTTATGTGGTTTTAAGTGCCACCTTGTTACTTTCAATTGCTTCTTTTAGCTTCCCTCAACTCGTGCCTGATATGGTTGTAAATGGACGGTTTTCATCATTTGCAATAATGCTGAATACTATTGGCGGAACGTGTTTGTTAATTGCCTCGATAAAACTGTACTCCACTTATAAGCAGCATAAAAAAACTGATGACCTGTTATTTATTTTGCACAGCTCAATGTTTGGCCTTGCCGCTATCATGTTTCAGCAATCTTTTTTATGGGATTTATCTTGGTGGGGGTGGCATTTATTAAGATTATTAGCCTACGGCGTTGCTTTGTGGTTTGCTCTTTTAAACGAAAAATACTTATTTGCTCAACTAAAACAGACTGCCACAACAGCAGCTAAACAAGTTAAAATAACCGAACAGCAACAAGCCGCTATTTTAGCTGGGCTAAATGATGCCGTCGTTGTGATTGATAGTTCAGGCAAAATAAAGCTGTTCTCTAAAAGTGCTGAGGCCATGTTTAATATAAAAGCCGATACCGCGTTGACCTTAGATATTAACCAGCTTATTGAGAGCAAAGAACACAAAAACTTACTTTCGGCTTTTACTCAACTCTTAACCAAACAAAAAACCAATGATCATCAAATAAAACTAGCAGGGATAAAACACAACGGTGCTACATTTCCGATAGACATAACCGTGACACAACTAGATATAGAAAGTGAAACCCACTTTATCGCAGTGATCAGAGACATCACTGTACAAGTTGAACAAAAAAGAAAACTAAAACAAGCAGTCACAGCTGCAGAATCGGCAAATATCGCTAAAAGTGCGTTTTTGGCCAATACCAGTCATGAGATCCGTACACCCATGCATGGTTTGTATGGCAACCTACAATTATTAAGAGAATTAACGCTGCCTCCCTCGGCCGAACAATATGTTCATAGTGCCATTAGTTGTTCTAAAAATCTGATGGTTATCATTAATGATATTTTAGATTTTTCTAAAATTGAAGCCGGAAAGTTAGATATAGAAAAGGTGCAATTTGATCTGATTGAACTACTTGAGAATATAAAGCACGAGATGCAAAACCATGCCAATCAAAAAGGCCTTTCTTTGGTATTTGATAACTCTATTTCAGGTCGTTTTTGGTTAGGTGATCCGGTTAGAATTTACCAAGTGTTAAGTAACATTACTTCTAATGCCTTTAAGTTTACCCAAACTGGCTGCATCACCTTTACCGCTGAATATTGTAGCGATTCAGAACAACTCAGATTTATTGTAAAAGATACAGGCATTGGCATGTCTGAAGCCCAAGTTGACCGCCTATTTAACCGCTTTGAACAAGCTGACATCACGACCACACGAAAATATGGTGGCACAGGATTAGGCATGTCTATTACCAAATCATTAGTGGGGCTGATGCAAGGTAATATAAGTGTGCAAAGTACTCAAAATTCAGGCTCTACATTCACAGTCACACTCCCCGCCGAGCAATCTAACAACCAGCAAGCTAAGAACTCCACCCCTGATTTAACCAAAGACCTGTCTCATTTGCACATTTTGCTGGTTGAAGATAACGTTATGAACCAAATGATTGCCAATGCAATGCTGGCAGACACCAATGTTCAAATCACCTTGGCTGAAAATGGGCAAATTGCGATTGATAAACTAAATGATGATATTGATTTAGTGTTGATGGATATTCAGATGCCAGTGATGGATGGTATAGAAGCGACGGGACATATAAAAAATATGCGCCCTGATTTAATCGTCATAGCCTTAACAGCCAATGTTTCTTCTACAGATATCGCTTTATATCATTCGACGGGATTTGCTGATGTGATTGCCAAACCCGTCGATAAAGAACAGATGCTATCTATCTTATATAAGCATATTTAATCGAAAGCTTTAGTCTGAATTTCGTTCATTCGGTAAATCAGATAAATACTCGACAAACTCCACTTCAAATCCGTCTGGGTCGATGAAATACATGTTTTTTCTAAATGGATGTTCACTGCCAATTTTATCTATTTCAAAACCAGCCGCTAACATTCTTTTTGCAAGCGCCTCGATATTTTGAACAACATACGCAAAGTGTGCGAGACCCACTTGATGCCCTTCTAGTTTGCGGTTGTCACCTTCACCGTGGTCGCTCAGAGCTAAATAATGGTAGTCATCGCCAAAATGTACCCATGTACGCTGTTTACCATACCACTCTCCCTCACCTTTGCTGCGAATAAACCAATGTGGAAATGCTGCCTGATAAAACTTGAGTGAACGTTCGATATTGCTGACGACTAAATTTACGTGTTCTAAATACATAATGCGCTCCTTACTTATTAGCCATGGTTGCGTTAAAAAGTTGGGTGATTCTTTCGATTATTTTTGTTTGCTTCATTGTCTTCATCCTTTGATTATTTTCTTGTCTGTTGATTTGATGAAGCAACTTTAAAAGCTCAAGCTAACTTGAGGTAAAGTGCAAATTTTCCGATTGATACCATTGAAAAAATTGATGAAAGCTAAAAGCTAAAAGCTAAAAGCTAAAAGCTAAAAGCTAAAAGCTAAAAGCTAAAAGCTAAAAGCTAAAAGCTAA